>NZ_CP009355.1:1500000-1766582 GCF_000772105.1 Vibrio tubiashii ATCC 19109
GCCGTTGTATACATAGCCTAATTTGAAGCCGTACATACTTAGCGCTAAAGCGACTTGCCCGCGAGCATCATACTCTTGAGTTGCACGTGTAACAGTAACGGCGCCATCACCAGTAGAGCTCGTCTCAGTGGAGTCTGAGTGTTTACCCTGCCACCCGAGCCCAATACTCAAATTGGCCATATCAGCTAAATCGAAAGCATTACGATAACTCACCATACCCTCGGCACGCCCTGTACCTAGGTTGTAATGATCGTCGTATAGGAAGTCGTTGGCAAAAGCGATAGGTTGGTCAGCGACTCCGGCCACATCATAATATGGAGACCACTGCGTACCGACGACGGCTCGTCCGAACTGTTCGTGTGTGACACCAAGATAGCCTAGTCGAGTTTTAAAGGAAGTATCTCCTCCATCAAGGTAATTGAGTTGCCATTCACCTTTAGCATCAACCGTGACATCACCGACTTCTTGAGTGCCCGAAACATTGAGTCGTGGAGAAACAGAATGAACTTCTACTTCGTCACTAGATTTATACTCACCAATCCCTACATCAACATAACCACCGATTGAGAGAGTAGAGCCTTCACTGCTGTATATTTCTGCTGCGAAAGCGTTAGTACCACATGCTGCTGCCGCGATAGAGACGGCTAATAATTTAATGTTCATAACGTATGTCCGTATTGGGTTAAACCATGTCCGAATTAGTGCTCAAAGACTAAAAACTGCGCGAACACCTAAAACGTAGTAGGTAAAACTCAAAAATGAAGTGCAACTAAGCACTTATGAACAAATAAAACTTGTCACAACGTAACACTGAAAACTATCAATTAATCATAAGTATTTGTAATATCTATTATTTATCCATACATCTAAGGCATGAATCATTTGCACGATCAAGTTCACACTTTTGTAAATTTAAACGGAACTTTTCCCAAAAAGAAAAAATCCCCCGATAATTGGTTATCCAACTATTGGGGGAAATTCAATGTTTGCTAGGCAATACAGCTAAGTTACGAGTGCAATTAGAAGTCGTATTTAACGTTCAACTCTACACTTTGCTCCGCGCCAAACCAGCAGTTCGTTTTATCGAAACAGGTGTAGTACTCCTTATCAAACAAGTTATTCACAACTAGGTTTGCGTGTGCGCCAGAAAGAGCCTCACTCATGTTGCCAAGTTCATAGCCCACTGACAGATCAACCACGGTGTAAGATGGCACTTTGCCCTGTGTGTTTGATGCATCCATCTGCATTTCACCCATGTAGCGAGCACCACCACCAAGTCTCATTCCCGACAATACGCCTGAATAGACGTAGTAGTTAGTCCACAGAGTCGCACTATGATCAGGAACATAAATTGGCGTTGTTCCGACTGAGTTCTGGTCAAGTGCCTCTGTCACTTTCATATCTATGTAAGTGTATGACGCCTGAACATCCCAGTTTTCCGTTAAGTCTGCACGTCCTTCTAGCTCTAAACCTTGCGAACGCACTTTTCCAACTTGGATTTTATCTCTATATGTTGGATCAGCTGGATCGGCAACGATGCTGTCATTCTTCGTAATAGTGAAGTAAGAAGCGGTGAGGCTTTTCGACATATCTGGTGACATGTACTTAATACCCACTTCAAACTGTTCTCCCGTTTGCGGTTTAAACGAATTGCCTTTGGAATCTGTGCCTGCGGCAGGCTCAAAGCTGGTCGCAAAGCTTGCAAACGGTGATACACCGTTAGCTAACTCATACAGGGCACCAACTCGGTAAGAGAACTGATTGTGGTCAGATTTTTCGGTCCCATCACCTAGAGGATTAGAACTCACTTTTTTATCACTAGACTTAAACAAGTCATAACGACCTCCAGCAAGCAGTACTAAGTTGTCATAGCGCATTTGATCTTGGAAATAGAAACCTGTCTGAGAGTATGAAATATCATGGTTTTCTTTGTAGACCTCTTTAATCTGGCTGCGATCTAAGAGATTGTTATTTGGTTTATAGGCATTGAAGCCATAAAAACCTGCGTTTGCAGAGTACTCTTTATACAAAGAGTCACCAGTCAGATCTTGATAATCAATTCCGAGCAGTAAGTTATGTTCCCAGTCACCAGTAACAACTAAACCAGAAAGTTGGTTGTCAATCACATAGCTTTTCGAACTTTCATTTGTAGAGTAGATACTTCTTGTTAACTGACCAGTTGATGCATTAAATCCTGTGCCTCGATGATAAGTATTCTCTTGGTAGAGAGACGCATCCATATAACGTGCATTCTGTAAGAACGACCAACCATTACTAAACTCATGGTTAATTTTGTAGCCAAGCATAAACACGTCACGCTCAAACTTGCTCCAGTTCTCATCGCCCATTGACACTGACGGAGATTGCGCTTTCAGCACTTCCAATGGCATAGATGAGTTAATACCCATGGCAGGATCTTTCTGGTAGTACATGTTGAAATTAATCAATGTACGGTCAGTGACTTGCCAATCTAGTGATGGCGCAAAGACATAACGCTCCTCTTCGGCGCCATTAACTTGGCTATCTTGCTTACGCGCTAAAGCAACCAATCGGTATGAAAAATCGCTATCAGCAATCTGACCTGCTGAGTCGATAGAAGCTTCGACTAGATTACGCGATCCTGTTGCAAGGCCTACTGAAGTGCGATCTTCCACTTGTGGATTTTTGGCAATGATGTTCACCATCCCACCTGGTGGCATTGAACCGTAAAGAACAGATGTCGGCCCTTTAAACACTTCGATTTGCTGAATAGCAATTGGATCAATTTGAGGCTGTAGGTTCCAACCAGGTAAGTAAGGTAATACCAGACCATCGTAGTAACTTACGTTGTTTGTATTGAAACCTCGGATAGAGAAGTTGTCATACATGGTGACTGCCGCACCTTTTTGTTCAGTGACCACACCCGGTGCGTAACGCAATGCTTGAGAAACAGATTTAACACCACGTTGTTCGAGCAACTCCCCTTCAATGACCGTTATACCTTGCGGGGTTTCCTCAGGCTCCAAGGCCGTTTTCGTTGCGGTATTACGATAGGCTTTGCCCATTACCGTAATGGTTTCGAGTTGGGTTGTGTCTTGTTTTGTCTCGTCCGCTGCTAAAACTGGATGTGAAAAGGCGGTCAGCAGCGCCAATGAAAGGGTTGAGCGCTTAAAATAGGTTGGAGTTGTCATGATTCCCTCAAATACCAATGCTTTTTCTAATTAAGAATAAATATCATTTGCATTGTACGAATCTAATAAGAAGAAAGTTAACAATTTGGTGCATCTTTATCAGATTTACTCATTTAACTATCAACAGTAAGCAGACTGGCCTAGAGAGAATCAGCAATAGGTACCCAATACTCCATTTCTGCCTCGTCAGATAAATGGTCATATTGCGCAGGGTAACATTCCAGCTCAAAACCATCGACGCCCCTGTAACCAGAGTTAGGCAGCCAATGAATAACAAACCACTCTAGGGTTTTAGGTAGGTTAGCCACAGGCCCCTTATGTTTGATAACGGCATAGGTTTGGCTAGGGACAGAGAGGGTATCAAGTTGGTCTGATATCAATGAAGGTAACTGAGGATAAAGTGGCATTTCACCCAATTCAACACCGGCCCAATAGTGGATATTACTGCCATCAAAGTGGCTGTGGGTTACATCAATCACACCCATAGCAGGTAAACGCTCTGAGGTACTGCTAGCGACTGTCTCTTCAAGCTTGCGCCAAAGCTGCGGGACTTTCTGTTGAAAGTCAGGGGTAATCGAAAACAAGCCATGAATCTCACCATGAATACCTTTGAGTAAAAAGCTACTCTTCGACTCAACTCTTACCTCAACAAAGCTCGCAACTAGCGCACAGTTTCTCTCGGCTGGGTTTTCTATCGGCTTACGTAGTCCTGTTCTGAGTCCTAACTTACGGTAGGCTCTCGGGCTCATGCCGAATTTCTGTTTAAACGAGCGACTAAAACTGATCTCTGAACTAAAACCAAGTGATAAACCAATATCAATCACACGCTCTGAGGTATCCAGAAGCTGCTCTGCAGCGCTACTCAACTTTAACTCTCGCACATAACTAGCAACAGAAAGTCCTGTTTCAGCTTGAAAAACGCGTTGCAGTTGCCAACGAGACCAACAGCTTTGTTGGGCGAGTTCATCCAAACCTAGCGGCAAGTGTAAGTGAGAATGGATGTAAGACAGCAGTTTACTGACTCGATTAAACCCATTTGAAAATCGCTCGATACTGTTATCCATTGGATTCCCACTCTTTGCCTTTAGATGAATCACGGATAGTATCAGAAATGTTAATGAGAATTAATATCTGCGGAGTATCATAACCCTATACAACAACGCCTCGGCAATGATGGCCGAGGCGCTTGTGTTGGCGTTAATCGTTACTTATTCGGCATTGGCAAAATTTCAAACATACCATCAAAGTCATCCAAGCTGCTGGTTAGCTTTTCAACTAAGGAAGTATCCCCTGTGAGTATCGCTTTTCCAGATTGAGTAAGCTCTTGTAGAGTTACCTTTCCAAGCACCATATCCGTCATATCTGCTTTGCTGATGTCTAGCATTACGTCAGTTTCTGGCAAGGTTTCAACTTGGATATTGGCCATGTTCGAGTTTGACACTTCGCCAAAATAGTATTCATTCAAATCAGGATGATGAATACCAAAGTTGAAGTCCAACTCAGCTTGTTCAGCTTTCTCTGCATTAAGTCTTACCGCAAGGAAATCTAGGAACATACCTGTTGGTGTATTGGCAATTACGTCCGGAGAAGCCAGTTTGATAGACGGTTTAATTTCTCCTGTTCTCAGCTCTACCGCTCCTTGCAAGTACGAGTTGCGCCACGCCATGGTTTCTGACTGGTAGCCTTGCTGTTCAAAACTGTCTGCCAGAGCAAAACGATACTCGATATTGGTTGGTTCACACTGGACTAAATCATTAAATAACTGAGAGGCTTGCTGATATTGTCCATGTTCGAAATGTTTCTGCCCTGCGCTAAACAGTACATCCGCCCCCGCTGCTTCGACATAAACACAAGATTTTTCTGTCGTTTGGAGTGGATTGGTATTTACTGGGTTCATATCGTGATAGCCAAGGTAAAGGTTGACCACTGCACGAGCATTGTGACTGTATGAACCGTGATAGCCGTTGGTATGCCAAGTATCAATTTGCGACTGCGGAACAATCTTTTCGATTTCACGACCGACATCGTTAATAGTCACACCATGGTTTGCTAAGCGCATGGCTTGGTTATGGATGAAACCGTAGTTGTCACGCTGTAGCGTCATGTATTCTGAGATTTCGTTGTTCTCAGTCTCTGGATCATTCCACACAGGTGCAGAGTGAGCGGCATGAATATTATCGACCAAGCCACTATCGACATAACGCAGCTTGAGTTCAGTGAGGTATTTTGTCCAAACTAGCGCATCACGCACTTTAGCTCCGCGGAAGGTATAGATATTGTGCATCCCATCGTAAGTAAGTTCTGCAGTATTTAGTGAACGATACTCCGGAACATAAAGCACTATTTCGGCTGGCGCTTCCGCACCCGGCATGTTTATCGCGTGGAAGTCTAGACCATCAATAGTGATGACCTTTTCTCGCTCTTCTATTTCTACTGTCGGTGCAACCAGAGTAACTTCGCCACGTGAAGTGCCTAAGCCCAACGCGTTGTCTACAATGCCTTGGGTATTGTTGTCCAAGGTTGTGCCATATTGATAGTTAGCGCGACGGCTCATGGCAGTACCCGCTATCACATTTTCATCAGCTAGCTCTTTGATGAAATCGTTAGGCGCATAGATTGGCGCATCTTTAACAAAATCGCCCGACTCTATAATGCCGCGTGAACCGCCAAAATGGTCCGCGTGCATGTGTGAGTAAATCATACCGGTAATCTTATGCTCTCCATTTATTTTCGGCAGATGCATTTTGGCAAATTCCCAAGAGGCCGCAGCAGCTTGCTTGGATAACAGCGGATCATGAATCACATAGCCATTGTCAGTGCGATAAATTGTCATGTTCGAGAGATCGGCTCCTCGAATTTGGTACACGCCATCAGTCACTTGATACAAGCCTCCCGCGGCGTAATTGAGCATACCTTGACGCCAAATCGACGGGTTCACCGAAGCAGGTAACTGATCAACACTCATATCAGACATATATTCAAAACGATTCTTTAATTCACCCGCTTCGTGAGTGCCAAATTCTGCCATCAGGCCCTTTTGAGTACGTTCAAATGCGGTCACGTCTTGCCAAGGTAACTGCTTTGCTAATGCTTCATTGGCTTGCTTTGTGTGCTCTGAAGCAGGCTTTCCTTGATAGGTATCTAAGCTGGCGTAATCCGCGGCCGCTGAAAATGAAACGATAAGCGCTAGTGAAATAGCAGATGGTGCAAAACGGGTAGTCATAGTGAGCCTCGTTAGGTCTTATTGTGGGTACGTGGCTACTTTATTCGGTTGACACATCACAATATATACATCAATGTTTATTTAAAACATCACAAGTCACGATGTATTAGGGCACCTTAGATGCAAGAAAGCAGTATCGATCTGAATTTGTTGAAAGTGTTTATCTCTGTCTACGAGCATCGCTCAATTACCATCGCAGCAGAGGTGATGGGCTTGACTCAACCCGGTGTGAGCGGCGTGCTTAAGCGTTTGCAGCAACAACTAGGCGTTCAGCTTTTTATACGTTCAGGTCGAGGTATCGCACCAACCCATCAAGCCCATGAACTCGCCCGCCAAATAGAGCCTGCACTGAATCAGATTACTAACGCAATAGAAGGGATGGAGTCATTCAGCACAGCTAATTCACGTCGCTTTGTCGTTTATACATCCGAGCCAATGATGTTAATGCTGCTGCCAAAAATCGAAGCAGACCCAACACTGGGTAAGGTGCAAATTGAACTTCACCCAACGCAGTCGAATGAAGAGAAACTACTCCACAACCTAAGCCAGCAAAAGGCAGATTTGGCCATTGATTTTGCCAACTATTCCGCGCCCTCCTTTTTTTCCGAATATTTTTATACCGATGAACTGTGTGTGATTGCCCGCAAGGATCATCCTCGAATAAAAGGGGGACTGAGTTTAGAGCAGTTTTATAGCGAAAAGCATGTGACGCTAAAGCTGAGGAGGGAAGATGCCTATCTCGCCGATTATTTTACTGAAGAAGTAATCGCAGAGCGAAATGTCGCCGCAGAGTGTGACTCACTCGTGTCACAGATGACCATGATTTCCAACAGCAACTGCCTAGCCGCCATGGTAAGAAGCATTGCGGATCAATTTGCCGACAAATTAGATTTGCAGGTACTTGATGCTCCGTTTACCAATCTTCCGGTTAAATATCGAATGATGACGCATAATAGGATGAAGTTTAGCCCCGCCAATCAATGGTTAAGAGAGAAACTTAAGTCTTACTTTGAAAGCTGAAAATAGAAAGCCCCGATATCAATATCGGGGCTTTTTTATTCTGTCTTTATAACTGTATAGCGACAGATTAGTGCGCTAACTTTTCAATCACACGCATTAATAGCTTGATACGTGGCTCGATGGACTCTAGTAACAAGTACTCTTGGTCACTGTGGAAGCCCGCACCAATTGGGCCAAGGCCATCTAAAGTTGGGACGCCCAGAATAGCCGTATTGTTTGCATCAGAACCACCACCGACTTCTTTCCAGTTAATATCAACCGAAAGCTCTTGCGCGGATTGTTCAACCAAAGCCATCAAAGATTCAGTTTCAGCGCTCGGCACCATAGAAGGCTTGTAGGCTTCACGCTCAAGCTCAATCTTCACACCTTCAACAAATGGCGTAGTCGCCATTCCGTTGAGCTTTGTATCGACCTCATCGTATTCCGCATTGTTCCAGAAACGGATATCAACGATCGCCTCTGCTTGCTCAGGTACAATGTTGGCGCCAGCGCCACCTGAAACAATCCCAACATTGAGTGTCGTGCCAGATTCAAAGTTAGTCATACCATTAATGGCTAAGATCCAGTTTGCCATTTCAGTAATAGCGCTACGACCCTTCTCAGGCTCATTCCCAGCGTGCGCGGCAACGCCATTAAAGCTCAGCTTGTAACGTGCCATCCCCTTACGAGCTTTGACTAAACCACCATCAGCGCGAGCCGCTTCAGCAACCAGAACGTTTTTAGCTTGCTTAGCGACGGATTGAATCCACTCGACAGAATCTAATGATCCAGTCTCTTCGTCTGGGTTCATACAAATACAGATAGAAAGCTTGTCTAGCACCGCTTGATCAAGGTTACGCATTGCATAAACAATATTGAGTAAGCCAGACTTCATATCTGACACACCCGGACCATAGGCCTTATCTTGGTCAAGGGACATCGGCCTTAGTGCCGCAGTCCCTACCGGGAACACTGTATCCATATGGCCCACTAGCATCACATCAATCTGCTCAGCTTGAGGCTTATTGCGAATCTCTAGGCCAACGCCCGCTTTAGCGCAATCAATTCGCTCTACACTCCAGCCCGATAGCGCTTGGAACTTAGCTTCAAACTGAGAAGCGATAAACTCAATACCATCTAGCGTGTAAGTGCCGCAGTCCACGTCGATTAATGGGCGCAGTTCTTCTAAATACTCATTTAAAGAGAAATTCATCGTTAACCTCTACACAAACAAGTTCATGACAAGCATTGCACCGAATGCGTTAAGTACTGAGATAGCGATCATTACAGGAATGTAGCGACCTTCAGTGCCGATTGGGCCCATGATGCGTCCCATGTATTGAACTTGAGAACCCATCAGATAAATGGCAGGGGCAAGAATTGCGATATGTGCACCATTAAGAATGCCTTGGTCAAACAGTGTAATAACCACACCTACTGCGCCACCCATCGACATCCAAGCACCAATCAGTACTGCGGCTGCCTCTCCCGGCAGGCCAAATACCGCCATAATTGGAGAGAAAACCGTACCCATTAAATCCAGTGCACCGGTAATTTGCAGCGCTTTGATGATCACAAACGCCATCAGTACATTAGGGACAGTCGAGGTAGTCGCAATTACCCAGCCTTTCTTAGCGCCTTCAACGAAGATGTCGGTTACCATCGGCTTTTTCGCTTGTACTTCACTCATTGTGCTGTCTCCTCTTTTAGATTTTGTGCATTATCTTTGTCTTGTTTGCCTTCTTTACCTTCTGTGATGTTGAGATAAATGCGGAATAGATTCGCGCCGATAAACTTGAAGATAAACATAATTGCAACAGCGAGACCGATAGACGAAGTCACCGCTAGAGAGCCATCAGCCATAGTTAAAGTGAAGAGTACCGCTCCAGATGAGAAGAAGTTAACGATGGTTGCACCCGCTGTGAACTGGAACATGGTGAAGACATCCGTTTCACGCTTGGTGAGTCGTCCTTCGTCTTTAAGTTGACGAGTCATGGCTGCGCCAGCATCGGTACTTTGCAGAGACGCAATCAAGGCAAGACCAGAGCTGCCCGGAATGCCCATTAAAGGACGTAGTAGAGGAGATAGCAGTTTACGCGCCGCATCCAGTGCACCGTAATGCTCAAGTACGTTGATCACACCAAGTGCGAACATAACCGTTGGGATTAGCGTTAGAGCAAAAATAAAGCCATCACGCGCACCACTACCGCCTTTACCACGTAAAGAAGTAGTTGCGGCTTCAACGCCTTCGGCAGTCTCTTTGACATCATAAGCAACAGAACCAAACGAGCCGTTCAAGGTCGTAAAGTCAAGCACCCCATACCATTCGTTCGACTTCATCAAGCCAGAGAAAAACACCACTGCGAAAGCCAAGGCGGCATAGCAGCCCCATGTTACCTTTCGCTCTTTTTGAGTTGGATTAGACATAATTCACCTATGTATTCATATGTGGAACAGAACACATAGGATCATGAAGCAAAGCGCTTCGCAGTATGATGATCCGTATCAAGTAGTAATACGACTTATGTTTCCCCTTTCAATCGCGATCATATTTTGTGATTGCTCGCATAAATAGCACATCAAACCACACCAATAAATCAACATTGCACATCATAAAGATTCATAACTTGTTAATTAATCGCTGACAATTCAAGCAGATCAAACCTACTTCACATACGTGAAACTCATTCGTCTTTAGAATGGGATCATAAAACATAAAACAACAATCCGCTTTCAAAGGAGTGAAAGTATGAAATTGCAGTGGTCCATTTTTGTCGCCCTTTTTTTTCTGCCCTTTTCAACATTCGCCGCATCTTCTTCTGATCAAATACTCCCTCTTACCCAGTCAACCATAGGTTATGCCGCACTGATCATTTTCGGCATCGCTTATACCCTTGTGATGCTGGAAGAGTATCTGCAACTTAGGAAGTCAAAACCGGTTCTACTTGCAGCCGGTATCATTTGGGCAATGATTGGTTACGTGTATTCTCAGCACGATCAAATCGAGGTAGCTAAAGCGGCGCTAGAGCATAATTTGCTTGAGTATGCAGAGCTGCTCCTGTTCTTGCTCGTCGCCATGACCTACATCAGTGCGATGGAAGAAAGGCGGCTATTTGATGCCTTACAAGCTTGGATGGTGGGTAAAGGCTTTAACTTTAAAACCCTGTTTTGGCTGACCGGTATATTGGCATTTTTCATTTCACCGATTGCCGATAACCTAACCACCGCGCTACTCATGTGTGCTGTGGTGATGAAAGTGGCAGGGGACAACACCAAATTTATTAACCTTGCGTGTATCAACATTGTCATTGCAGCAAATGCCGGCGGTGCATTTAGCCCGTTCGGTGATATTACGACCTTAATGGTTTGGCAAGCAGGCCACGTCTCGTTTGCTGAGTTTATGCCGCTGTTTGTTCCGTCAGTCGTTAACTATGTTTTGCCCGCGATTATCATGTCGATGTTTGTGCCGGATGCGAGCCCAAATGTTGTCCACCAGCATGTCGAACTCAAACGTGGTGCAAGACGAATCGTTGCCCTATTTATCCTCACTATTGCAACCGCGGTGGCATTCCATGCAGCGCTGCACTTTCCGCCCGTGATTGGCATGATGATGGGCTTAGCATATTTACAGTTTTTTGGCTTCTTCCTGCGCAGAACGCTCAAAGCCTCTCTACATAAGAAATCATTGATTGCAATCGAGAACCGAGATGATATTGCGTTGAAGCGCTTAGGCTCTGTGGTGCCGTTTGATGTATTTCGACGCGTCTCCCATGCCGAGTGGGACACGCTACTCTTCTTCTACGGCGTCGTTATGTGTGTAGGCGGCTTAAGCTTACTTGGTTATCTAGGAATGATCTCAGAAGTGATGTACACCCAATGGGATCCTATTTGGGCCAATGTCATGGTTGGGATTCTTTCAGCCATCGTCGACAACATTCCGGTGATGTTTGCTGTACTCACGATGGAACCTGCAATGGATATGGGTAACTGGCTACTTGTCACTTTAACCGCTGGTGTGGGTGGTAGCTTACTTTCTATTGGTTCTGCGGCAGGTGTGGCTTTGATGGGAGCAGCACACGGTAAGTACACCTTCTTTGGTCACTTAAAATGGATGCCGGTTATTGCGATTGGTTACGCCGCGAGTATTGCGGTTCATATGATGCTCAACGGAAGCTTATTCACTTAACGGCGCCTTAGGGGGCACAAAATCTTTCTTCAACCAGATACTTGCAATGTCATACTTCGCGCAGACATTGCAAGTCAGAAGCTCACTCTGACCATGGATACGCATCACAATATCTTCACGTTTTTCCTTCGAGCTGTTGCGCATTTGAATCGTTAAATGGTCTTCATCAACCTCAAAGGGCTTGGTAAAATCAAGCCCTTCAGAGTTGATATAAGTCACTTTAGCATCTTTGAATTCAAGTAAGTCGCTATTGTAGTGATTCTCAAACACCCCTGTAAAAGAGTAGGTTTCTTTATTAAGCATGCGCTCTGCTTTTTCTTCTGTGCAGCCAAACAGAGTTACTGACACTACGCTAGAAAGTAATATCGCTATAACAGATTGCTGCTTAACCATGGCGTTACTCCATTTGTTCTAGTTCCAGAAGCTTAGATTTTCTTTCTACACCACCCGCGTATCCAGTAAGCTTGCCATTTTTGCCTATGACTCTGTGGCAAGGCACAATCACCGAGACAGGGTTCTTTCCATTGGCTAGCCCGACGGCCCTTACTGCTTTGGGGTTACCGATAGCGTTGGCCAAATCTTGATAGCTCCAAGTTTCACCGTATGGAATGGTCATCAGCGCCTTCCATACTTGCTGCTGAAACTCAGTTCCAACCGCCGAAATTGGTAAATCAAATTCCCTTCTATCGCCAGAAAAATACTCTTCTAACTGCTTGATTGCTTTAATAAGTATAGGATCATTTTCCGACAATTGACCTAACTCTTCAGGTTGTGTTGTCTGAATTTCAAACCAAACGCCAAGCAAACCTTTCTCATTGGCTTGCAGTGTAACTGTACCTAATGGTGAAACAAAGGTGGTGTAACGATTATTCATGCATGACTCCAGCAATGGAAGGTTGCGTAGCTCCCCCATGGAGAAGCCGTTGCAGCCGATAACTTAGGGAACTGATCAAGGGCTTTTCTCACCACTAAATCCCCCTCCAGAAAACAGTTTGGTTCAGACGCCCCTCGCAAACGTGCGTAGTTGACCGTCCAAGGTCCAATACCTTTCAGCTCTAGCCAACGATCTAATGGTGCTTCAAATCCTTCAATCATAAAATGTGCGAAGCGTGACAGTGTTTCTTTACGACTTTGCGGCATGCGTAAGAAGTTCAAATCAGCCACTGCGACTTCTGAAGGTGTGGGAAAATGTGTCACACACTCAGGTTGTAAAGTATTCACTAATAAGTTCAACTGACCAATCGCGGCTTTAATTGAAACTTGCTGCCCAAGAATCGCACGAACGCCTGCCTCCCAAGTACTCCAAACACCAGGAATGCGAATACCAGAGCATTTGACGAGTTGCGGTTCAATATCAGATAAGTGCTGCTCGATCTGCAATACATCACTGTCGAGATCAAACATACGCCTTAACTGATTAACCAAACTTCTCAGTAACGACATATCATCGAGTTTAAACTCGACGCGCATAATACCGGGCTTGGGGTTAGAGATAGCAAACCAGCCAGCTTGCCCTTCCAGCTCAAAGTGCCTTTGATAGTCAGTATCCGTAACTGTTTCTAGCCCTGAAATTGCTCTTAAGCGGTAGAAATCCAGCATATGCTGCCAATCCAGTGGACCGCGAAAAGCGAGATCAACATGATTAGATTCCGTTTGAATCGAACTACTTTTTCTTACCTGAGAGGGAGGCAGCTTCATGATTTGTTTAAACGCATCATTAAAACGTCGCACACTATTAAAACCACTTGCCAGAGCAACATCTGTGATCGACAAATGACTGGTATGAAGCAATTGCTTAGCAAACATCAGTTGATAATAAAGCGCATACTGCTTCGGTGACATACCAAGGTATTGATTGAAAAGCTTGCGCAGATAGCGATCGCTAATTCCTAATCGCTCAGACAGCTCAACCAAAGAGGCATGATGCAGCGCGCCGTGCTCTATAAGCTTTACCGCTCGCTGAAAGGTCACTTCCACCCCCTTCCACGCCCAAGAGCTTGGTGCGCTATCTGGCCTGCAACGCAAACAAGGACGATAACCGGCTTGCAGTGCTTGCGCTTTATCGAAGTAATATTCCACGTTCTCTTCTTTAGGTAGATTCGCTGGGCAAATAGGTCGGCAGAAGATGCCTGTCGTTTTAACGGCCACATAAAAGCGCCCATCAAACCTGCTATCGCGGGCTATTCTAGCGTTATGACAATCTTTTTGTGTCAGAGTGACAAGGCCACTGTCCATGTGCTTTTCCGATATTGTTCAAACTGTTATCCAAAGTCTAAATCTTCACACAATAAATACTAGCCATTTTCGGAACTGTATCGAATTTGCCAACTGTTTTTCTTCTTCTAAAGTTATTAATGCAGACTAGAAAATAATAAGGAAGTTGGCTATGAACCTGCACTCTTGCACTATTGTGCTCAATGACGAGCTCACCATGACGTGTGACAATGTCGAACAAACTCTCGGCATCATCGATCAACACGGCCCTACCAATATCCACCGCATCCTCATTGATGCTCATGATGGTCAATCCATTCAGAGCTATCACGAACTTAGTATCGAAGAATCGATTGAAAGTTTAATGAGTATGTAGACCCTTATTGACTAGGTGGTTTAGCGGTTGGTTCGCCACCTAGTCCAAAAAACCGTTATGCGGGAAAGCGACTGTAGATGTACTCAGCTTTCCTCTACTTCGACTCGTTCAAAAATTTTGAATATTACGCTCAAATATAAGTGGTTCCTCGAAAGTCAGCGCCTCTCTATACTCTTTTCATAAAGAGACAACAAGGTTTGAACAATTCGAACCTCTATAGATAAGAGACACTATTATGACCAAGACACTTGTACTGAAATCCAGCATTTTGGGCCCTCACTCTCAATCTAACCAACTGATTGATCACGCACTTGAAGGCAAAACTGGCATTGTTGAGCGTGATTTGGCTGCAAACCCAGTCCCAGTGCTGGATATGAGTGTGGCTACTGCATTGCGCGGTGGCGACGATCTTTCGGACGAACAACAAGCGGCACTTACTCTTTCAGATCAGTTGATTGAAGAGTTAAAAACAGCAGACCAACTGGTTATCGCAGCGCCGATGTACAACTTTATGGTCCCGACTCAGCTAAAAAACTGGTTCGATATTATCGCCCGTGCAGGGGTGACTTTCACTTATACCGAAAATGGCCCTGTGGGTTTAATCGAAAATAAGAAAGCAATTGTTGTCACAACGCGTGGTGGTCTACACAAAGACTCTCCGCGTAACTCAATTGAAAGCTACGTCACCACTATGCTTGGTTTTATTGGTATTACAGAGGTTGAGTTTGTCTACGCTGAGGCGCTTAATATGGGCGAAGAAACTGCTCAAGCTGCTCGTGAAGACGCACTAAAACAACTAGTCAGCTTGGTTTAAGAGGCTCTTTCTTTAAAAGACTGAGGGTAATCAGATACTAAACGCCTCGCTAAAAGCAAGGCGTTTTTACATCTTGTTAAAGCCAAATACTATTCGTCATCTATTGGCAAATCTGCCATTTGTTGAAGACTGTACGCCGTTACCGGATCGATAGTTTTGACTAGCTCTTCCACTTGTTTAATCGCTTCAATCGATGTGCTCGCTTTACGATAGCTCAAATAGATTGGACGATACCAGTCTTCCACCCCTTCAACCTTATGTAGCTGACCAGAAGCAAGGAAAGGTTCGACTAACGAAGCAGGTAGGTAGGCACTGCCACCCTTCTCAAGAATAAAATCTAACGCGATACGAGCTGTCGATGTACGTAAGTACGGCGCTGGGATCTTCGGATGACGCTCAGCGTGCTCTGAAGCGAATTTCGTTCCCCAATCCACATAGACATATTTGTCTTCAAACACCGATTCAAGCGAGTCTTGGTGCGTAGAAACTAAAATTAGGACTACATCGGCAACTTTTTTGCAGTTGAGTTCGTCCGCTTTGATTTGGTCAAAAGCAAACGCCATATCTAAGGTACGCTCTTGCAAACAACGAGAAAGCACTTCGCGCCCCATGATCTCAGCCATAAATCCATAGCCTTCGAACTCGTCGGTAACCAAGCTCAAACAGTTTTGTAGATACGCATCCCAAACACTAGGCGTGCCACCTAAAGTTAACTGGAGCGCCTTACCACTTTCCAACGACAGCTCTAATTTCGCTTGCTGTAAGGTACTAACCATGACCTCAGCGTAACCAATCAGTCTTTCGCCTGCCGATGTAAGTTTGATGTTGTTACGATCACGAATAAACAGCTGGGTATCAAAATAGCTTTCTAGCTGCTTGATTCGCGCGCTCACTGCAGCTTGGGTGATGTACAGGTTTTCTGCGGCTTTACCAAAGTGCCTTACTTGCGCCAGTTCTAAAAACGTTCTAAAGACTTTTACGTCCATGGGATTTCCTCTACCGACAATCTTGAAAGGTTAGCAAGAACGGTAATTTTTTATAATCTTCAAGTCACTAAAGTGTTATCTAAATTTAATAAAACTATTCGATAGTTAAGATAAAAATGTTTTGTTTTTCTTTTATGAATTTTACGCCTACTTTTCGCTCTAGTTCACCCATGTAGGTTTTTATAGAGGCTACCAAAATGTCAGACACTCAATTTCGTCATGGCAAAAAACGTTTTTACGACAACACTAAGTTTCCGCGCGGTTTCGCTAAGTCCGGCGATTTTACGCTCGCAGAAGAAGAAATCCTAACGCTTTATGGCGATACCATGCTTGGTCTTGAGTCAGGAGATCTGCAACCTGAAAATGCCGAAGAGAAACACTTCGTTAAAGTACTGGTGCACCCAGGCAAAGCAAAGTCAAAGTTAGAGCGAGTATGGTTAAAGTATGTGCAGTTAGCTCGTGGTCGTAAGCGCTTCCACACACTTAACGGACGCACTAAGCCTGATGCAAGTAGCGTTGAAGATTACTCAGATGACGTTAGTTTAGTCGAAGAAGATTAACGCTAAATATAAAAAGCCCCCAGTAATGGTTTAACCAATTAATGGGGGCATTTCAGTATCTAGGGCTTTATAACAAAAGCAGAGAGGTTATTTAGCGTTCACAGCCTTAACAAATGCTTCTTGAGCACCATCTATGTTAAGTGCTTTTGCCTCATCTAGTAAGCTTAGTGCTTTAGGTATATCTCCATTTTTGACAGCCTTCTCTATTTGTTCAATGTAGAAGTCAGAACTGTCTACGCTCGAAGGAACATACTCTGAATGCTCTCTAATACGCTTTGTCACTATGTCGTTGGCAGAGACATTTAATCTTAGAAGTCCATTCGAAGCATGAAAGACTGTTGGATCTTCAACCTGTGGTGGAACTGTACTCTTTGCCATTGCAAATAGCTTTGCAGGGTGCAATACCGTCGAAGTATTCTGGACATCGGATAATGTAGTGTAGATCAGTACACGAAGAGGCTGTAGTGAACTATCAGGGACCACAGTCAATTTAGTTTCAAACATATCAGGGTCGAGATATTTGGCATGCTTGTAATTAAATTCGTTGAAGTTTCTCTGATACAAGACGTTATCACTTGCATCAAGAATCATTATATTTGCAGCGTAAAGTGATTTCTCGTTCTGAACTAAAGTTGATAATTCAATATCTAAGCTACCTCGATTTCCAGGTAACTCAAAAGCAGCAATTGGGCCAATGCTGTTTTCATTCAAAAGCGACTGGCTCTGCTCCGATACTTTAAATTCAACAGACGCTGGAACTTCTAACTTTTGCCAATCAACATCCGCTATTCTTGTAATCTGTATCGAATCCGCCGGAGCTACCGTTGACACCGTATCAGTACTCGTGCATCCAAACAGTAGAGCAGAAAATAATAGAGGGTAAAACTTATTCATACTAATCTCCAGACATAAAGCCAAACGAAAAGCAGCCAGAATAACTCTGGCTGCATGCAACTATCAATGTGAAAGTTGTTTATTCACTTGGCTTACCACCAAGCTTCTACCTGAACACCAACCATTGTTTCAGCTTTATTGCCGTTGGTGTCGTCTTTAACTTTATCGCCAGAGTAGTTAGTTACGTATGCGCGAATAGAAGGACGAGCCCAGAAATTAGAACCTGCGTTCCACTCTTGCGCTAGCGTAACTTTAGTTAGGTCTTGCCAGTCGTTACCTTCAGTTCTCTCATTTGCGTAACCCAACTCTAGCACTGTAGCCATTGTCTCATTCCATTTATAGCCAGGGCGTACAACAAAATTGTAGAAGTCTGTTTTGCCTTTCATGAAGCTATTTTTAGAAGTTGTTTCATCAATATCTTTAGAACCATAAATTGCTGAGTAACCTAGATTCCATTGATCTTGTTCAACCACACCCCAATCGATGATACGCCAGCCGTTACCTTTCACTGCGTTCATACCTTCGCCAGCATGGTTATCGAAGCCACCAATTGCCAAGCCATCAGTACCGTACTGGAAGATTAACTTGTTAAAGCCACCGAAGAAATTACCTTGAGTGTGCTCAATTGTCGCAAGTGCACCAGTATTGTCAGTCAATGACTTGTTGCTTACTGTTTTTTCTTGCCCTTCAGAAAGAGACGCTGTACCAACAATTAATGCTAAGTCAATTGAGCCATTTTCGTTTGCTTGAATGCCAGACAGACGGAAGTCACCTTTGTATGAACGACGCCAGTCGTCACCGTGAAGGCCATTTGAGTAATCGTCTTGCCAATCTTCAGAAGACATTGTCACTGCAGCAGAAAAGTTACCGAATCCAGTATCGATGTTCTCAATACCAGCACCATAACCTGAGTTGTTTAGGTAGTAGAAATCAAGGATGTGAATGTCTTTACGTTGATAGAAGCGCTTACCACCCCAGATAGTGTAATCTGCATAGTCAGCCTTAACAAAAGCTTCGCGAAGAGAAGTGTTGCCACTATCCCAAGGACCACCATCGCCTACACGCTGCATAGAGTTGCCTTGGCGATCAACGTTTCCTTCTTTTGACGCGTAAGCAAAACGAGTGTGTACAGAAAATGCAACGTCATTCTGATTGTAAACTTCTTTACCCAGTGCGATCTCAGCATAAGTATCTACTTCATCACCAAGACGGCCTACCGCATGACCTGAACCACCATTACCATATGATGCTGCAGCACCACCATCTACGTTTGTCCCGATACCCGCACGCATGTAGCCATTGAACTGAAGCTCACTTGCGAATGCAGAACCAGCAACTAAGGCACTTACCACTGCGGCAGCCAATACACTTACTTTTTTCATTTTTAACTCCATTTAGGGTTTATTATTCTTGTTCCGCTCTGATTAAGTTTTTCCGTAAAGGCAGAAACAGAAGTCATTAAAAAGAGAGGTAAGATGGGCAAGCCCCCCGAGACTTAACCCCATTTGCTTCAACTGCAGCAAGGTTACCTAGGGAGGAGAAAAATCGACTCATCCAGATGAGAAATAGTTAGGGGGGATGAGAAAGGATGAGAAATCATACCGCACAATATTTTTATGTATTGAGTCACAAAAATTGGGCTGAGAAATAATGTTGTTAGAAAATTAGCTAGATCAAAACGCAACCTAGCTCACTATTTAACGCTTAATCATCATAATTCTGAAATAAAATTACATTTATAATTTTGTCGTAAGGCGCTTGACCAATCTCCTTCAAAACTATTTACTTAAGATTCAACAATAAATAAATACAGTAAAGTAGTGATCATGACGTGCTCCCGTCCATACCCTTTAGGCGCAACACCAGATAATAAAGGGTGTAACTTTTCTATATATTCTCCTAATGCAGACGATATCCAGTTGGCGTTATTTAATGACAACGGTGAGTTTAAAACCTACCCATTAACCAACGAATACGCTGGAATTAAGTTTACCTATATTGAAAATATCTCAGTTGGGCAAAAATACGGATACATAGTTAAGCAAGGTGATAAACCGCATTTGATTTCAGATCCATACGCCAAAGCGATAGAAAAGACGCTCCACTATTGCACGCCTTTTAATTCTGAAAAGAGTTTTCAACTGGCTAAGTGCGTTGTGGTTGAAGATACATTTGACTGGCAAGGCATCGCTAAACCTAACCGCCCTCGTGAAGATATGGTACTATTTGAAACCCATGTGAAAGGCGTAAGTAAGCTGAATTCTGCAGTCCCTGTTGAACAACGTGGTGGCTATCTTGGTTTGGTCAGTGAAGCCATGCTCAGTTTCTACAAGCAACAGAATATCAATACGCTCCAACTACTGCCTGTCGCCGCATGTATGCACGAGCCTCATCTGTTGAAGATGGATAAGGTAAACTACTGGGGCTACAACCCACATCTATTTATGGTTCCTGATCCGCGCTATGCAGCCGAAGACGCTGTCACTGAGTTAAAGACGGCAATACGAGAATTGCATCGCAATGGAATCGAAGTCATTCTTGATGTGGTATACAACCATACGGCTGAAGGGGGAGCTGAAGGTCCTGTCTTTAACCTAAAGGCACTCGACGATCGTTATTATTTCAAGCATGGCGATCAATACGCCAACTTTACTGGTTGCGGCAACACGGTTGACCTCTCCTATCAACCTGCTATGAACCTAGTCATGGACACGCTGAGGTACTGGGCAAATGAGTTCCAAGTCGATGGATTCCGCTTTGACTTAGCCGCCACGCTTGGTCGTCATGGCGAGCACTTCAGCCCAGATTCCGCCTTCTTCAAAGCGGTTGCTCAAGATCCAATCCTGCGTGAAGTCAAATTGATCGCAGAACCATGGGACATAGGCCCGAATGGCTATCAAGTCGGAAACTTTCCGTTTGGGTGGAATGAATGTAACGATAGACTACGCGATATTACACGTAGTTTCTGGCGAGGTGACCAAGGTTTCTTGAAAGAGTTTGCCACCCGAATAATGGGCTCACGTGATCTCTATAGTGCTGCTAATTGGCCTTACAAGCTCACCGTTAACTACATCACTTACCACGACGGTTTTTGTATGCAGGATCTTGTGTCATACAAGCATAAGCATAATGAAGCCAATGGAGAGCAAAACCGGGATGGGCATGGTGACAACCGCTCAGACAATTATGGCGTAGAGGGCGAAACGGTAAACCCAGCTATCATTGAGCTACGAGAAAAGCAAAAGCGTAATTTTATGGCAAGTTTGCTGTTCGCGTTTGGCATTCCGCATATTCTAACAGCAGATGTGCTTTCTCATACGCAACAAGGCAACAATAATGCTTATTGCCAAGATAATGAAACAAGCTGGTTAAACTGGCAGCCTTCAGAAAACAAAACAAAGTTTAAGTCGTGGCTGGCAGATATGGTCGCAGCCAGACAAAAGTATATGGTGCCATTTATTCGCGCGTTCAGTGGTGAAAAGCGCAATGACAACCGTATATACTGGCGACGACTTGATGGAAGCTTTATGGAGCACGACGATTGGAATCGCCTTAGCTCCGTTGCTTTGCATTTAGGAATAGGTGAAACCGGAGATGAGCTGTTCTACTGCATTAACCAAACCAACGCACCAGCTCGTTTTACTCTGCCTGAAAACGACAAAGCAGAGTGGACTATGATCTGTAATACAGACACCCACGAACTACATCAAACCATTGATCATAAACAAGTATTGGTGTCACCTCGTTCAGTAGCAATCTTTTTTGCTCGATCTTAACTTCACAACAATGAGCAGTATAGTGACATGCTGCTCATTTTTAACTCCCCAACTAGGTATAACCTAGACTTATATTCATTGATGTGCCTGTGAAATCAATTTAATATACGCCGCAAAATAATTGTACCTTCCCCATTATTATCAGTTGGCACATCATGGCGTTACCAAAATTTCTTCTTCGAACGCTCAGACCGTACGCAATTCTCTTAGTTGTAGGTATCATCTACGCGGCATATCATCAATTTCAGAAATCCGAAAAAAACGCGTACTCTCAATCATTTTCAAATTTAAAAACCGCTTCAAGCCTAATATCGTCTCAAGTCGAAGCGGCAATCAGTAAACTCTATATACTAGATGATGCGACTTCCGTAAGTGAGTTTGATACCACTGCACAGCGAATTCTCGAACATACACCTTCGTACATAGACATCATTTCCGTTAGTCACGAAACAGGCCAATTCCGTTCAAGTGTACTCGCACCAACAATTTCAGAGCGATCCACACAAATTGTTTGGCACCCGCTCGACCAAGTTTCTCCTCATATTTATGTTTCCTCAATATACGAAAAGCAACCAAGAAAATGGGTCTTTGCAGTTAAGTTTATTCAACGAAACAACGATGAAATATGGATAGAATTTGACCTTAAATCTACTACGCAAAGTTTGTTAGGTCTTCGCACTTTAGACAGTGGCTATTTGTTTGTAGTGGACAACACCAATGGACGACTAGTTTTTCATCCTACCCCACACCGTATCGGCACAAAATCGATCAGTTACCGGGCGGGAATTGATGAGAAAATTGATAGCGGACACCTCTTCGGCAAACACGAGTACTTTTACAAAGGTCACCTCAAACTATCGGTGTTTGACGGCAACAACCCATACAACTGGATTTTCATTGCTGGAACAAATCGCTCCGATGTCCTTGCCGCTACGCATCAATTTGCCTTAACAGCCGTTGTTATTATTTCTCTGTTGTTGCTCGCGATCATAGTGAACTATCTTATTTATCAGCTAAATAGACATCTAGCGGAACTCAACACCAAGGTCGAACTGGCAGATTTCAAACACTGCTTACGCGATATTTTGAATCGATTTTGCCACAACAAAGGCATTCAGATTTGTTTCTATGATGCTGACTATGAGCACTTTACGACGATTGATTATCATGGAAATAGCCATATTGTTTTGCACGATAGTGAACTGGCCAAGCGTTTCACTCCGAGTTCGATGAGCTACAAAGGTCGCCGCTACGTTGATCCTTTAGCCAAACGTTTACAAATCAACTCACGCCACTACACTCTGCCGCTATTTGATCGAGAAAACTTAATCAGTGTCATCTATATCAAAGCAACCTTTCCTGGCTTTCATAGTGTGTTAAGGATGATCCGAGACTACTCTGAAGTCGCGTTATCTAACCTCTTGATTCATAAAAGACTGCGCAGTAAAGATGTCATGACACACCTTGACAATAAGCTCACTCTTCGCGAACAAATGGAATCACACATCAACGGTGAGCATATTTATATGGCCATGCTAGATATCGACCATTTCAAACGTATCAATGACCAGCACGGACATTTGTGTGGAGACCAAGTAATCATACAAACCGCAGAGCTGATGAAAAAATGTTTCCCCAAACCTAATGCTCTCAGCCTTGCCCGATACAGCGGAGAAGAGTTCTCCCTTCTATTTAGAGCCAACGATGAGAACGATGCCTATGAACAATGTGAGCTTTTACGTTACATGGTAGAACAATCTAAAGTCGTGTTTGATGATCTTCCGGTGAAGTACTCAATCAGTATCGGGATCACGTCAATGAAAGGAAACCAAAACATGACCATAGGCCGCGCAGACAAAGCGCTCTATCAAGCCAAAGGGCTCGGGAGAAACCAAGTTGTGTTAAATACCTTTGATTAAAGACAACCATTTAAAATTGAGCAATAATGGATTTTCGGAACAAGTAGATAGCTGTGATACAAGGAAATTACGACGCTTGTCTATTAGGCGCGGCGTTTCAGTTTAAGGAGTAATCCATGGCACTCAAAGCCATTTCTGCACCACGTATTTTCGACGGTGAGCAATACCACAACGATGCCGCGTTAGTCTGGAAGGATGAACAGATCGATTCCATTGTGGCTATCGACAATCTACCGCAAGGTATCGACCTCCAGCATTTCGAAGGGGCGCTGATTGCACCTGGATTTATCGATATTCAGGTCAATGGTGGTGGCGATGTCATGTTCAACAACGACATTACTCCACAAGGCATCGAGACAATTTGCCACGCCCATAGAACTCATGGCACAGCCTATTTATTGCCGACCTTGATCAGCGCAACACCAGACAATATCCAACAAGCATTATCTGCCACCGAGAAAGGCCTCGACGCCAAGATCTCTGGACTGCTTGGGGTACATTTGGAAG
The DNA here is from genome assembly GCF_000772105.1 of Vibrio tubiashii ATCC 19109. Classification (NCBI taxonomy): domain Bacteria; kingdom Pseudomonadati; phylum Pseudomonadota; class Gammaproteobacteria; order Vibrionales; family Vibrionaceae; genus Vibrio; species Vibrio tubiashii. The sequence goes on from NZ_CP009355.1 coordinate 1,523,625, forward strand.
GACCTTGGCTTAACAAAGAAAAGAGAGGCGCGCACGATGCCAATCTTTTTTACGCGCCAACGGTCAGCCAATTAGAGCAGTTTGAGTGGCCAACGCAGGGTAGCGTACTGGTTACCGCTGCGGTAGAAAACATCGAGCCATCTGCTCTACAGTGGATGAAAGATAAGGGGATCACCCTATCCTGTGGTCATAGTAATGCCAAAGCGGAGCAATTGACTGAAGATAAACTCTCGTTAGTGGATGGCTTTACTCATCTGTTTAATGCGATGTCGCCTTTTGAAGGTCGCGAGCCTGGAGTAGTGGGAACTGCTTTAAACAGTGACCACGCGTGGTGCTCAATAATCACTGACGGTATTCACGTCCACCCACAAAGCTTCCTTCTTGCGCACAAGGCAAAACCTCAAGGCAAGCTACTGATTGTTACCGACGCCATGGCGACTCTCGGAAGCAAAACCAATCAGTTTGAGCTCGATGGCGAAACAATTCGAGTTATCGACAACAAACTAGTCAACAGTCGAGGAAGTTTAGCTGGTGCGCACATCGGCATGGATGAATCCGTTGCCAATGTGATTCAGTGGGGAATTACAGAGGAAGAAGCGCTGAAAATGGCGTCTACCTATCCTGCCAACGCCCTATCATGCGATAATCTAGGAAAGCTCAAACCTAACTTCCGCGCAGCGGCCACGGTGTTAGATGACAACTACCGCAGCCAAGCGGTACTCGTCGATGGTCAGCTATATTAACAATTAGGAGGTGACCACCTCCTAATTGTTACGAATTAAACTTGCTATCACCAAAAGCAAACCGCTCATAAAAAGAGCTGCACCTAAGTTCTGCATAAAACCAACAGCGGATAAACCAAAACTGATCAGCAAATAATAGAGCAAGCCAAACAGTGCACCAGCGCTACCAGTCTGTGATTTATACTCTATTAGGGCTCGGCTCAATATATTTGGAATCCCTACACCAAATGAAGCAACTACCAATAGCATTGGGGCTAGCAGGGCAACTCCGTCTTGAAACAACCACACCATAATCGCCCCGAATATAGCGCCCCATGCCGACAGTTGAACCAAGAATTTTGACTCATAACCTCGGGCAAGAAGCCACTTGTTTAGCCAACTACCGGCGAAAGTTCCTACTGCTAAAATAATCCCGCTATATCCAAATTGTTTGCTGGTATATCCCATAGCATCAAATATAAATGGACCAAGCAAATAGTAGCTGAACAATAAAACATTAAAACAAGCCACCATTATCCCATCTATCCAGATGTTTCTGTTTGCTAGCATTTGCTTGGCAAGTGGAACTATGTGGATGTTACCTTTCATAGCAGGCTTGGTTTCCGGTAAACTCACTAAGCAAAGTAGGAACAAAGCTATCGCCATAATTGATAAAGAGAGAAACACGGCTTTGTGACCTCCAGTATCAGCGAGTACTCCTCCAAACATCAGCCCAATAACCGGACTCAGCGATATACCGATCCCCATCAAACCAAATACTTTGGCTAACCGTGCACCATCATAACTATCACGTAGCATAGTCTGGGTAACCACTGAACCAACCGCTGCCCCAAATGCACTAAGTGCACGCATGAGTAAAAGAGTTTCAAACTGCGAGCACTGCATAGCACCAACAGCTGTTACGCCGTAAACCACTAGCCCCAGCAACATTGAATATCTTCGCCCTAAATAATCAGCAGCCACTCCCCAAAACACGACACCTAGTGCGAAGGCACTAAAGTAAATCGATAGCGTTTGTGCAGCTGTATTACTCGCAACATTAAAAACGAGGGCAATGTGGGGTAAGGCAGGGCTGTAGATAGTCTCGACAATTTGCGGAAACATCATCAGAGCTAGCATTACCCCAACTGAAGGAGTCTTATTCATTACAATATCCCAACTAGAAAAAGTGGGCGTAGTTTAGACAAGAGTGCTAAAGTCCCAATAACGACATTGGAACAATAAACTTCAATATAAGAACAAATGGCACTGATCAATGACAAGTCCGTATTTGACGTCGATACACTAGATAACACAGTCATCGGAATCGCGGCTCGAATCGGCAAGCATGACTCAGGGATGCATATCCACAGTAAAGCTCAACTTCTCTATGCTCCAGAAGGATGTATCAGCATACAGCTAGACGATAAAAAAAGTGTCTTGCCCCCCACGCGTGCTGCTTGGATACCTGCGGGGGTGCGGCACTGTGCGACCATGAACAACGTGGTTGAATATCGTTCACTCTACTTCGAAGAAACTCTGGTTGCGTCGTTCAACGAAGTGAAAGTCATCTCTGTAAACTCACTGTTTAAGGCTCTGATCGAGCGAATGTCTTTTTGGCAATGGGACAAGCCTAAGCGAGAAATGCACGCGACGCTCCAACTGTTTCTGGAAGAGCTCCAATCTGCATCCGAATATCAACTGACACTACCTTTTCCTAGCGATCCTAGACTCAATCATTGGCTTGATTCACTTCAACAACCGGACTCTAACGTGCCAAATTTGAACAACTTAGCCAAACAGATTGGCGCTAGCAGCAAAACAATAAGTCGCATATTTTCCAACCAAGCAGGGATGCCGTACCAGTCATGGCGACAGCAATGGAGACTATTGAAATCAATAGAGCTTCTCTCACAAGGAAAACAGGTCAACGATGTCGCTTACCAATTAGACTTTTCAAGTGATAGCGCTTTCATCACCTTCTTTAAGCAACAAACAGGGACTACGCCGCTCCAATATATGCGCACAACAACTTGATTCATGGGCAGATTGCTCTAACAATGACGTATCAATGAGGGAAAGCCAATGTCCGACAAAATCTCTACAACTGCATTAGCCAAATTACGTGAACTGGAACCTAAGCAATTGTTCAACGAACTGAAATCTGCGGGTTACATTAATCGTGCTGAGGAAAGCTGGGTTTTGACCGAGATCGGCGCCAAGTTCGGTGGCGAATACGTCGAACATGCGAAGTTTGGTAAGTTCATTGTCTGGCCAGAAAACCTACTCATAGACAGTGTAGCGACCAGTGGTAAAACGATGAGTGCAACTCAAATTGGAGAACGCTTATCTCTCAATGCCAAAAAAGTGAATCAACTTTTGCAAGAGCTAGGTTGGATTGAAAGGACAGAGAAAGGCTGGACGGTAACGGAATCAGGGCTAACAGTTGGCGGTTATCAACGCGAAGATAAGGAAAGCGGCTATGGCTTTGTTGTTTGGCACGACTCTATCGTTCGTAACAAGCGCTTAAAGCAGTCTGTGATTGAGTTTTCTGGGCAAGATGCCGTGGCACATGCAACAGACAAATCCCTTTCTAGCTTTAGACAAAAATTTGAAGCGAAACATCGCACTCTAGACGGTCACTATGTGCGTTCTAAAGGTGAACTCATTATCGACAACTGGCTCTATATGAATGGAGTGGTTCACGCCTACGATCGTCAATTACCGATAGAACAAGACGTCTTGAGTGACTTCTATTTACCGACTGGAAAGGTCTATTTGCAGTATTGGGGAAGCGACGCTGGCAACACCTCAGACAAAGAACAGCAATCTATCCGCGAGTTGTATCAGCAGCATAATTTTGCGCTCATAGAGGTATTCCCCGCAGACATCGACAATCTCGATGACGTTTTACCAGCCAAACTCAAAGCCTTCGGCATCAAGGCTTACTAATAGGCTATGAAAGATAGATGTCTATTGATTGCTCTCTGCTAGCCAATCAATCAACTTAGCAACCATCGCATTACCTTGCTCGCGAAGATGTAACAGATGATAGCCATTCCCAGTGGTCACACTAAGGTCAAAGGGTTGTATTAACCTTTTAAGTTTTAAATCTTGCGCAGCCAAAGTCAGATCACCAATCGCCACTCCGAAACCTTGCTGAGCAGCATTCATCGCTTGATCTAAGGTTGCAAAGGTTTGGTTTCCCTTGCCTTTTAATCGAGTATTGCCATGACTTTCCAGCCATAACTTCCAGTCTGATTGCTCTTGATTGGCATGCAGCCAAGTAAACTGATTGAGCACGTCCTTATCGCCATTTTCCACGATTTTCTGCCATAGCTCTGGAGCGCAAACTGGCGCTAAAAACTCTTCAAACAGTAGTGTCTGATTCACCACTTTGCTTCGAGTCGGCTTACCGTAGGTAATGATCAGATCGAAGCTATCAAAATTCGGTACGGCTTCGTGTTTGGTTGTCGAAGTTAGCTCAACGTTCACGTCAGGGTATGCCTGCTGAAAATTGGCGATGCGTGACAACAGCCATGAGGTAATGCAACTCGGGGCGTTGAGTTTGATTCTATTCGCGCTGTCAGCAACCTCTCGAATCGACATCTGTAGCCGCTTAGTAATATCTTCCGCCAACGGAACAAACTTATCGCCTTCCGGTGTTAAAGACAGCCCCCTCGCCTGACGGTAAAAAAGCTGAACTCCCATGATCTCTTCAAGAGTTTGAATCTGCCGACTGATGGCACCTTGGGTCATATTCAAGGCTTCAGCAGCATGGGTAAAGTTAAGGTAATACGCCGTAGAAAGAAAAGCTTGGAGGTTTTTCGTCGAAGGCAATCTTGTATTCATCATTATCATCCATGACTTTTTTGCATAGCTAGTATGCCTTTATTTCGATTCTACACAAAGAGCATATTGACTAAATTACTACTTATTAGGAGAAAGTACCTACATAAAACCCTTTTGATTGACTAAATATTCAGTGAAGGTATATGAGATGACGTCACTCGCGGAAAAACTTGCGCCAGAGAACATAAAAAAATTAATACCATATCAATCAGCAAGACGAATCGGCGGCTCTGGTAGGCTGTGGTTGAATGCCAATGAGCTAGAACAACCTCTTCTCTTTACTGAGCACCAACCAGCACTTCATCGTTATCCTGACTTTTTGCCACACGATATCGCTGCAGCATACCAAGCGTATTGCAAAACCACGCAACCAACCATAGCAGTGCGCGGGGCCGATGAGGCGATCGATCTGTTAGTAAGAACGTTCTGCCAGCCTATGCAAGATAGCATTGCGATTTGTACCCCTACCTACGCGATGTACGAATTTTGTGCAGAGTCATTTTCAGTCAATGTTATCGACTGCCCTTTGTTAGCCCCTGACTTCTCACTGGATGTTGAAAACGTAATTAAGGCAGCAGATAGCGCTAACCTAGTGTTTCTGTGTTCACCGAACAACCCAACTGGCCAGCTGCTTAAAAGAAATGACATTGTCGCAATACTTGAAAGCACTCAAGATAAATCGCTTGTCGTCGTAGATGAGGCCTATATTGAATTTAAACTCACTGAGAGTGTTGTCGACCTGATCGAACAATACCCGAATCTGATCGTCATTCGTACTCTATCCAAAGCCTTCGGACTTGCAGCAGTACGATGTGGATTCATCATCGCTTCTTCAAGCGTTATGGCGTTTATTTCTAAACTGGTTCCTCCTTATCCAATGCCAGACAGCTCCGCTGAGATTGTGCTCAAAGCGCTGAGCCCTAAAGGACTTACTCATGTGCATGACAATACACAAGCATTGATTCGTATACGCGATAACTTTGTTCAGCAAATACAGAACCTTAGTTGGATAGAGACCATCTACCCATCTTCAACCAATTTTGTCTTGATTCGAACTCAACCTGGTATTGAGCTGTTTGAATACCTGCTTAAGCAAGGCGTCGTTACTCGCAATCAAAGTCATGAGCCTAGTCTTAAGCACTGCGTACGAATCACCATCGGCTCAGAAACCAGTATGCAGGAAGTCAGTAAAATCATTTGCAACTTTTCTGGCGCCCTGACACCATCCAATAAAAATAGGGATATTACTCATGAACAAAATGCTTAGTGCCTTTGCTTGCGCCGCAGCTCTACTATCTGCCCCTCTCATGGCTAAAGAAGTCCGTCTAGCCTCTGACTTTACCTATCCACCATTCAATTACATGGATGCAAGTGGAAATCCGGTCGGCTTTGACATCGAGATTGCCGATGCCTTGTGTACTGAAGCCAAACTCAAATGCACTTGGGTATCGCAAGGGTGGGATTCGCTAATTCCAAGCCTACTGGCAAGAAAATCAGATGTTATTATGGCTTCAATGCGTATCACTGAAGAGCGTAAAAAGCGTATCCTCTTCACGAATAAGTACTACCAAACCCCAGCGCGATTTGTAGCAAGTGAAAAGAGCAAAATTGAGCTCACTCCTCAAGGCTTAAAAGGTGCGGTCATCGGTGTCCAGAGTGGCACTATCCACGACCGATATGTCACCGACAAGTTTGGTGATGTTGCAGAAATTAAACGCTACTCTGGTCAGGATGAAGTCTACATCGATTTGCAAAATGGCCGCTTAGACCTGACGTTTGGCAACTCAGACCAATTAGCGCTGGCATTCTTGGACAAAGAGATCGGTCAAGGTTTCCAGTTCGTCGGTAAACCAGTAACAGACAAAACCTATATAGGTGAGGGCACCGCTTTGGCGCTACGTAAAAATGACAAAGCATTAGCCGAGAAGTTTAACCAGGCGATTAAAACGATTCGCGACAATGGAACTTATGACAAAATTGCAGCCAAATACTTCTCCTTCGATATCTACGGAGAAGAGCTTTAACGCAATTTAAAAGAGGCTCAAACGAGCCTCTTTTACTTTCTATTTCATCGCATTACGATACCGAACCATAATCTCGCTATCCGGTTGATACTGTTGTATTAGATCGGCAAGCTTGCCCTGATTTTTAAGCTCATCAAAACTATTGCGCAACGCTTCAACCACTTGCTGTGATGTCTTATTCCCAGTCACTAACCAGAGCTCTTTGCATAGCTTATCGACTTTCACCACCTCAACAAACTCTTTAGGATCATACCCATACTGCTCCATGCGATAGTGGTAGCTCGACGTGACCAAAGGGGCAAAATCAACTCGGTGAGCACGCAGCAACTTGATAGCCACTTTGCCATAGTTGACTGGGATGATATTGGTAAACCCTTCTTCTCGCGCCATCTCCTCAAAATTGCTCGCGGTTTGGGCAGCAAAACTGAAATTCTTTAAATCTTGAAAAGAGTTAGGAGAAACGTTAGGGCCATCAAAATGACGATAGATCGCAACTTCATAGGGTGATACTGGCCCTATCCACTGATATTCAAGTTCGCGGCTAGGCGTACGCGAAAGAGAGAAAAACAGCGTGTTTTCATTTTCTTGAGTATTGCGAATCGCACGTTTCCATGGCGCAAAGTGGACATTCGCCACTTCCATGGGAAGCGATTGTGAAGCGTGTTCGACAACTGCTTCTACGAACTTCACCACGTAACCTTCCGCTTGTTGATCAACTTGGACCTGTAGCGGTGGAAACTCTTGGGTATACAGATCCAATTGTATCGGCTCAGCAAGGCTAGTAGTCCCCCAAAGAAGCGCTATCCATCCAATCGCAATATTGCCAAACTTACCAGACTGACGAGTCATATTATTGTTCTTTATGTTTATAAAAATAGGCAGCAATTGGCTACCTACTATAAACCTCTTATTGATAGGATCAATTGGCGATTGGTCTAACCTGTTGCATAGACACTTTATAACTAAGTCTTTGATAGTAAAAAGCCCCTTTCGGGGCTCAGTGATTTACTTTACTTCGAATATCTTGCCATTGCGGCCTGCTCTTTAGGCACGACCGTCTTACCTATAGGAGCGAGTGATATATAGGCCAACTTAAGGTGCTGAAGCGCAAATGGAATGCCAATAATGGTCACAAAGCAGGCCACTGCAGACATAATATGACCAATCGCTAGCCAGATACCCGCTAGTAAAAACCAAATAACATTGCCGACCGTACCTAATGGACTGGTACCTATATCCATTTCATTGGTCAGCTCATCACGAGCGATAGCTTCGTGACCAAACGGGAAGAAAGAAAAGTTACCCATGACGAAACAAGCTCGTCCCCATGGAATCCCCACAATACTAATAAATGCAAGCAGTCCGAAGAACCACCATAGCAGTCCCATGATAACGCCACCACATAGGAACCAGATGATATTACCAAGAATTCTAAACACTTTGTTTCTCCTTATAGAAAACGATACCAATCGGGATGAGTAGCTGAAATCTACTTATCCCGATTGGTACAACCGTAGACTGATTCGTAATGTTCTACGGTTGGGAATGGGTCATAAAAATGGTGTAAAAGAGCCTTCCATTCCTGATATTCAGCAGACTGCCTAAAGCCCTGCTCATGGTCTTCTAATGTTTGCCAATTCACTAACAAGATATAGCGATTTGGTTTTTCTATACAACGTTGCAACTGATGCGAAACGTAACCCTTCATAGACGAAATTATAGCCTGCGCTTTACCGAAGTTTTGTTCAAACTCTTTCTCTAAGCTTGGCTTAACATCTAAGACAGCAACTTCCAGTATCATGGTATTTCCTTAACGTAAGATGAACAAAAGGGTATCTAGCTCAAACCTTGCCAAACGGCCGTTGCGCCGCTGATCGAGCAAAGCAAAAGGGCTCCAGTGCGAATTTTCTCTTTCGGTAAGGATTGAGTGGTCATCATCGCGAGTTTATACCCTACCCACGCGGCTGGAATAAGCGGAATACTGATCCAAAGATGATGTAAGGTTAAAAATCCTGCTGGCATTTGAATCACAAGCGAGATGATAGAGCTAAAGACAAAGAAGGCAGATAAGTTACCACGCAGTTGATTAGCTTCTTGGTGCTGAAGTAGCAGTGCCATGGGAGGCCCGCCTATCGCAGAGCTGGTGCCAAAAAAGCCAGAAAAGAAACCAGCGACGCCCATTCGCATTGGCGTTGGTTCAATTCGGAAAGGGAGTAAGCTCACCACAACCGCGAACAGCACTAGGGCACCTAACCACAATGCCAGCAGGTCGGTCGAAACCATAACCAATAACACGCCACCCGCTATCGAACCTGGGACACGCCCAACCAGTGCCATTTTAAGGCCACCAATTTCGACACTGTCTCGATGCTTTAGCGCATTGAGGATCGAAATAAACAGAGCGACTAAACAGATTGGAGCAGGCACGTAATCAGGAGAAACAAGAAACAATAAAGGCGCGGCGACAATCGCCAGACCAAAACCGATAGCTGTTTGAACAAACGAACCAAGAAATATTAAAAACGCGGCAATTAATGCCTCAGACGTCATCCATTCAGCGAACATATTATCCAGACAATTGACTAAAAAAGTACCTCACATACTACTCTTAATCCAATGATTTACCATTGAATTTTATTCCTTCTAAGGCCCTGAAAAAACGGTTAAAGCCGATCTAATTGACCAAGATATTGCGCTGCAGTTTCAAGTACCTCTTGTTGCTGATTTTGTTCAAGGTTATCCCAAGAACGATAAATGACTCCAACTCTAGGATTCTTGGTCAGCAATTCACGATTTTTAACCATAAAGCGCCAATACAAGCTGTTCACGGGACAAGCCTTCTCTCCACTTTTTATTTTCACGTTGTAGTGACACTCTTTACAGTAATCGCTCATCCTATTGATGTACGCACCGCTAGCTGCATAAGGCTTAGTACCCACGATTCCACCATCAGCAAACAGCGCCATACCTCTGGTATTAGGCATCTCAACCCATTCGATCGCGTCAACATAAATACCTAGGTACCAATCATCAACTTGGCTTGGGTGTACTTCACTAATCAAGCAAAAGTTACCTGTCACCATTAACCGTTGGATGTGATGTGCATAAGCGTAATCAAGAGACTGTTCAATCGCATTTTTCATGCACATCATTTTCGTTTTACCTGTCCAAAAGAACTCCGGCAACGCATTCTCTGCATTGAGATAATTCAGTTGTGAATAGGCCGGCATATTGATCCAATAGACCGCACGAATGTATTCACGCCACCCTAAAACTTGACGGATAAAGCCTTCAACCTGTGAGATATCGATCGCTGGATTTGCAGAATATGCAGACAAAGCGGCATTGATAACCTCCATAGGCTGGAGCATTTTTGCGTTTATAGAGAATGACAGGCGGCTGTGATACAAGCTCCATTTCGAGCTATGCTGAGAAGTCATTGAATCTTGAAATCGACCAAAGTTAGGTAAACAGACTTGGCAGAAATAGGCTAACAGGGACAAACTTTGATTGCGGTTAATTGGCCACAACAAGCGTTCAACAGTATGCCCTATCGTTTTGATACGATGTCGCTTCAACCGCTCCAGAATAGGATTAATCTGATTTTCGAACATCAAAGGCAATGGCAATTGCTCGATATCTATCGGTTTGAGCTTATTGCGGTTATTCGCGTCGTAATTCCACTTTCCTCCGACCGGTTTCCCACCTTCCATTAGAATGTTGAATCGCTTCCTCATTTTGCGATAAAAGTGTTCCATCATTACGTGCTTACCAACGGCAAAGTAATGGCTAAACTCATCGAAAGGCAGCAAGAAATGTTCACTTTCAACCATCTCGACTTGACATTCTTTGATCACTAGGCTTTCCAGCATCTGAGCCAACCGATACTCATCAGGTCGTTGGTATTGAAAACACTTAGCTTGAGTATCCTCTACATAACTGTTGAGTAAATGGCAGAGGTCATCAAAATGAGCAGTATCATCCAAAGTTAAGTGCAATACCTGATGCCCTTCTTCTTTCAACTCATGGGCAAACGTCTCCATTGCAGCGAAGAAGGCACATACCTTTTGAATGTGGTGTCGCGTGTACTCTGCTTCTTGGTGCAACTCAGCTACGATATAGAGAACTGAATCATCAACATGTTGGAACCAAGAGTGTTGACTGTTTAACTGATCGCCTACGATAAGTCTCACGGTATCAAACTTCACTGTTGCCTCCTTTGCGACTACGTCCAATCCACTTGGCGATAAAGTCACAGTTCGGATCGTACATCTGTGTTTGATATTCAAGATCAAATTGTCTGGTGGTATTTGGAGCCGCACCTATGCCCGCAATATATTGCCAGTTACCCCAGTTAGAGCTCACATCATAGTCAATCAGTTGGGTTTCAAAATAGGCCGCCCCCATACGCCAATCCAAACCTAGCTCGTAAATCAAGCAACTTGCAGCTAGCTGCCTCCCTCGATTTGACATGTACCCCGACAGTCTGAGTTGATTCATACAAGCATCCACAATCGGGTAACCTGTCGTCCCCTGCTTCCATGACTCAAAGGCTTGTATATCTCCACTCGACATTCGAGTGTCGCCCGCTTTCCTGCTATCGAAAAACAACTGCTTGCCCTGCTTTCTTCCATGCCAATAGAAGTATTCTCTCCACAGCAGTTCAAAATAAATCCAATACGTCGAGTCGTTTGCGCCATTCCTTCGCTCGTAATCACGTAGCTTGCTCACAATCAGTCGAGGCGAAATGCAACCCAGAGCAAGCCAAGGTGAGAATTTGGTTGAGAACAGCATTCCATCCAAACCATTACGTGTCTTCTTGTATTCGCTAGCCAATGAAGTTGCGAAGTAATCCTTAATATGTTCTTGCCCAGTGCTTTCTCCTCCACAAAAAACCAGTTCATCTTCGCCAGCCACTCGCGGAAATGGGCAATTATCGTGTTCGCTGTTAATACCAACGACAGGTTCTATAGATAAAGATTCAACCTGCTTTCTAAACTTGGTAAAAGTGACTGGAATCTCTGATACATCGAAAGGCAGTTGTTGTAGATTGAACAAAGTATTGACGGGCTGCTGCACAACCTGGATAGCTGGAAATTTCTGCCTCAATTGAACGAGTGTATTCTGCTCGTCACTTCCCGCACTCTGATTACAAAAAAAGTGAGTAATTTCCAACTTTTCAATAAGGTCAGTTAGAAAAACTAGCGCAGGTGTTGATTCGATTTGAAGGGTCAGATTATGCTGCATGAGAGCACTGGAAAGCGCATCTATAGACTGTTCGAGAAAGACTTGTTTTGCACAACCGAAGTGCTCTTCTCGCGAATAGTGTTTCAAAAAGGAAGTGAGGGAAGGATTACAGAATACACAATGCAAAGTATCGACTTGGTCAACAGCTCTAGCAAGCAGACAGTTGTCTGCCACTCTTAAATCATTGGTATACCAGTATAGTCCAGCGGTTTTAGACAACATCAGCTCCTCTTTTACTTTATGCAGTTTCGAACGCAATTAAATCGTTAAACCCATATACGAAAAAGAAGAGCTGAAGAATCAATCCATTAAAGAATTACGCGGTCGCCAAACGTCTAACTGGTTGATCATTGATTGGTAGATGAATCAATGCAGCCGCAAACGCGAGAACCACCGTTGACCGCCAAATTGGGTCATAAGATCCGTAGTAATCGTAGATTCGTCCACCTGCCCAAGCCCCTAGAAAACTACCGACTTGGTGGGTAAAGAACACCAGACCATATAGCGTCGACAGATACTTGGCTCCGAATATTTGGCGAACCAGTCCAGATGTCAGCGGTACGGTGCCAAGCCAGCAAAAGCCGATCGCCCCACCAAAGATTGCCGCAGTGTGCTCTGTAACAGGCAGAGTTACAAAGGCACCAATCACAACGGTTCTAACTAAATACAGTGCGGACATCACATGACGCTTGTTGAATCTGTCACCCATTACGCCCCAGAAATAGGAACCAAAGATGTTAAAGATACCCACATAAGCCAGAGCCATCGCGGCAGTTGAAGCTGGTAAATGCTTGTCAGCCAGATAACTTGGCAAGTGCGTCGCAATAAACATCACGTGAAAACCACACACAAAGAACCCAAGGTGAATTAACCAATACCCTTTGTGTGCGAAAGCTTCCTTTAACGCCTGCTTAAGCGTTTGGTTGTCATCTTCCTGATTGGCTGACGATTGATTTGTTGTTGCACGACCATTTTTCATGAATAGAGCAAACGCAATCATTAAGCTAGACAAGATGGCGAAGCCTTGAAGCGCACCTTGCCAGCCAAAGTCACTGAGCAAAGTTTGAGCGCCAGGGATCATCGCAAACATACCAAACGAACCGGCTGCTGTTGTTAGGCCAAAAGCTTTCGCTGCGTGCTGCGCGGGCACAACTTTAGCCACTGCGCCAAGTACAATCACATAGCTTGTCGCACTCAGACCTAAGCCAACCAACACACCTAAAGAGAGGTAAAGTAAGCTAGGCTCCACAGCGATTGACGTTAAGTACAAACCTGCGCCATAAGCGATCGCGCCCATGATGATGATTCTTTTCGCGCCAAAGCGATCCGCTGCCATGCCGACAAATGGCTGGAAAACGCCGAACAACAAGTTTTGCAGTGCAATAGCAAAACTGAAAAACTCTCGACCTGTCTGAAAATGGTCCGAGATAGGCATCATAAAGATACCGAAAGATTGCCTGATCCCTAGACAGATAATCAGAATGGCTATCCCAAGCCAAACTATTGGTGGAAATCGGAAAATGCTCATCGCAAAGCCTTAATGATGATGGTGGTGAGAATGGTCGTGGTCGTCGCCTGTTGTCTGATGACAACCGCTATTGATCGCCTGCTGCGCCAGTAGCTCCAACAACTTTGGAGAGTTGTGGACCGCTACCAAAGACAGGGCTAACAGCATTATCATTCGCACTAGCTGAGCAAAAAGTGATTGAGAAAACATGATTCATTATCTCAGCATGGGTTAAAAAAGAGCGCGAAGTGTAGAGCCCCTCGCGCAATGACTCAAATGACATTTAAACAAAGATTTTATGCATAATATGCATAGTCTTAGTGACTATGCCTCGACCTTCAATCAGCACTACTTTCCCACTGTCTCATCTGCTCTATCCCGGATTGCATTAGTGCCCAATCCAATAGACTAGTCTGATATCGCCCAGCCTTACCTTCTAAGCGAATACCATAACTGTTGAGGCGGTAAGCAAGCACGGCATAGAACGCATCAACAGCACCTGGTCGAGCAAACATAAAGGGAAGTTCGGCCTGTGAGAAAATAGCGTTAACTCGTTCAATCTCAAGTCGTAGTGCTTGGTTTGATAAATCTGCTGGCGGCACAGAATCTAAGGTGAAACTGCATTGAGAACGCAGGGTAATAAAGCCTGAGTGCATTTCATTACAGAGCGAACGCGCTATCGCCCTCTGGCTTTGATCTTGCGGGTACAGCGCCCCTCCAGATCGCTCATTGAGGTACTCAACGATGGCCAACGAATCATGTACTGCTAAGTTGCCATCTCTTAACACAGGCACCAAAGCAGAAGGCGACAATTGAGCCAGCTGCTGTTTTGACTCTGGATTCGAGAGATCTATGACTTGAGCATCCAACTCTAAGTTCGCCATTGTTGCGCATAACCAAACACGCAGTGACCATGTTGAGCCCGTTCCAACGATTAGCTGCATTGTGCTTCCTCCTCTGTTATCAGTTCAAATCCTTCATCTAACCAACCTGTAATACCACCAATCATCTTTTTCACTGGTCGGCCGAGCTTTGCTAGACGAATCGCCGCTTTCTCTGTGCCATTACAATGTGGCCCGGCGCAATACACCACAAATAAGGTATCAAGCGGAAACTCAGCTAAGCGCTTTTCATTGAGTCTTGGGTGGGGAATGTTGATTGCACCGTCAATGTGCCCTTGTTCAAACAAGCTTTCACCTCTGACGTCAACCAAAATGAAATCTTGCAGACCATTGCTAAGAGCATGATGCACATCCCAGCAATCGGTTTCGAATCTGAGTAGTTGTTCAAAGTGCGCTAGAGCTTGTTCACTTGCTGCGGCTTTCACACGAGATACTGCGCTGGTCATAACTTGTCCTTGTTTTGTTATTGCTTGTGTACATAGTGCAACCAATTCTCGGTGTGTTAAATTGGCTTAAAAGCCACATATCGTTAATAATAAGCCAAAGTCAAAAAATGAACTTAGTCTTCAAGGAAGAGAAATGAAACGCGTCGCGATACTCGCCCACAGCCATGCCGCGCTGTTTGAAATGTCTTGTGCTATTGAACTATTCGCCCTGCCTAGACCAGAGTTTGAGTCTTGGTATGAGACCGACGTGGTGACGTTAGAGAGCGCTGACATCCATACCACAGGGAACATCACTCTTAGCGCGCAAAAGGTCGACAGCCTTGAAGATTACGACACTCTGATAATTCCCGGATGGCCGACTTGGGATTATGCGATTCCTGAGAAAATAGAAGCGGAAGTTAGTCAATTTTCCAAACAAGGTAAGCAAGTGCTCACTTTGTGTTCAGGTGCATTTTTATTGGCTAAGCTAGGGCTACTCGATGGCAAAACGGCTACTACTCATTGGATGTACGAGCAAAGCTTTCGCTCTCAGTTTCCAAACGTGAATTATCAATCTGATGTCCTTTACGTTTTCGATGGCAATATCGGTTGCTCTGCTGGTAGTGCCGCTGCACTCGACCTTGGCTTAGCCGTTATTCGTCATGATTTTGGTTATAGCTTTGCCAATCAAGTGGCAAAAAGATTGGTGATTTCCGCCCATCGACTTGGCGGTCAAGCACAGTTTGTTGAGACTCCGATGCTAGAGGTTCCCAACAATTTTGCATCGGCACTCGACTGGGCCAACAGCCATTTAGACAGGAGTATTAGCGTTGATCTTCTTGCCGAAAAAGCCAGTATGTCACGTCGAACATTTGACCGAAAATTTCGCGCCAGTTTCAACTTGTCTCCTAAAGAATGGCTAATTCAGCAACGTATTGAGCGCGCAAAAGGTCTACTCGAAATCGAGTCTCACTCGATAGAGCGCTTAGCCAGTATGGCAGGCTTCGAGAGTGCCACGACTTTACGCCATCACTTCCGGCGTTTGGTCGGCGTCTCCCCGCAGCAATATCGTAAGCAATTTGGGGATTTAGCCTAGCTCTGCTGTCGTTTTTGACTCACATCAACCGTACGGCGTTTATACCCATAATGGCGATGTGAAAAACACATCACCTTGTTAGCATGGCGACTCTTCAAAAAGGGATCGCCAAATCATGAAAGCTAACTTGAATAAAGTCCTGTTGGATATCGCGCTCAATTTAAGTTCCAACCAAAATAGTGAAACCCAATATCAGCATCTTATTGATGGTATTGATCAGGTGTTTCCTTGCGATGCGAGCGCGTTATTTATCCTCGATCAAGATGGCTTTCTTACTCCTGTCGCGGTTAAAGGCATATCGAGTAGCATCCTAGCACGGCGATTCTTCCCTAAAACTCACCCTCGTCTACAAGCCATCATGGAGAGCAAACAACCCGTACGTTTTGGTGCCGACTGTGAACTGCCCGACCCATTTAGTGGCATCCTGCTAAGTGAAGAAGCGGAGCTTGATGTCCATGACTGTATGGGCTGTAGCTTGTATGTCGGTGGGCAGTTAGTTGGAGTGCTGACGCTAGATTCTCTAACAGTGGGAGCATTTGATAGCATCGACCCCGTGACAATCGAAACCTTCGCTGCGCTTGCTGCCGCAACCTTACGCAATATTGCTCAAGTGAAAGCCCTTAAAGCGCAAAACAAAAAGCAAAAACACGTCACGGAAACCTTGATTCAGCAAGCTCGTTCCAAGCAAGGAGAAATGGTTGGCGTTAGTCCGCAGATAGAAAAGCTACGCACCAATATAGCAACGGTCGCGCAGTCTGACTACGCCGTATTGATCACAGGGGAAACTGGGGTGGGAAAAGAGCTCGTTGCGCACAGTGTGCACGCTCAAAGTCACCGCGCCAACAAGCCGATGATCTACGTAAACTGCGCTGCGCTACCTGAAGGTCTCGCCGAAAGCGAGTTGTTTGGTCATGTTAAAGGTGCATTCACAGGTGCAAACAGTTCCAGAGCAGGTAAGTTTGAACTTG
The DNA here is from genome assembly GCF_000772105.1 of Vibrio tubiashii ATCC 19109. Lineage (NCBI taxonomy): Bacteria > Pseudomonadati > Pseudomonadota > Gammaproteobacteria > Vibrionales > Vibrionaceae > Vibrio > Vibrio tubiashii. Next base: position 1,540,368 of record NZ_CP009355.1, read on the forward strand.
CCGATGGCGGCACCATTTTCCTAGACGAATTGGGTGAGTTGCCACTTGTGCTGCAGGCAAAACTGCTGCGTGTGATTCAACAAGGAGAGCTGCAAAGAGTCGGTAGTGACCAGCATTTGTTGGTTAATGTACGTATTATTGCGGCCACTAATCGCTCTCTAGCTCAAGAAGTTGAAAATGGACAGTTCAGAGCCGATTTATACCACCGTTTAAATGTCTTCCCTATTTCAGTGCCGCCGCTAAGAAAGCGCGAAGGTGATCTCCCGGTACTCGCGGGATACTTGCTAGAAAAAGTCCGCAGCCAGTTCAACATCCCTAACCTGCATTTGCACCCTAAAAGCCTCAACCTACTTGAGCGTCAAGCGTGGCCGGGGAATGTCCGAGAGCTTGAACACACCCTTACTAGAGCCGCCCTGCGCGCCATCCAAGATCAGCAACAGATCATTACAACTCTTCACTTTGACGGTGGTATTGAGACTACAGAGAAGCCGACAAACAACAATTATCTACCCAAACAGAGTCAAGCTATGCGTGGATTAGTTGAAGGCTATCAAAAAGATCTGATCCTACATGCACTTGAGAAATCGAATGGCACGTGGGCTAAAGCCGCTGAGTTTCTGCAAATGGATAGAGGCAATTTATACAGAATGGGTAAAAAGCTTGGGGTAGAAGTGTAATACAGTGAATCAAAAAATGAAGGCGGGAATCCCGCCTAAAAACAGCTAATTCTAAGTGTAGTGAACATGAAGACCATCGATGAGCGCGTATAACCAATAAATCATATTACAACCAAAGTTCCACTATAAAAATAAGGCCACCTTAAAATTTATTCGTCCATATCGCCCCAAAGAAACCCTCCTAGATATCCCAATAACATTATGATTAGAAACTCAAAAAAAACAGCCACAAGAAGATAACCACCGCTCAAATCACAATCAGACAAACACAAATTAACAATAAAGGTTTTACATCAAATCATTGTTCAATTATAATCTCGACCAATGATTTAAATGAAGTTAATTTTTGCTACAGAATGCAAAGATATTGGCGCAATACATTTTGAACTTGGTTACCGAGCACCGTTTCTCAAAATAGAAACTGGTCACAAGTTAATCGAATTTAATGCGCCTAACCAATGAGTTACGGTTATGATAGACACGGTGAATGTAAAGGTAGGGAGCATTTCACGCACTATCGGGAACGCTTCTGTCGTGCCATTTCTCGCTTTATCTCTATAACAACAAAGACCAACGTTGATGGTACAACTCTATGAAAAAACTTTTTTTGTCAGCGGCGATAACCACTGTTCTTGCTCAAGGAACTGCATTTGCAAACCCTACCACTAACGCGATTACCAGCAACACCGATGACGATATCGTTGTTGCTGGTGACTATATTCAAGTCGCGCTACCTCTAACAGGGCTTTTTGCCGCATGGCTACATGATGATGCTGAGGGTGCAAAACAGTTAACCTACTCGCTTGCGACGACTATCGGTATCGTACAAGCAGGAAAATATGCCGTCGGTCGTATTAGACCTAATTCTTCAAATTCAGCGTCCTTTCCTTCAGGGCATACTGCTGCTGCTTTTTCTGGTGCAGCATTTCTACAAAGCCGCTATGGTGCTAAGTGGGGCCTTCCTGCGTACGCGGCCGCGAGTTTTGTTGGCGCAAGTCGCGTCCACGGTAACCGTCACTATGCAGATGATGTGGTCGCCGGTGCCGGTATCGCCTTTTTAACCAATCAGTTTTTTGTCTCAGAGTACACGCCTGAAGGGGTGAACCTAAGTGCAGCGCCGATGAAAGATGGCATGATGGTCAACGTCAGCTTAACCAATGATGCCTTCGAGTATGACTCAGATAGAAAGCGTACAAACCCTGTTTACGCCAAGAAAAAAGTACATTCATTTACGTTAGACATCGGTTTCAACTTATACGATAGCATGGGTGATCTAGGCGCGAACCAAACGATTGAAAACTCGGCACCAGTCGATGAATACCAACCATTCTCACGCGCAATCTATGCCTACCAACTGAACGATGACAGCGCGATTGAGTTCCAACTAGCACCTAATGAAACTCGCCGTACGGGCAAAGTAAGCGGTGGCTTTGAAATCGACAACAACACCTATGCGCAAGGAGAAGATATCTTTATCGCTTTGCGTCAGTGGAGCGCAGGTGCCCTGTACCAGAAACAGTACCAAGTCAGTGATGCTGTCTCTCTTACTGCTGGTGCAGGTTTATATGCCTACTTGCTTGATATCGAAACCGATCTCATCGATGGTGGTAAGCACTCCAAATTGAGCTCTACGCCAGTCCTTCCATCCGTATCAGCAGAAATGGAATACGCATTCAATGATAAGTGGTCAGTCATGGGCCGTATGGATTACCAAATCTTCGATAGAGATCGAGTGTTTGCCTCTGAAACTGGCGTTAACTATAAGGTCAATCCAGACTGGACGGTCGCGTTGAAATACGCTTATACCAACAACAATTGGGAAATGTACCAAACAAGATATCGCTCTGAGTCAGTCTTACTGTCTGTGACTAACCGTTTTTAACCCGTTGTAGGCTCATCAATTTCGGTGAGCCTTTTTACTGCCCAATAGTCTTCGTTGTAAAAATCACATCACCCTTTAAAGCATCCACTAAGCCTGTGAATCCTCACCTGTTTTCTTGTTTGAAGTGACGCCATTTTCTCCTTTTGGCTTAAAGTATGACCTCAAAGAGTAATGACAGATTACACACTATTTTACTCAACTCCGCTTTCCGATGTCATTTACACATCACTTGCGATGTAAAATCAACATCACCACAGTCTCACAATCAACGTAAAATCCTTAAATAACAATACCTTAAATATTGGCACACAACCTGCTCTATCAGTCTCAAAAAAATCGGCGGACGATTCCGCTAACAATTATCACGACTGGAGACGCCCAATGTTCTGTATTCAATGTGAACAGACTATTCAAACCCCTACTGTAAAGGGGTGCTCATTTGCACAAGGTATGTGTGGCAAAACTTCTGAAGTTTCTGATTTACAAGACGTATTAGTCTACACCCTACAAGGCGTTTCTTACTGGGCTGAGCAAGCGCGCAAATTCGATATCATCGATACTGAAATCGACCAGTGGGCACCAAAAGCTTTCTTTTCTACGCTGACCAATGTTAACTTCGATCCAGAGCGCATTCTTGAGCTTGCTTCATTGGCTGCGCAATACAAAGCTCGCTTAAAAGAGCAAACTCTCGCGGCAGCTAAATTAGGTGATATCGAACTGGATGAAACACCATCTGTCGCTCACTTTGAGCTTCCGGCAAGTGCGGAAGAGATTTTGGCTCATGCTCCTCTTGTGGCAGTTAACCGCGGCTACCAACATCTGAGTGAAGATGTAATTGGTCTGCGCCTACTTTGCTTATATGGCCTAAAAGGTGCAGCAGCCTACATGGAGCACGCACGCGTACTAGAGCAAACCAACACAGATATTTATGCCGAGTACCACCAAATCATGGCATGGCTTGGCACCGACCCAGAAGACTTAAACGCTCTGTTAGAATGTTCGATGCAGATCGGCCTAATGAACTATAAGGTAATGGAGATGCTAGATGCGGGTGAAACGGCTACGTTCGGTCACCCTACTCCTACTGCCGTTAACGTTAAGACAGTAAAAGGCAAAGCGATTCTAGTGTCTGGTCATGACCTACATGATCTAGAAAAGATCCTGCAACAAACTGAAGGCAAAGGCATTAATGTCTACACCAATGGTGAAATGCTGCCAGCACACGGCTACCCAGAGCTAAACAAGTATCCTCATTTAGTGGGTAACTACGGCAGCGCATGGCAAAACCAGCAAAAAGAGTTTGCCAACTTCCCTGGTGCAATTGTCATGACATCGAACTGTTTGTTGAATCCAAATGTTGGCCAATACGCCGATCGCCTATTTACTCGTAGCATTGTTGGCTGGCCGGGTGTTGCACATATCGAAGGTGATGATTTCAGCCAAGTGATCGAGTGCGCTCTAGCTCAAGACGGCTTCCAACATGATGAAATCGAACAGATGATCACGGTTGGCTTCGGTCGTAATGCGCTGATGGAAGCGGCACCGGCGGTGGTTGAACAAGTTAAGGAAGGCAACATCAAGCACTTCTTCTTAGTGGGTGGTTGTGATGGCGATAAATCTGAGCGTAGTTACTACACAGACTTCACTGCGGCAGCACCTGAAGACAGCGTTATCCTGACTCTAGCTTGTGGTAAATTCCGCTTCAACAAGAATCAGTTTGGTGACATCAACGGTATCCCACGCCTACTCGATGTTGGTCAATGTAATGATGCTTACTCAGCAATCCAACTTGCACTAGCGCTATCTAAAGAGTTCGACTGTGATATCAATGAGCTTCCTCTAACCCTCGTTCTATCTTGGTTTGAACAAAAAGCGATTGTTATCTTACTTACCCTATTCGCTTTAGGTGTGAAAGGTATCTATACAGGTCCAACAGCGCCTGCTTTCTTGACTGACAATCTACTGGCAATCATTCAAGAGAAATTCGATATGCGCAGTATCGGTAATGTCGAAGACGATCTAAAAACCATCTTAGCTGCTTAATCCTCGCCAATTTGCCTAGCTCTAATTTGAGCTAGGCACTTTTTTAAGAGAAAACTATGACAAGTGAATGGCAAAACAACCTGCCAACAACTTTACGCTGCGTAGAGAAGTGGCAAGAAACCCATGATACCGTGAGCATAACGCTGGCCCCTATAGGCGATGAAGATATCGCTTTCGAATTTAAGCCCGGACAGTTTGTCTCACTCGGTTTTGAGATGGAGGGTAAAGTTGAATATAGAGCCTATTCGATTAGCTCTGTGCCTAACGAACCTCTGTTAAAACTGACTATCAAGCGCGTTGAGGGAGGGTTAATCTCAAACCACATTGTCGATACCTTCGCACCGGGTGATACTGTGTTAGCCCTTGCGCCTACAGGTCCGTTTAACAGTGTCGATTGCGCGCCAAAAGAGAAAGTCGTTATGCTTAGCGCGGGTTGCGGTATTACCCCTGTAATGTCGATGACAAAGACTTGGTTAGCTGATGACAAAGATATCGACATAGTGTTTATTCATATGGCTAAAAGCGCTCAGCAAACCATCTATTTTGATGAACTAGAGTCAATGGACAGCAGTCACAGCCACTTCCACTTTAAGTTGCTGCTAAAAGACAACTCCGGGACACGTCATCCGCAAGGTCGCTTAGATAAGGCATGGCTACAAACCCTATGTCCTGACATCGCACAGCGCACCGTTTATCTATGCGGGCCAACTCAGTTTATGCAGGATATGGAGTCTCACTCACTCGCACTTGGAGTCGAGCCTCAAGCGTTTCATCAGGAAAGCTTCACTCCAATCGAAACTCATCAAGAGTCACCTGCTGGCGGTGTGGTTCAATTTGAAGTGCCTGCTTTTGGTGTCACTGCTGAAGTTGAGCAAGGTGCGACACTTGCCGATGTCCTAGAGGACAATGGTGTACCCATCATCATCGCTTGTCGCAGCGGTATGTGTGGTTCTTGCAAATGCAAGGTGACTAAAGGAGAAGTGTCTCGTACTAGCACCGAGACTCTGACTGAAAAAGACTTAGCGGAAGGTTATACGCTCGCTTGCTCTAGCCAGATTCAGAGCGACGTTGAAGTCGAATTGATGTAGTTGTACACATTCCGAGTAAGTCTTTACTTACTCGGAATCCTTTCTATCGTACTAACTTACCAAACGCTTTAATCGGGCTTTTTTTAATGATGCAGGCTTAACGATTAATCCAATCCCAACCAAAAACAGTCCAGAGGCAATGATCTGTGCCATAGACAGCACCTCATCATACATAAAGTATCCACTCACTAAAGCAAACACTGGAACAAGTAACGTCAGTGGCGCAGTGGTACTTAACGGGTACTTAATCAGCATCAGATTCCACACCCAGTAACCAAACAGAGTGGTAGGATACGCCTGAAACACCACGGCCATCGTCGTGTTCCAATCCCACTGTTCAAACGCCTGCCAGATGATCCCTTCGCCATGCAGAGATACGGCAAATAGAACAAGAGGCAGCGGCGAAAACAACATTCCCCACACATTGAACGCAAAAGCTTGTGTCGTCTTCGACGCTTTAACAATGACTCCCATCAAGGTCCAAGAACATGCCGCGATCATAATCAATGCTACCCCCTTCAAGGTGACATTTCCGGTCGTCGCTGAAACCAGTACCGCTAAGGCACACATCGCTAATGCCGCCCCAACAATTTTGCGCAGCGGTGCCTGCTCTTTAAAAATCCAAATCCCGACCGCCATGCCGATAAGTACATTGGTTGACAGTAGAACGGAAGACATTCCAGACGAAAGTCCTGCAGTGATAGACCAAGAGGCCATTCCCCACACGCCGACCCCAAACACAATGCCGTAGCCAACTAGGTAACGCCACGCGACATTTGGCCTAGCAATAAAGAAGATCGCAGGAATCACCGCGAGTGCAAAACGTGCTGCTGTTGCCAATAAGGGGTGAACATTGGTTACCCCCATTTTGATCATCGAGAAGTTAAATCCCCATATAGCCATGACAAGCACAGCAAGCAATAAGTCATTTCTTTTCATATTCGTCCCTCTTATGTTTTGCCACAGTATCCCTTGAGCGACAAATCATATACAGATACAATTTTTCAAATAAAAACCAGTACAGTTCAGGGACAGAATGAGTATCTACCAACAGCTAGCGAATCAATTTATTGAAGAGATAGAAAGCGGCAAAAGAGTCGAAGGGGGTAAACTGCCTTCGCTTAGGCAGCTAGCCAAACAGCAATCCGTCAGCATGTCTACAGTGGTTAGCTGCTATCAAGAGCTCGAATCGCAGGGTTGGATTCACTCTAGGCCACAAGCGGGTTACTTTGTTTCACCTCGCAAGCCAGTGCACTCGACGCCAGATTGGGCTCAATTTGAAAGTAAGGTCTCTCACGTCATCAGAAGTTCACCAACCCACAGTGTGAAAAGTGGTCCATTGGGCGTGTCGAGCACCACGGCGGATGAACAGTCTGTGATTGAGCTGGAACGCAGCTTTCGCCGCGCACTGAAACGGATGGGAGACAGGCTCAATCACTATCCCGATATTCAAGGTGAGCCTTTACTACGCTGTGCTTTATCCACCCACTTTGCTAAGCTCGACTTACACTTCAATCCTGATCAGATCGTCGTCACGGCAGGGTGTATGTCTTCGATCAAAGCAGCATTGGAATCCTGTACCAAACAAGGCGACACCATAGCGATCAGCTCTCCATGCTTTAATGGTATTTTAGAACTGCTAGGCAAGATGTCGCGCAAGATCATTGAGATCCCTTCTTTGAATGATGGTATCGACCTTGAACAACTTGAAGCGCACCTCAAACACAGACGTGTCGATGCAGCGATATTTTGTACCTCGCATATGAATCCACAAGGCATCAATATGTCGGCCAACCAGAAGCAAAAGCTAGCCCAGCTCGCCAATGATTACCGTATCCCGGTGATCGAAGACGATGTCTATATGGAGCTCTCCTACTCTTCCCATACACCCTTACCGGCTAAATATTATGACAAGGAGGGTTATGTCTTATGGTGTGGCTCTGTCTCAAAAAGCCTTTCACCCAGTTACCGTTTAGGCTGGTGCCTTCCGGGAAGATACCTAGATACGTACAAAACTCAATTTGCATCGGCAAGTTATGGCGTTGCCCTGCCAACCCAACTCGCTGTGGCGGATTTTATCGAATCAGGTCAGTACGCCAAGCATGTAAAGAGAAGGCGCACCCAATTACTTAGTTTGCGGCAGCAATACCTTGAATACCTAACTCAGCATTTACCGGGTGACGTAAAAATCAGTCACCCACAAGGCGGTATGGTGCTGTGGCTTCAAATACCCAACTTGGACCAAAATGCCCTTGCGCAAAGTGTCCAACAGTATCAACTCGATGTTCGGCTTGGTCACCTATTTACCACGCTCGACCTGTATAGAGAGTGCATTCGAATCAATATGGGCTATCCATTACAGGGAGCTGTAAAAAACGAGTTAGACACCTTGATTAAGCTGATCCGAAAACACAATTCCACATATTAACGGTGAGACTTAACTCTTTCTTACAAGGAACATCAGGATTTATAAAGTATGGTTATTCCAAAGCCGATGTAGATCCAAGTACCCATTCTTCTTCAATTGTAAACCTGAAACTTGCTTCGTTTTAGTCACAACCTTTTGCCCCCAAAATAAGGGCAGCAAATGGTGATGATGTACTTTGGTGTTAATGAGATCGAGTAGTTCTTGCTCGTCGCTCAAATTGGCAACGACTTTTTGTACATTAACTCTATGTTCTTCAAATTGTTCTTGGTTGAGAGCAAACCTCAAGGAAGTGGTAGTTAAAAGCCAATCATACAAGCCATAACGACTTGGCTGCTCCAACAGCTCTTCACACAAAAGCAGATCAATCTTATCTCGATACTCATCGATCGCATCTAAGTCAGAGATCGGAAGACATCTCACTTTTAATCCCGTTTTCTCTATTGTTTCAGTTAGCCAGTTAATTAAGTGGCGTTTGTATTTGAGTCTCCATTGACTATGGCCAATGACAATCTCTCCCGACAACACCGGATATTCAGAGTATTCATGATTCAACAAACCGAAATGACTTATAATATCAATACCTTGCTGTTCCGAGTAGATTAGTCGCTGTTGTTGAATAAAAGTAAGCAGTGCTGCTAGTCCATCTTTGGTGATTGACCCTGAGTCCCTTAGCCTAATTGCTAAAGTCGAAAATGCTTGAATTGGATGCTTTTCGCTTTCGTGGTTTTCTGCTTCAAAGCTTAGGAAACTGTCCAACGACTTCCCTTCATGGCAAAGATTTATCGTGCTGAGAAGAGCTCCCGTGGCAAAGTATTGGGAGTTTCTAACCAATACCAGTTTCTTGTCATCCCAATGAGTTAAATGAAGCGGTCCGGTACCTACACGGACACGATGCTGACCCAAAACCTGATACCTTTTTGTCGCAATTGAGGCATTTGGAGTAGTTAACGCAAAAACAAAGAGAGGATTAGGATCAAAAAGATCGATAAAGATAGCATTTTGCTCGCGATCGAAGCCAACTCTAGCAACTTGCTTAAAGAGCCACTTATAAGGCCCCTCTAATGTGAAAAGTCTGTCTAGACTCTCGATGATATCTAATTTGGTAAGTGGCAAGCCATCGTGGCATAGGACATGAGGATTTATCCAAAAGCAATAACGTTTACCCTGATTCGTCACTGAGTATTCATAAGCAATATGATTGTGAATATGACCATTCTCATCAATTCGCAGCAACGTATCATACATAGCGCTGATAACCTGCATTTCTGCTGATACATAAGTCATCGCAGGATCTAGTTTATTAACTGGAGGATATTGAGTAACAGTCAACGTGCTGCTGGCTTTGTGAGCTTTTTCAGTTTCATGCATCAATAGATGTAATATTCTTGAAGCGAGAGAGCGATGAGCTTCTAGATACTTTGGTATTTGATCTAGGTTTCCTTCAGTGAGGTCGGCTTGTATACACTCATATAAGGCCTGATATAGAGATGCAACAATAGTAATTTTGCTATTTTTCCCTCTACCAACGGCTGGAGTCCAAAGTATCCAACCACACTGTTGAAGCATTTTGATAATGGTCGAAGTATTCCGCCTACTGGTAGAAAAAATTTCTTCGAGATCATCAATAGATACTTCATAGCCACGGCCATAGCTGAAATTGTTGAGTAACTGCGACAATCTACGCAAGCGTAAGTCTTTCATATTCTTATTTAGTATTGATGCCCCATTAGCTAAAATTAAAGGTACCTAGAGCTCGATAGGTGCCTTGAAAATAGTCTATTTCTCGGCATAAAGTTATTCATCCACTGTTGTTATTTTCACACACGAGAAGTCCATCATTTTTATATAAGAGCCGTAAATTTGTTTTATTTAGACACAAATTTAAATAATCATCATGTTCAACATCACAAACAAACTAAAACATCACTACCACTTCTTGGCTATCAAATTTAATAATCTCAAGTATGAGATTATTAATATTTGCAACCTTCCTTGGTTGCCAGATAGCTATCTAATCTAAATGGTTAGATAGTAGGGAATAAATAAATTTGAATTCCTCAGTTTGTTTTAACGCATGCAGAAAAACAATAGACTGACTGGTATAAGCAAGGTTCAACAATGTGCCTAAATTCGACTCATGTACCTGTTCACACATAATCGCAGCAACCATACAACCACGTACATTTTTGTCATTCACATCAATCTCTAACAACTGAGCACAACGAATTGCCTCTTGTACACGAGTCTCCATGCTACATAAACCTCACTACAGCATCACCGTTTAATATAAGTAGCATTCGAAACTCTTCCGTATGACGCATAGCGTTCGCCAATAACTTTTCTCTGAAGCTCCAGTCTTCATCTGACGCTCTAGATACATACTGTTCAAGCTCTGCAAGCGCACTCTTCTCCGATACGTCTGGAGTACTTGCAATAGAAGCTAAAATGGATTTATTTACATTAGACGACAAATCAAAGTTTCTTTTTCGGCTATCTTCTATCAATGCTTTTAGAACCTTTTTCTTTTGTGCGCGAATCATACACATTTTTAACTCATGACGATCAAATGCATAACCAATTTCATCCAGTAGTTCTGTAACTTCCTGAAACATACTTTCTCCTAACTAAAACTAAACCGATCTTCTATACATGGTTAATTCCAGCCTGACGTTATATTTCATTTTAAACTCTATCTTTAGAACGAACTTGTACATCATCCTGATAGATTGTTTTTATTAATCGGCCTTCACTAAATCTCTAAACTAGCAATAGCAGTTTTCCTAAAATCAACACGCAATGTAGAAGTTTCACGATGATCCCTTTTCTCAATAAAATGGGGAGATCAATGATTGCGAAAACAAATTAATAGTACGGCTATCAGAAAAATAAACCATGAAACAAATAGGGCATAAAACTGCATGTTTTAGTGATCGCTGTCACGTTAAAAATATTTTTAGTTAACAACAGTTATTTAAAATCAACAACTTAATGAAGGAAAATACCTAATACGTGAAGAGACCGCCCGAGAATGAGACAACAGGTCGAACCAGGACGTACAATCGCGATTCAAACATCTAACGTGACAGTTAAGCGACAGTGGAAGGCTAGTCTAGTTAGGAAAATGGTGACTAGTAGTATTAGAAGTAAGCCATATGAGGGGATCCACCTTGTTTTCCGGCAAAGTGGATCGGTTTATCAACATCAGTCTGATTTTTAGAAATAGAGCATAGATAAAACAGTAACTTAGACTCTGATGTTACTTGAGCTGAAAGAGTGAGTAACAGGCGTTGTTTCCTGTTCTTGAACTGGATCTTCGTCCGCTGATAGGAGCTCATCCCATTCATGCGCTTTCTCAAGCAAATCTGTCAGCGTTTCCTGAATCAAGCCAGAGCGATAATCAACTAACCTGACCGTAGTGAAAACAGATGCCTGTTCAGTACCTGAAAAAACACCGATACCGGGTTCGCCGCGAAGAGGTCCCATAGCGTACTCCGCAAACAACGAGAAAAGCTGTTTAGGTATCTGACTTGGAATAGTCACTGTTGTCGTTACAGAGAAGGCTAACTCCTGTAATACAGTATTGCCGACTATATTGACAACATAAGGGGGGCCCTCGGGACCTGCTGCTGAATGAACTTCAAAACAACAGACTTGGTTCTCATCAAAACTCAGCTGCTCAACGGCCAAGTCAGCAAGTATCTTTTTATATATATCCAAAGGTAATTACTCCTGTTAGCTCACTATTTACATCCCGAGCTGTAAATTTTGGTCCTTTTGTTGCTCATACGGCGCTATGAACTGAGCGTTAAATTCCGCATTCACTCTATGACTGAGGTCTTCACAGTGATTTCTTAGCTCAACCAGTTTTTTCTGGTCACCAGCTAAAGCTGGGGCTTGCTGTAAATACTCATCGGTCAGACGACTAAAAATGGCATCTTTACCAACGATAAAGCTAGAGAAGTTTTGGTTAATGAACTCTAGTGCGCCGCTATCCATATTCTCTAGGCCTAAACGAGCCTTGTTGGCATCAGTGACATCGTCGAATGTGGCTGTCGAAGGATCTGTGCCAGGCTTTAAAAACTGGGCATCATTCTTAAAATCACCGGCTGTCTGGCTAAACGCTGCTTTCACTAAATTTTGTACAGGGATGGCCTCTGTTAACTGTTTTTGCACTTCTGTTTTTATCTGAGTGGCTCTAGTCGTAAATGCACTCTCATTCTTGTTGGCAGCTCTGCTGAAAAAATCAACGACAGCGTTCTTAATTCGTCCTGCCTTTGATAAATGCCCTAAATCCCGAGTTGCAGAAACCTGCCCACTCCCATCCACGGTGATGGTGTAATCTTTACCCATACCTAAGTTAAGGTGGAATTTCTGTTCTTCACCCGTGTTTACTTTATCAAACTGTAAGTTATTGCTAACCGCATTTGTAATTGCGGGGTTAACACCACTAATCGACATCTAATTCTTCCTTACTGCGAGGTTTACCTTGATATGACATATACCTTAGCCTCAAATTAAAACGATTGTTATCAGTAACGGCCGAGCTATTTTAGAATCGATAAAAGTTAGAAAACTCCAATATAATCATATTATTAGCAATACATTCATTGTCTAAAAACAAGGTGTAGAATAGGAGAAAGGGGATAGGTGAAAAGAGGATTCTGTAAGCTTGTGAAAAAGAAAAAGCCCGACAAACAGCTATTTGTCGGGCTTTTAGGGCTGAACAGTTCAGTTCGATTAGAAGATCGCGTGTGCCACTAGAACAATAATCGGAAGCGTCACTAACGTACGTAGTAGGAAAATTGCCACCAATTCTAGGAAGTTAATTGGCACCTTACTGCTTAAGATCACCGAACCTGTTTCTGACATGAAAATCAGCTGAGTAACAGACAGCGCTGCAACAACAAACTTGGTTAAATCCGCATTCACAGATGACGCCGCAATGATTGAAGGAACATACATATCAGTGAAGCCCACCAGCATAGTTTCCGCCGCCGCCGCTGCTTCTGGCACATTAAGTAGCTCTAGTAGAGGTACAAACGGAGCACCCAGCATCGAGAACAATGGCGTCGCTTCTGCAACCACTAGGCCTAGTGTACCAATCGCCATAACAACAGGAAGAACACCAAACACCATATCTAGCGCGTTATGCACACCTTCTTTAGCCACTGAGCCTAAGCTTTTTACTTTGTCGGCACGCTTCAGTGCTAGCTCCATACCAAAGCCTAGAGTCGATTTACCTGCTGGAACCAGTTCATCATCTCGGTTCGGTGCACTACCATCAATGTAGAGATCTTTTTTGTAAGATAGTGGTGGCAGGAACTGAATTACCATCGCCGCCGCAACGCCAGACAAACAGATCGCAAAGTAAAACGGTACAAAGTAGTTTGCTAATCCAACTTGAGTCAGTACCACTAGCGAGAATGAAATACCCACAGGTGAGAACATAGTTGCAACGACCGCTGCTTCACGCGCTGTGTATTTTTTATCTTCATACTGCTTGCTAGTTAAGATAACACCGACCGTACCATCGCCTAACCATGAAGACATACAGTCAATCGCCGCTCTACCCGGTAGACGGAAAACAGGGCGCATAAACTTACTCAGTAACGTACCCAACAGCTCAAGCAAACCAAAATTAAGCAGTAGCGGAAGCAATAATCCCGCAAGGAAGAAAGTCACCAATAGCGATGGAAGCAAGTCATTTAAAACTAGACCACCCGTATTACCGTTCCAGATGATCTCTGGCCCGATTTGATGCAACGCCAGTAGCGTGAATAACGCACCTAACGAACGAATCACTAGCCAAGTTGGAGTCAGAATGAAAAGTCTTGTAAGCAGATAAGATTGCGTAACAAAAGTTGGCTTTAAAAGACTTGCAGCAAGTGATGCAAAAGCTGAAAAACAGATCACGCCAGTGACCGTCGGTAAAATAGCATCCCCTAGCAGCGCTTTAACCCCTTTAGCCATTAAAGCCAGTGGGAAGGTAAAGTTACCGTCGTAGGTTAGCGGAGCAAGGAAAAAGAATAATCCTAGCAATGATGGAATCGCAAACATCAGCAGATTCCGGTTAGTTTTGTGGTTCTCTTCAACGAGAAGTGTATCGCTCATCTGACTACTCCCTAGATGACTACAATTTCACTTAAAGTGAATAAATCTTCAATATGAGCGATTATATATCCTAAAAAATCCAACACAAGCTAAAATTGCAATTTTATTCACCATTAATAAATAAAAAGTCAAACTTAACATCTATAACAATAACTAAACAACAAAACATAACACTAGAGAATACTTCACGATTTACTGAGAGTATCTGGTGTCCCTCCTCGCGAGTTTAGCTCTGTCACTAACTCAACAAAATTATCTAGCGGTGCGTTGGGCGAGTGCGGTAACCACACCAAACCAATTGGCCACTGGGCATAGCTCCCCTTCAATGGAATAAAACGCACATGTGGATTGCTTATCGCTTGAGCGCTTTGAGGAACGATAGTAAATCCCAGTCGAGCAGAGACTAATGCGAGTAACGTTAAGATATCATCCGCTTCTTGGACAATGGATAACTCCAGTTGATTGGCTGCGAGATAGCCCTCTATTTGTCGGCTGAGTCCTGGGCCTCGATTAGTCGCCAATTTTAAATAGTTATGCCGAGCTAACGAATGCCAAAGCAATTGCTCGTCAATGTCTTCATCTCGATGAATGGCGACCACCAATTGATCATCAAACAGAGGTAAAGTTTGAAACTGACTATCGCTCGGAATGCGATTGAAGCTTACATCAAGCTCGCCACTTTGCAGTTGGTCTAGTTGGGTTTGGGAAGGAATGTCATTCAGCACAATATTGACGTCAGGGTAGCGCTGCTTGAATGCGGCCACAAAACGAGGCGCCTCGTGGTAGGTCGAAACTCCAAAGCCGATTTTCAAACTTCCGTACAACCCAGATGATACACGCTGAGACAGGGTGCCGAACTGCTCAAATTGACGCAGTAGGCGCTGAGCCTCGGGTAACAGCGACTGACCTGCAGCGGTCAAACGCGCCCCATGGCGACCACGCTCAAATAGTGGAGCACCCACTTTGGTTTCTAAACGTTGAATTTTCTTGGTAATGGCAGGTTGCGTGAGAAACAGTCTCTCCGATGCCAACCGATAGTTTTGGCTCTCAGCCAAAATACAGAACGCTTTAAGTAACTCAACTTCCATTCCAAACCCTTATTGAATAGAGAATTTATTTCATTATATGGAATGAAATAATTTTCTTAAACTCACAACCAGTTTTTATCAAGTAAGGAATCTCCGTGGAAAAGTTACGTGTCGCATCCGTTCAATTTAATCATCACCCTGGGGATAAAGCGTACAACCTTGCTGTGATTGAGCACTATGTAAAAAGCGCTCAAACGCAAGGGGTTGAGCTTATCTGCTTCCCAGAAATGTGTATCTCAGGCTACTGGCATGTTTCTAAATTGAACAAAGAGCAAATCGTTCAACTTGCCGAACCGATTCCGGCAGGCAGTTCTAGCCAGCAGATTTTGTCACTTTCCAAGCAAACGGGGATCAACATTGGCGTTGGATTGATTGAAATTGATGAGCAAGGCTGTCTCTACAATACCTTTATCCTAGCGATGCCGAACGGCAACATCACCAAGCACAGAAAACTGCATACCTTTGTCAGCCCGCATATGAGCAGCGGCGACCAATACACCGTGGTCGAAACCCCGCAAGGTTGGCGAGTGGGCATATTGATTTGTTGGGATAACAACTTAGTTGAGAACGTAAGGATGACAGCACTTAAGGGCGCAGACGTTCTGCTTGCCCCTCACCAGACAGGAGGTTGCCATTCGCGTAGCCCGAACGCGATGGGAAGGATCGAACCGCAACTTTGGCTTAACCGACATAAAGACCCGGAAGCCATTCGAACTGAAATGCAAGGGCGAAAAGGGCGCGCTTGGCTAATGCGTTGGCTGCCTTCCCGAGCGCACGACAATGGGCTGTTTCTGATATTTAGCAATGGTGTTGGCGTTGATATGGATGAAGTGAGAACAGGCAATGCGATGATCTTAAACCCTTACGGTGAGACCATGGTTGAAACTGACGCAATAGACAACGCGATGATCATTGCCGACCTTGATCCCAACGAGCTTGATATGTGTACCGGTAGGCGTTGGATAAGGGGGCGTAGACCAGAACTGTATCGTGAGCTTGCCCAGCGACAAGGCTATGAGCTTGACCCTTATCATGCCCGGTTTAACGAAAAATAGTTCACCACTATCTGACCTTAGAGCTAGCCTCTAAGGTCACTTAACAATGGGGATCTGAAAAGAGAAAGTGACACCGCCCACTTCTGTCAGCTCTATATAACGTATCATTTCGACAAAAAAGCCGTCTTCATCAATCTCAAGATTCTTCTTCAGAGCAATATCAAACAAAGCTTCAAGCGCGGCACTGTAACCAGCATCAGAGACTAGGTAAACATCACTGCATAAGTAGTAACCTTCCGGCAGAGTAAAATCATACTTTTGTTCTTCAACTTGCCAGTCGCCAATATAGGTATCGATTTGATCCCAACTTTGCTCTAGTTGATTAACCGGGGTTGCCCCCATCAAACGAACCGATTTCTCACCATAGATTTCCATCACGCTGTCCCAATCTGGGTCAACCATAGAGAGCTTTTTCATCCCCCGTTTCGGATACCAGATCAGCTCTGTCGGCATAGACTGAGCCAATTCGTTTTCTAGAGGGATATCTTTCCCCGGATGGCCGAGTTGACGGATAAATGCAGCAGATTCTCGCGGCGTTAATTCACAACCCATTTTACGTACTTGTTTAGCCGTCACACCGAGCTCTCGCTTAAGTGCTTTACCCAGAGCTTGAGAAGAAGAAAACCCACAATATTGAGCAATCTCTGTCACGCTCCAAGGATCATTGTTCATCAGTAGGCTAACCGACACCTGCAACCTTAAGCGACTTAAATATTGCCCGGGCGTCTCGTTAAACAGCTCGGTAAATTGGCGGTGAAAATGATAGGGCGAAATCGCACTGGCCGTCGCGATTTGCTCCCAAGTTCTGTGCTCATCAAGTTCTTTATGCATTAAGTACAAGGCGTGTGAAAATCGCTTGCGCAGATGCTCAGGCAGCGGCTCTAGCAAGGCTATCTCGGGAACCAGCAAGAAGGGCTGCTTTTCATTTTCTGCCATTGCACTCGGTCCTTTTAGATCAATAAAATCACTATCGCCCGCTTGATCGATTAAATCAAATACCTTGCTCATTACACTGCGTCCATCACCAATTGTTCTTCCGTCTGTTTTGCCTGCTTACGACTGGTCAGTCCGAGTAAAATCGGAATCAATAATAAAGTAACCGCGGTAGCAAATAACTCGCCAAACACCAATGATACTGCGGCAGGTTTAAGGTATTGGGCTTGCTCTGCCGTCTCACTCAACAATGGCAGCAAGCCGCAAACCGTCGTAATCGTGGTCAAGAAAATAGCTCTCAGGCGACTCGTACCTGCTGTCACCAATGCTTGCTTAAGAGGCATGCCATTACGGTATTCATGATTGAAACGAGTAATCAAAACCAATGAATCGTTAATCACGATCCCTGTCATCGCCATCATGCCGAACATAGATAACAAACTGATGGGCAAATCCATAATGTAGTGACCAAATATCGCCCCAGCAAAACCAAAAGGAATCACTGCCATAATGATAAACGATTGCCAATAAGACTTAAGAGGAAGCGCTAACAAGATGTAAATCAATAAGATGGTCAGAATCATTGCCGATTTAAATCCATCGGAGACTTCACTGATCTCCTCAAACTCTCCACCCGCTTTTATTTTCACGCCAGGGTATTGAAGTTCAAGTTGTTCAATCCGCTGTGTCAGTTGAGTCATAGTCTGCTCGGGAGCCTGTATATCTCGATTTTGCTTCCAATAGAGATTCACCACCTGCTCTCGATTTCTACGATACAAGATTTGAGGTTGCTGCTCATGCTGAAACTCAGCGATATCGCCTAACAGAACGGTTTTTCCGCCTGCTAACATTACCTGTGATTGCTCTAACTGCGCCAAGGTCTTACGCGCATCCCTTGGGTATTTAAGCAATACTTTCGTTTCTTGGCCTTGTTCTAAAAGACGGTGAATTTCACGCTCGCCATAGGCTTCACCCGCCAGTTTAGCCAACTTGTCCTGCGTTAGGCCAAGCTGGTGACCAAACTCATTAAGCACCAAGCGAACCTGTGGCTGACCCCCTTTACCATCATCGAAGACATCGGCAACACCCGGTAGCACTGACAAGGTATCACCCAGTTCAATCGCCACGCGTTTTGCTAACTCTCTATCGCGGGATGATATAGAAATAAACGTGCCACCAGCGGGCGCTTCTGCAGCACTAAACTCAACAGAGTAAGCCCCTTCAATCGCGCCGACTTGTTGTCGCCAACTGTCAGTCAATAGGTTGCCAGGGAGTATGCTAAGAGACTCACTGGTCAACTCTGCCGTTACCTCAATCTCGCCATATCCATCAGACCATGCTAACAGGTTAACGATCGGTGGTTTGCTAAGTGAGTAATCGGCTTGAAGCTGTTGCTCGACAGTGAGCATCGACTGCTCAATCTTATCCAATGCTTGCTTTTGCAAAGGTAGCGGAGCGCCATCTTCCAACGCCACTTTAGCGGTAATGTAACGCCCTGGAATTTCAGGAAAAATCGCACTGCGGATTGTTCCAGTCGACCACATTCCGTAGGCCAACACGATCATGGCAACAAAGCCCATCAAGCTAGCAAGTTTGTACTCCAGTACTGCCTCTAGCGCAGGTTTATAAACACGTTGATTAAACCAAGTCAGCCCGCCTTGTGCAGTGGATTGAATCTTAGCTATTATCCCCTTTTCTCGCTTATGCGTAGAAAGCTGCGCCAAATGCGATGGCAGAATGAACTTACTTTCAATCAAAGAGAAAATTAGGGCGAAAATCACCACTGCCGAAAAACCAGCCAGTATTTTGGCAAAGTCATTATTGATCCACAGCATAGGAGAGAACGCGGCTATGGTGGTCAAGACGCCAAAGACAGTCGCCACAGACACAGAGTGGACACCGTGCCACGCCGCTTCTTTACCACTCTTGTATTGAGAGCGCTTTTCATGAATGGCTTCACCGACAACAACGGCATCATCGACCAAAATACCCAGCACTAAGATAAAGCCAAATAGCGTGATATCGTTGATGCTGTAATTGGCTATTTGCATTGCCCCTAACGTACCTGCTAGTGCAACTGGGATCCCTACCGCGACCCAAAAAGCCAGTTTAAGCTCTAAAAAGATTCCCAGTAAAACGACGACAATCAATAGGCCTTGCCATGCATTATCCCCGAGTCGAAATAGCTGCTCCTCAATGTAAGGCGCCATATCAGCCATCACATTGAGCTCGATATCGTTAGGGAGAATTCGCTGTTGCTCAGCTAGCGTCTCTTCAATCGCTGAGCTCACTTTAAGTAGATTATCGGTTTGGCTAGTGCTGACCAACAAAGCAATGGCATTAGAACCATTGTTTCTTACGATTGCGCCGCTTGTCTCGTAATCTCGAGTAAGTGTGGCTATATCACCTAAATAAACCGTACCTGATGGCCTAGACACCACCACCAGTTGCTTAAGTTTCTGTAAGTCATCGGCGTAACCGTCACCACGAATCACCATTCTTCCTTTATCACTGACTAACTCGCCAGTTCGTGACTCCAGTGACATTTGGTTAATCGTGTTGGCAAGATCGTCTAAGGTCATGCCGAGCTTTTTTAACTCATCAGGACGAGGCTCAATAATCAGCTGAGGAGCACGTGAGCCCCAGTTACTAACTTTTGAGATCCGTGGATTGCTCTTTAATGCTTGCTCGACTTGACGCGCAATTGGCTGAAGCTGCTCATCACTGCGGTCACCCGACACCACGACGAAAGCCGCTAAATTGGTAAACTCATTGCGCACCACTTGTGGTCTTTCTGCTTGAGCAGGGAAGCCATTGATGGCATTGACGCGATTGCGTACGTCATCCAAGAGTTTGTTCAAATCCGTGCTACTGGTTTTGCGCACCACAACACTCGACTGACCCGCGCTAGATTGACTGGTGATCTGCTTGATTCCCGCAATACCGCTGATGGACTCTTCGATACGCTGGGTGATGCTTTCGTCTATTTGCTTAGCGCTTCCTCCGGGGTAAGCCACTGTAATAGATATAGAAGATGGAGCAATCTGCGGAAATGACTCAACGCGTAACTGTCCAAATGCCATCACGCCACTTGCGATGATGGCAAGCATCAGCAAGTTAGCGCCGACAGAGTTGTTAATAAACCACTTGGTTAACCAGTTCATTATTCACTCCCCAATTTGGCCGTCATTTCAGTCATGCTGTGAGGTGCCATTTGCGTACCAACCAACATCGAAATCAAAGGATAAACCACCACTCGACGAGACTGTTCACTTTGCTTGTCAAAACGAACGAACACTTGATCTTGCTGTTGACCAACCAGCGTTACCCACTCTTTCTGTAATCTATCTTGGTTATCTAAAGTCCAAACAAAGCCATCACGTGTTAAGGCGCTAAGCGGCAAGGTCACAATGCTCTGCTGATTACCTAAACTCACCTCAACTTTAACTTGCTGATTAGGAAGCAATTTTTCCTTTTCTGCATAAGGCTCGCTTACTGCTAACACAACCTGACGTTGACGAGTGTTGGCATCGGCCTGAGGGGCAACATAGCGAACCTTAGCAGGCCAATGCTGCCCTGCTCTGTTTGATACCGAGATTTCTGGTTTGCTCAGCGCACCTTGTACTTTCTGCCAGTGGAGATCCGAAACGGGCAGCGCCACATCGACGGAATCACTCGCCGCCAACTCAAACAACACTTGCCCTGACTCTAACCACTCACCTGGGCTAATCATGCGTCGTAATATAATCGCGTCAAATGGCGCCACTATATTGGCTTCACTTAGCAGTTTGTTGGCGCTCTGCAGCGCTTGCTGTGCTCTGTCTAACTCCGCTTTCGCTGCCGCCACTTGCGGCTCTCTGCGTGCAAAAGGTGAGCTGGTTTTGGCTGACAACATTTTCAATGCCACTGTCTGTTCGTGTTTCGCCTGCTTGAGATTAAGCTCAGCTTGCGTTACTTGGCTTTTCGCTTGCGCCAAATTAGACGCTAACGCACTGGTCTCTAGCTTGGCGAGTAGATCACCTTTCGACACCGTCATCCCCGGCTCTAATTGAGAATCTAACCAAGCAAGTTGGGCGGTGCTCGATGCCTTAAGTTGAATCGGCCACCTTGCAGTTGTGGTGGCAAGTAAAGTCAAAGACGACTTATGCGCTTGCGGCGTCACCTCAATAATTGAAACAGGCGCTTTCAGCTCCGCCTTCTCTTTAATTGGAGTAGGCTGTGGCTCTAAGTAATCAACCATAACCAAGGCAGCGAAGATAGCGCTTACGCCTAACGCAACAGCTAAGATAGATTTAACCTTCATAAGAAATCTCCTGTTGGTTAGGGGTTTCGGCCTCAGCCTTTGATGAAACATTGAGACGTTGAGTGATCTCTGCTAATCGAGACAATGTTTGTAGTGTGATAGGCAAAACGATCGCAGCCTGTACAAATTCAATAGAGTAAGTAACGATGGAAAACACCGTTCCAACGCTTGGCTCGACCAACACACTGACCATCCATAAATTGATCAGCACTGCACTTAGTAAGACAATAAAAATCAATCCATAAGCAATAGCTTCGGTATCAGACAATTTTATTTCACAACTCATAAGGCGTTTGAAATGACCGCGTATGGTAGCAAACCTGCCGCTGTTCAACGCCGTAACCTGAAGTTCAAGCTGATCGTTTAGCGCACCATTTAAGCGAGTGAAAGTGCCATGAAACAAGCCGTAGATAATCAAGATGCCGACACCCGAGGCCAAGACACTCAGAGCAAGATAGAGGTGGAATGCAGCGAGGATAACAACGGTAGCAACAAGCTGTACCACTGCCGTCATTAACGCCGGCAAATCATCTTCTAAGAAGTCCACCAGCTCACGAGACATGGTTAAGCGCGCACTACGGACTGACACTGGCGCGTGTTCTAAGTTACGCTCAACCAATCTGGCTAACTTAAAGCGAATACGGCCATAAACTCGGGTATCATAAAAACGACGCAGAACACCAACAGCTACGACGAACAGCAGCAAAAAAGCAAAGTGAACTAAGGGTTGCATGTCATGATTTAATACACCATCAATCGCGTAGCCTATCGCAAGTGGCAGTAATATCAGCATCACGTTTTCCACTAGCACCATGAACCAAGTAAGCGCTACTTTGAAGGGCTCTAAGCCAATGGTGGATTTAAGTGTTACTTGGAAGCGGTCAGACATCATTGTTCCTGTGAATGAATTTGGCGTTAGTATTGCCAATTCATCTCAAGAAAAAGTGTCCCAGATTGCTGTTTTGATCATTTGAGTGTCGATAACCTTTTGTTAACGCCTACCCACTTACACTCCTACCATAATCAATAAATCACACTTAGGTATGTGTTTAACCTAGGTATGGAGTCAGCATGAAATTATTCGCATCCATCGCCACCACCGCCTTAATTACTGGCTCAATCTGGGGGCTTGTCTTAGCTCAACCTGCCGTAGCCGAAGATGTCAGTGGCACAAAATCGTCAGCAGCACCCGTTGTCGATAACAAGCCCAACAACTACTTGCGCGGCGTCACTCAGACCACCGCATTACAAGGCGTGCCAAACTTATGGGATAAGTTCTACGCCAGAATCGATGAGGCTAACCCTCTAACTCAGAAGGTTGATCGCATCGTCGTGTTGTACCAAGCATTTAATGCAGATTTCTCTGAAGCAGAGGTGACAATTGGTTACCCGACCACTGCGGGCGCAATAGCAAGTGACCTGACCAAACTACCAGACATAGCCGATGCAAAACTTCTGCTCAAGGAAGGAAAGCACAATGAAGCTGAGCTCACAGAGGCATGGCAGAAAATAGACTTTGCTAAAAAGCCTTATGCGGTGGTCGAAACTCACTACCTCAACCAACACGGCTTACCTGAAGCGAACCAAATGTCCGTCTACTATAAGCAATAGAGTGAGAGGAGATAACTATGTTTGAGTCTATGTCTCAAGTGTTCTCGGAAAGCACTATCATATTTACCGAAAGCTGGGTGGATGATAATTTCCTGCTTATTGCTGTCGCTATCTTCTTAATCGAACTTATCCGCTATGCGTTTAAAAAGAAGCTTAGCTGGAACATGATAGGAGATAGTGCGACCAACTTTGTCACGCTATTTTTCCTACTGATTACACTGTTTGTTATCGGTCTAGCTTATGTGGGCGCGTTTGTTTTTGCCTACGAAAACTTTAGCCTAACTCAGTTACCGATCACGGGGTGGACAATTCTTGGCTGTTTGATTCTTGCAGATTTAGCTTACTACTGGGAGCACCGATTTTTACACAGTAATGGAATCGCTTGGGGAACGCACTCCGTTCACCATAGCTCGCCCTACTTCAATATATCGGTGGCATACAGATTTGGACCTTTGGACTGGTTTTTCCCGTTCTTTTTCCATTTGCCTTTGATTTTACTCGGCTTCAATCCGTTTGTTGTTTTGATGTGTGAAACCTTCGTTCAGTTGTTTCAAACCCTTCTTCATACTGAAGCGGTGCGAAAGTTTCCTCGTCCGATTGAGGCCATATTCAATACGCCGTCGCATCACAGGGTTCATCATGCAACCAATAAACAGTACCTCGATAAAAACTATGCCGGAATACTGATTATTTGGGATCGCATGTTTGGTACCTTTGCCCGAGAAGAGGAAGAAGTAAAATATGGCGTTTACCCACGGATTAACTCCGTCAATCCATTTAAAGTATACTTCAATGGATATATGAAGCTTTTCAGCCAGATATGGCATGCGCCGGAGTGGAGCGTCAAGTTCAAACTACTGGTTAAACCGCCTATCTGGGCTTGGCAGCAAGAACAAAAAAGGAAGTAAAGGTTCAATGACGATTAGTGCCCTGTTAATTGAAGACGATAAAGATCTCGCCGAAGCAATCAGTGATTACATGGAACTAGACGGAGTCGAATTTGACTTTGCCTACAACGGATTATCAGGGCTTAACTTCGCGTTAAGTAACAGCTACGATATCATTCTTACCGACCTGAACATGCCTAAGATGGATGGCATTGATGTCTGCCAATCCTTGCGAGAGAAAGGAGTCAGTACACCGATCTTGATGCTCACTGCCCGAGATACCTTGGACGATAAGCTGACTGGCTTTGCCGCGGGTTCTGATGATTATCTGGTCAAGCCGTTTGCGATGGAAGAACTCAAGGTTCGCGTGCTCGCACTGGTACGCAGAGCTAAAGGGGCGGTGACCTCACTTTCAGTTGGCGATCTCAAGGTCGACCTCGATCAGCACCAAGTGAGTCGCGCAGGTCAAGCAATTAAACTTCCTCCTGTGTGCTGGAAGATGTTGGTATGTCTGATTCAAAATAGCCCTAACGTTGTCAGTAAATCCAAGCTAGAAGAAGAAGTATGGGGCGATGAGCTACCCAATGCTGACAGTTTGAAAGTGCATTTGTTTAAGCTAAGACAAGCGATTGATGCGCCGTTCGAAAACAAGCTGATTCACACCCTCCACGGTGTAGGTATTGCGATCAGAGAGGAAGAGTAAGTGAAGCGCGTTAGTATTAAGCGAGATATCTACCTTTACTTGTTTGGCTTGGTGATCAGTTTAACCGCTATCTATGGCTTGATGATCAGCCAAAGTTACCAGATTGGCCTCAACGAATCGGCCAAATATGGCTTTCTCTACGAGCTGAAACTTGCTGAGACTGAGTTTCTCGCTACTGGCAAAATCCCTCAATCTCAAAGTAGTACCCTGCAAGTTTACTCAGACTTCAATCAAATCCCAGCAAAGTTTCTCCAACAGTTCGATTGGGAGACGTTTGAAAACGATGTGATTTACGAAGACTATATCGCCAATGCCAGTGGCGGTTATGGTGAGTACCTTTACGCTGCTCTTCACTATGTCGAAGCAAAAAACAGCTATTTGTACGTCGTTTCCCAATATGACGAAGCCGTCTATACCGAGCTATTTAGCCAGAGCCCACCAGAATCCGTCAGCAAATTTAACTCCGCTTTCTTGATCGTCGGCGCATTGCTGCTGTTCGTCTTTCTTCTGATTCGATTACTGATTCATAGGCTCACCAAACCGATTATTACCTTGTCTCAATGGTCACAGACTCTCAACTTACAAGAGACCAACAAGCTAGAGAAGTTTCGCTACACCGAGGTCGACCTGTTAGCAAAACAGCTAGTAGAGAGCGTTAAACAACAGCGTGAGGCAATTGAAAGGGAGGAGTTCTTTCTCCGCGCCGCTAGCCACGAGTTAAGAACGCCCGTATCTATTATTTCCGCCAGTGGTGAGATGTTAACCCGCCTTTCAGATTCTATGACCAAAGGCGGTCAACGCGCAGTCGCTAGGATCAATCGCTCCGTGGTAACGATGCAAAACCTTATCACTACCCTACTTTGGATGAGCAGAAACCAACTTGATGATCTCGAAATTAAAGAGGTCGATTTAGAACAATTGGTACAGACTATCTTAACCAACCATCAATACCTGCAAGATGGAAAACAAGTCGCTATCAAAGTGAATGCAAGCCCGCAAAATTCGCCCGTAACACTGCCAAGTATCTTGGTTGAAATTGTCCTAACGAATCTTATCCGTAACGCTTTACAGCATACCAAGCAAGGAGCAATAAATATCGAACTCTCGGGCTCTGATGTTCAAGTCACTAATTCATTGGAAGACTCAGAATCAAGCAGCTCTGAGGTTTCATTTGGTATCGGCCTCATTCTAATCGAGCGATTATGTCGCCACCAAGAGTGGAAGTTTGAATATCATCAAGAGACAGAGTTTATCGCCAGAGTAAGTTTTCAATCCCATCGCTCGCAATCAGAGTGATAACCAAATCTTAACCCTCGTTCACCTAAACTTACTCGTATAGTGAATTTTAGGAGTCTATCAATGGGTACTTGGATTTTAGAAACTCTACTTTGGGCAATTGTCACCGTTGCTGTCTGTGTAGCAATTTGGGGCTTCAACCTACCCAATATTCTCATCGCATTGGGTATTTCCGTCGGGGTTTCTCTACTGCTGGGGAATAGCTGGCGAAGCTAGGTAAACTTCGCCTACCTATCGAGCAATTTTTCATTCACGTTTCTCTCCTTTTTGAATAGCACACTTACAACACAATTCCGCTACAAGCCATTTACAAACCTCTTGTAAATGGCTCTTTTTTGCCTTTAAATCAAAGCTATGACTTTAACGGCGACGCTAAGACCACTCACCCTACTTTTTATCAGCTCGTTTTTGCTGATGAGCAGTCATGGCTTAAGTGGCATCCTCCTTCCTGTGAAACTAGCTGATGAGCAAGTCGGAGTGCAATCAATTGGTTTTGTACTTTCGATGTACTCGGTCGGATTTCTGCTTGGCGCGATTATTGGTAAGCGAGTACTGCGTCAAATTGGCTTAGTCAGAACCTTTGCCATGTGTGGTAGCTTAGGTGCTAGCGCCATCTTAATCATGGGGCTTAGCTCGGAAATTTGGCTTTGGGCCATAATGCGTGCTGTGATGGGATTCTGTATCGCTTGTGCAACCGCAACACTCGATACATGGTTCAACAGCGTGTCGACCGAGTCTAATCGTGGCAAGATCTTAGCCGTCAACCAAGTGGTGATCTTGAGTGCGATAACCTTGGGTCAATTTGGCTTAGCTCTCGCGCCACCCAGTGAAACCACGCTGTTTATTCTATGTGGGGTGCTTTTTAGTATTTCGGTCTCACCTGTTGTGTTCGTTTCTCACTTTGAGCCACAAATCGAGCAGACCGAATCGATTCCGCTCAGAGAAATCTATACTTTATCACCACTGGGTTTTATGACCTGTTTTGTGTGTGGCATTCTCTATTCAACCATCGCGAACATGCTACCTGTCTATGCAGATG
Source organism: Vibrio tubiashii ATCC 19109 (assembly GCF_000772105.1). Lineage (NCBI taxonomy): Bacteria > Pseudomonadati > Pseudomonadota > Gammaproteobacteria > Vibrionales > Vibrionaceae > Vibrio > Vibrio tubiashii. The sequence goes on from NZ_CP009355.1 coordinate 1,567,512, forward strand.
GTCAAGGTATTACTGGCTTCCAGTTGTCTGTTTTTATGGGTGCAGCGACAGCGGGCGGTATCATTCTCCAACTGCCAATGGGCTATTTATCCGATAAATTTGAACGGCGTAAAGTTATCTTATCTGGGTGCTTTGTTCTTGCTATCGTCAGTTTCGCGTTACCCGTTTCAATGCAGTATCAATGGCAAGTAGCACCGCTCATCTTGGTTGCACTAACTATGGGATTAATCGCCTGTTTATATCCACTCAGTATTTCAGAGACCTTTGATAGAGCGCTCAAAGCTCAGTTGGTCCCAGTCTTGTCAGGCCTACTGTGTATCTATGCTATAGGTTCGGTCATTGGTCCCTATTCAGCGGCACTTATCATGGAGCGCTTTAATGGTAGTGCTCTATTTGGCTTTTTAATATTTGTCGATCTCGGCTTGATTGTCTTTACCATCTACCGAATGTCGGTCAGACAAGCGCTCCCTGTGGAAGAACAAGAAAGCTTCGTTATGCATACTCCAGCGTCAATTCATGAAGAGCTTGATCCACGTACTGAGTATCAAGACTATTCACTCTATGTTGATGAAGCTTGGGAGCAGGTTGAGTCGTTAGCCAAAGATCACCCAAGCAAGGCAATTGCATTGATACGCGGGCTATCAAATAAAAACCCAGAATGGGCCGCATCTTTAGCAGAGAAAGCCGCCCAACTAGATAATATCGATACAGTGGTGCTGTTTCGCTCTCTTACCCTGACCAACCCAGACTTGTCGATTGAGATCGCGAAAAAGCTCGCAGAGTCAGAGCAAGAACAGGTCGATGAGATTGTTGAATGGCTGATTGAAAAAGAACCTGAGAATACCATGCAGATCTTGGTGACTATCAGTGATGCCATGGAAGAACAACCAAACAACTTGGTTGAAACACTCGCAGAACAATCCCCAGAGAAGTTGGCCGAATTCAGTCAGGAATTGGTCGCCAATATGGTTGAAACCAACCAAAACCTAAGGCTTGCGGACCGAGAAGAGAATGATATTAATGAATCGGTCGAAGAGTTTATTAGTACGATTGCGGAATCCGCTCCCGAGCAAGTAGAAGAGATTACTCAGCTAGTTGAGCAATCGATTCAAGAACACGAAGAGCAGACTAACCCCGACACGCCATAGTTGTCGGGTTTACTTTATCAATCGAACCACTAGCGAACCCGGAGCGCGAACCGATTCCACGTTATGGCTGATAACGGTTCCGCTTGTAGGTGAGTAGTAGGTTTGGATCTCATCACCAAAGCTATTGTATTGCGTAGCAAGTTTTTGCCCCTGTTCGACATTTTCCAACAGCTCAACATGACAAATCACAAAGCCACCTTGCTCTGCCCTCACACTGGTGATGGTATTTCCCTCAACGCATTGCTCTTGTGTCGTCTGTACCTCTCCAGCAAGCATCTCGTAAGAGCGCAGTACATTCAAAACACCCAGCGTTGCTCTATCAACCATCTCTAAATCGGTATAACGACCCACACCCACTTCAATAGTGATGGACGGAATATCAGCGCGATTATAAACCGTTTCAAGAATTCCTGGATCGCCCGGGTCATTAAGAATCACATCAGGGTTGATCAGCCTCGCCATCCGAATCGCATCGTCAATTCGGTAATCGGCAAACGCATAAAGTGGATACGCACTGCCGCTAGTTTGAGAGTGGAGATCAATCGCAAGATCAGCATTGGGCTTGAGCAAATTCTCCCATAAGCTATAGGCATAGCGACTGGCATCATCGCCATTAGGGCTACCTGGGAATATACGATTAAGGTTCGCAGATGAACTGTCTGGCGCAGCGGAGTGAAAATCGCGACTGTGGCGAGCAATGCCCGATAAGTTAACCGCCGGAACGATAGTAACGCAGCCAGATATCGCTTTGCCCTCTAGCTCTCGGGCAAGCTTTTGCGCCGTTAAAATACCATTTTGCTCATCGCCATGTACACCCGCCGTAATCACAATGCGTTTTCCGGGCTTAGCCCCTTTAAACACTCTAACGGGCAAAGTTTGCGGATGACCAATCGCGTCTGTTGCCACCGCAAACCAGAATTTATGCTCTCCCGCCTCAAGCGCGTTGACGTCTAGCGCTTGAATAGTTGGGTACATTGGCACAATACATTCATTGAGTGGCTTGGTCATTTTATTCTCCATCTGCATAAAGCCTCTAGCAAGTTACACTCGGGCAACCAATTTTTGCAATAAACGAATCAGCTCATCACGCTCTTGTGGATCAAGTGCACTGAGGATTTTTTGATTAATCCCTAAAGGAATGGGGATGAGTTGCTCTCTAAGCGCACGCCCTTCATCCGTCAGATAAATTCGGAAAGAACGGCGGCTGTTGGGATCCGCTTGTCTTTCAACCAGCCCGAGATTTTCAAGTTTATCGAGTGTTCTAGTTGTGGTTGAGTTTTCCACCTTAGATTTCTGCGCAATCTCGCGTTGGGTCACGCCCTCTTCTTCCCATAAACACATCAACGTAGGCCACAGAGCAATTGTCAGGCCATGTTTTTTTAGTTCCGTATCGAATGTTTTCGCGGCGTCATTAGCCACAACATTAATCAGCCAACCAAAACTACGTTGTCTATCGAATTCTTCACTCATTTACAACTTACTCACTATGAGAATGCAACTATTGCCATGGTAACTGATGTTGCTACAACTAGCACTAATAATGCGCGCCATTGAGAGACTAGCAATACACTCCCTGATTGATTTAAAAAGGTTTGCTTACCAGTTACCATTGCCCAAGTCAGTGGTTTGGAGCACAACTTGTAGAACACAATTGCACCAACATGTAGAGCCACTAACGCAGGTAGAAGATTTGCCAGCAGTAAGTGCGCACTTTCCAATAGAGAGAATACAGAATCCGTTAGCCAGACTTCAGCATACGGCAAATTATCAAGCAATCCCGCCAAGGCCATTCCTGAAATACATTGAACAAGTAAAGCGCAAAGCAAGGTTAGCACCATCCATCCACCCGCTGGGTTATGACCTGGTCGCGATGGCTCCCCGCCCAATAGGTAGTTGAATACACTCTTTGGTGAACGCAGAAACTGCCTAAAACGACTCGTTTCACTGCCAACAAATCCCCAAACTATACGCCATATGATCAAGGTCGTAATAGCTAAACCCAACTGGACGTGCGGACCATTACCGGAAAAACCACTCGCCAATAGCGCCATAAAAAGTCCTGCTTGAGCCCAATGATATAGGCGTGTAGATAGATCCCATACTTTCATTTGATACCTCTTCAATTGTTTGGTTGTTCATTTCATTTGCATTAATTTACACAGCAACAGTTGCAATTGCAACTATTGCTGTGTAAATTAACTCCCAACAACACGCCATGATCGAAAATGATCAAACGAAAAGAAGAGACGACCAATATGAACAAAGTCATTGTCAGCCTACTGTGCTCAACCCCTTTACTGGTTCACGCGCAAGATTACTCGCAGCAAATTGAACAAAGACAGCATGCTTTTGAACAGGTAGAAACGTTGGTTAAGAGTGCGAGCCGCACCCTAGATGGTTCAAATACGGAGTGGGATAAGCTTGGTTCTACCAGTTCACAGTTAAAAAACCATAGCCAAAGCCTATTAGCTCTGTTTCCAACTGGCAGCCAACAAGACAGTAAAGCGAAAGAGAATATATGGAGCAAACCCGAGAAATTTAATCAACTGTTGCTGCAAATGGATAAAGGTTTTGAACAGCTTTATCAGGCTAGTCAGCAACAAAACCTATCCCTTGCAGAGTCTAGCTTAGACTCCGCGCAAAAAACCTGTAAAAGCTGCCACCGAAGCTACCGCTCGCGCTGGTAATCAACCACAAACGATAACTTATCCAAATTATATAGAGGAACATGACATGAAAGCATTAACTACCGCAGCACTCATCACATCACTTTTCGCTTCAACTTTTACAATCGCGGCCGACTTCGGTGTCTCACTCGAATGGAACACCGACAATGCAGAAGAAGTTCTTAACACTATGCCAGAGCAAAAAGCAGCCTTTGGCAAACTCGTGGAACAAGGCGAAATCAAAGATATGTTCGTGTCTCGTAGCCAGATTGATAACCGCTCAGTACAGATGCTGCGCTTTGTTATCGAAGCAGACAACCCTGCACAGGTAGAACAAAAACTTAAGGATTTACCACTCTACAAAAAGGAGCTGGTCAAAATAGCAAACATTCAGCCTATGGGTTCAAAATGGTTAGACAATACACCTGTTTACAACAACTATGGAGTAACAATCACATGGAAAAAAGGTATAGAAGCACTAGAGATGGATCGTGTACTAGGCATCGACTTGCAACGTGTCATCAGTCTAAATCAGGCGGGGCTCGTCACGTCATCTTACCTCGATACACAAGAACTTAACGACGGAATTGTACGTCCAATTTACTCAGTTGCCTTTCTTGCTAAAGACGCACAACATGCTCAAGAGCTGAGCAAACAGTTTGAAGCCGTGATGCTTGGCTACGCGACGATTCAGGTTCAGCACTTGGGCCACAAGCTTGATTTAAAACGCTAAATCAGTGATTTAAATCCAGCGATTCCATATATGAAAATTAAATTTATTAATTTTATCAACGAATTAGGAACTATCATGTATGTGGGAGGGATTCTTTCTCACATCGTGATTGGTGCAACACTAGGCCATGAAAGCCCGATAACGGCTTATCATGTGGGAATATATAAGGAGTTAAGTGCATATATTCTAATACTACCTGGGCTAGGGCTGAAGGTGCTTGCAGACCTGTACCTTTACCGCCAATTCGATTACAAGCCAAATTGGTTAAGAATAAAACTATTACTTTTAAGTTTTCTCGCAGTCAACGCGTTTGTATTCTTAGTCCCAATGATGCCGGAAATGGTCGAACTAGCTAAAGCTTCACTCAACAAAGATACTCTCGATCCAGAGTATTTTGAAAAAGCTAAAATCGAGCAGCTTATAGGTATGTCTAATGCTATACCGTTATTCTTAGAGTTAGTGCTTGGTTCCTTCAAACCTAAGTTGTTTGGTGAACGCCCCAAGCCAACGTTCACCGATTGACGTAGAAAGTCGGGTCTTTATTGACCCGATTTTTAGCTCTCTTTCGTTGAGGTGACAATAACACTAAACAGAATCAGTGCCCCACCAACCACCTGTAACAAGCTCAATGACTCCTGCAGCCATACCATAGCGAATATCGCACCAAATAAAGGCTCACTGCCCATCAGCAAAGAAACTCGTGTCGGTGACGTTCTGCGCACCGCATAGTTTTGAACATAGAAGGCAAACAAAGTACAAAACAACACTAGGTAAGCCACTGTAATCCAAAACTCGGTACTGGTTGGGATAACAAATTCAGATGCAGGTAAGTACGCCATAGCAGCGAATATCGCAACACCAGCGACCACCAGCGATTGGAGTGACGTAAGCGTACTTGTGGTAATTTCTTTTCCTTCGGTAAAACGCTTAGTTAGCGTCACCATTAAGGCTCTGAGCAATGCCGCCCCTAGGATAAAATAGTCACCGGTATTGAGTGACAATTCGATACCTTGGTTACTGGTTAGCAATAAGACGCCTACCACACTGCACAGAGTTAAACCCCATAAAGTATTGCTGACTCGTTTCTTATTGATTATTAACTCGGCAAAGGCCGTCAGTATCACCGATAAGCTAATCAAGAACGCCGCATTTGATGCTGAGGTTTGAGAAACCCCGAACACTTCGCAGAAAAAAATCGCCGATAGGATAAAACCAGTCGGTATGGCAATCTTCCAGTCTTTATTGAGCCCACGGCGAAAGTCTCGAATCACTACAGGTAGCATACATAGAAAAGTGATCGAGAAACGAATCGAAATGAAAACTAAAACGCTAGTGTAAACAAGAGCACTCTTGGTCAGTCCATAACTTGTGCCCCAAAAAACTGCGACGAGTAGCAACAATGATTCGGTTAACGGAAACTTAAAACTTCCTTTTTTTAATTGACCCGTAGCCGTTGTCATCTTATTCCTCCATTTTTGTAAAAGCGATAACGAGTACATCCCTGTACGCGTATTTATCTAAACTGTTTGGTGTGATGGCAGTCACCTCATGCATGGTTTTTTCATCATTGGCTAACACCACATCAAATGTTTTATCCAGCGTCAGGGATTCCAAAGTATTCCCCTTGTCATCTGTGATCGTAGTTTCACCGCCAGACACATTGATCTTATTGATCATCAGTGACGCAATATAGGTCACGCCGTCACGATGCAAACCCTCTGGAGTTGGCTCACCTTGTTCAGCTTCATCAGCGATGATTCGATAGGGGTGTAAGCGAATGTTCCAATCCGTTGCCTGTTCTTCTGCCAAGTCATACACATCGCTCAGCAACAGCAAAAGTCTCTCTAGAATTGGTGATGTGACAAAACGATCCGTTAAAGGCTCAAAGTGGCGCTCAATGTCACCATTCAATGAATTGATGTAAGAAGGCTGCACATAAGGTTCATGGGGCAGCATTGAAATCTGCTTACCACCTTTTGCTTTTAGGAACTGACCATATCGACGGTAACGATACGCCCCGCCATCTGCCATATAGCGATCACGCTCTAGGTGATTCCAGCAGTTTTTAAATCGAATCACCTCGTCTACGTTGGTTGTCAGCAAATTGGTCATCTGCTTGCCACTGACAAAAACATAACTATTTTGACTGAGTATCTGAGCAATAACCGAAGCATGACGCTCGATAGGCTTTTTCACCGTTTCCATATAGGCCACCTCGCAACTACACCGTTTGTTGTTGTTTTTTTAATGATGAGGGAGAGAGTGTTCGCAAACTTCTTTTATGAGCGGTTTGCACCTCCCATGCATCTCTATCACGAAGATACTTAGGCTCGTCTGCAACTATGCCAGTTGCTAGAACATGTCCTCGTGATAGTGAGAATAAAACACTGCCAGAGACGTGCTCGGCAGTGTGAGCGATGAACGCATAGCTTGAGCTCTGCAACATGCTTCCCCAACGGCCTTCAACCGCTTCTTGAGTCCACATTTCGTTGTGCATCGCTTTCGCTTTGAGAACATCGGTAGGTAAAGTTGCTGTTTCCAACAACTTATATGCTTTCATAAGGATGTGAGCAGCGGGTGCTTCGCGCACCTCTAAGACTTTTTCATCCTCATCTAGGTGGTCGAAACCTACATATCGACCGATTTCATACGCGCCAACGTGGTTGTTAATGAAAGCAATTAACTCTTTAAGGTTTATCGGTAAATCGTTGATGGTTACTGGGTACCCCTTACGAAATCCTATTTTGATTTGATGGTTATCAAGCTGCTTAGCTGGATTCCATTTTGACCAGCTAAACAGAGACTCTGAGACAGTAAAGGATTCTGGGTCATCCAAAACACCAGACTCAAATTCACGGCACCAAAGATTGGCATCACCGCTAACATTGCGAGATTTAAATCCGACTAAACCAGAATGAAATAGCTCTGCCGTTTTCTGTTCGCGAGTCAGAGCGGAGTACTCATAAGGCGAGCCGTAATACCCCTGATAGCCACTCGCTTCAATCGCGCCATTGAGGCGTCTGAGACTATTTTGAGATTGATTAGCAGTGTGGAGAATAGCTTCACACTTGAGCTTTTGCGCCACTTGCACCGCTTTTTTAACGATGATTGGACGTGACAATGAAGAACTAACAGGGTAATCGCCAAGATAAAGAGCTTGTGCTTGTATTGCAGAAACCAAACTGTGTTCAACGAACTCCTGTTTCGCGTCTAGGATCATCAGATCCACACCATAGTGATCAGCAATCAGGTTTAAATTAGACTCATCAACACCTTCGCCAAGATCAACCACCAATGCGGTCACCTTCACTTTTTGCTCTTTAAGTATCTCAAGGAGGTATGTGCTATCCAAACCACCACTAAACAGAGTTAAAACATGCTTAACCGTACTTGAGATGGTACGAATATCTTCAATACTTCTTAACTTCTTCACGATGTCCTTCCTGCCTTCCCTGCTGTCAATTGACTTAATTAGTATCCATAAGTAACTTAAACGAAACAATACAGCGAATACGCAAAGGATTTTTGCACCATGGACACAAATAGGCTTATTCCACTGTTATCTGAAATGGCAATCTTCGTTAACGTTGTCGACTCTGGCAGCTTTTCCAATACGGCCAAAAAGCTCGGGGTTTCACCTTCATCAGTTAGCCGTTCAATCACTCGCTTAGAAAATGCGTTAGAAGAGAAGCTGCTTGAGAGAACCACAAGGCAAATGCGCCTTAGCTCCACTGGTCAGGAAGTCTATAGCCTGTGCAGCGATATGATTAACTCAGCAAAGATGGCAGTCTCAGCGGCTCAAGCGGACAAAACCGAAGTATCGGGTGTACTGCGCGTCGCAGCGCCTAAAGCCCTCTCGAGACAAGTTCTGATGCCGATGGTGCTAGATTTTATTGATGCCTTCCCTAACGTGGCGCTGCAACTCAAAGTCGCCGATCACTATATAGATCCTATTGGTGATGAAGTCGATGTCATTATTCATATCACTGACAAACCTACGGAAGGGCTAATCGCCAAAACGTTAACCCAGTGCCGCCTAGTCATGTGCGCCAGTCCTGATTATCTTGAACAACATGGCATCCCAATCCATCCGGAAGATATCTCATCCCACAACTGCCTTTGTCTTGGTGAAAACCCCCGCGATCGCGTTTGGGACTTTACCAATAATCACAAGAAAGTATCGATTAACGTTAATGGCTCATTTGCCGTCAACCACAGTGAGATTCGTCGTGAGGCCGTGTTACGAGGAGTCGGAATTTCGGTATTTCCAGAGTTTGCTATTCAAGACTATGTGGAGTCAGGCGAGGTAATTGAAATTCTGCGCGACTGGCATGTAGGTGGCAATTACCAAGGCAAGGTCATTGCTCAGTATGCTCAGTCAAAGTTCATCCCGGGGCAGATAAAAACCTTTGTCGATTATCTACAGAAAAGGTTTCAATCTAAATAGACGAAGCTAAAGAGGGCTCTCCAACCGGAGTTAGCCCTCTAGTCTTGAGTCACCCATAACTCACTCAGTGGACACCAACCGAACCCATCCACTTTACTACCTTGAAGGCGTTCGGAAACTTCAAGTTGGAAGTACTCACGCTTTAGCTCAGTCAAAATCTGCCGCTCATCTAGCCACGCTTTTAAGTCACTCAACAACTGCCAAGACGCCTTAATATCAGGCTCGCTACGAATGGAATCAAGCTGAGATTGAATAGCAAACAAGGTTTCATCGGAAAGATTCAACGCTTCAAATGGTAAACGTAACAAGAAGCTCAACCACGCGGCGTAGCGATCATTTTCCTCGATAATACTGCATAACATCGCATCTGCTGTTTGTGAATACTCACCATAACCAATCGCGAAAGTGGTATCACCACTCTTAGCCACTTTTCCAAGTAGCTCCTGCGCGTTAGACGTATCTTCTACAGCAATAAGACGTGTGTCTTGCATCCGTATTTCATTCGAGAGCAACATAAAAATTGCCGGGTAATGACTGCCAACTTCTGTCGTACTCTCTGGCATTTGTAAACGTATCTGGTTATGAGAGCATTGCTTGCTTACAGCCCAATCAGGGTAAAACCATATTTCTACCCGGTCTAAAATCGGCACTTGATGGCTGTAGAGTGGATTTCGATTTAAACGCAGCATATTCGTCGAGAAAACATCAACCGAAAACGCACCTGAGCCGACAAGTTTATCCGGTGATGCTTTACGAAAAATCGAGGCTTCAGCTCTGGCAAGCAATCTAGGTAAATGCCTGTCAGGTCTATTCAATTTAACTTCAACGACAGAATCAGAAACCTTACGAACAGCCTCCACATGCTGATAGCAACCGGACCAACACTGGTGAGAGGCCAACCCTTGTAGACTTCTGACAATATCTTGCGCAAGTAACGGATAACCGTCATGGAATTGAACATGGCTCCTTACGTGGAATCGCCAAACTGTTCCTTCCGTATTCGTAGTCCAGTGATACGCTACGTCTCCCTTTAGCTCATTATTTTCCACTTGAGTTAAGCGTTGGTATGCATGCATCACCAGAAAACGCTCTGTTCTGCGTTGTACATTATGTGGATGGAGCGGTTCAATGGCACGATGAAAAGGAATATAAGCGCTCTGTTTTGCAGTATGGTTGGTGCCATTTAAAACCATCTGCAGCTCTTTTCCTGCATCGCGGCCACCAAAGCTCAATAGACTCAGTAACTCATCGACCTGACCGTCATCGGCCAACCGCTGGGCTTCGGCATAACAAGCATCTATGGGTTCAATCAGACAGGATAACGACGCCTTCTTACTCCGTCCTGAGTTAGCCTGCCAGCTTATCCAGCCACTGTCTTCCATGGTTCTAACCAAGGTAAATACATGCCTTTCCGTGACGTTCCATAGGGACGCAAGCTGGCTTACCTGACATCGTGACTCTCCTGGGCCAAAGGCGCAAAAGACCTGTTCGTAGAGTTCGAGTTTGCGCTTAGTATTTTTCACCGCTCTTCAATCGTCTCCTAACCAGTTAAATGAGAAAATCCATTCTCTTTTAATGCTTCTTCCATTGTCGTAAGTACTCGTTCGGTGACCTGATGCAACAGCACATCTGACTCCATTTCCTTATGACTGACTAGCCATGAGAAATGATCAATTTCAAACTCAAAACCATTGCCAGCAGCGAGCGACTCAATCATTGTTACCTTTCCTTTGTGCTCAATCTCGATCACCTGCGGGTTCCACCACTTATCTTTTATGGTAATAATGAAGTCATTCCCTTTTAGAATAGCGACTCGGGAGAGAGCGGTTGTGATTGACGACGATATCTTACCTTTAATCGCCCCATCAAATTTAAAGAAAGCATCGGTATCAACATGACATTGATCTAATGTACCCAACATTTCAACGAACGGCTTTGAGACTTCAACGTTCATAAAATGGCAAAGATCGTAGTAAAGCCACAAACTATAAACACCCACGTCCAGTGTTGATCCGCCAGAAAGCTTGTCATTAAAAATGAACACCTCTGGATCGTATTGATTTCGATTTCCAAACCCAGCTTCAATAGACGTAAGCTGAAGTTGATGTTGTTTAATGTATGCTTTCAGCTCTCGATAAGCTGGGAATGTCACCGTTTTCATTGCCTCTAAAAGCAAGACGCCCTGCTGCTTGGCAAGAGCCTTCATTTCTAGCCAATCACTCAGGTTCGTAAAGGCTGGTTTTTCAACTAGAACATGTTTTTGGCGGCTTAGGAATAACTCAGCTAACGCTTTATGATAAGGATGAACCGTCGCAATGTAGACCGCCTCTAGTTCAGAATCTTCCGCCATCTCTTGGTAGCTTCCATAATGCTCATTAGCACTAAACTGTTCGCCAAAGCTTTTTGCACGCTCGAAATCTCTTGCTGCCACCGCGTGCAGCTCACCATGTTGACTATATTGGGTCAGCGCTGTAGCAAAACGTTGCGCGATGTTTCCTAGCCCTGCGATACCCCATTTAACTTTTTTCACCTGAATTTCATACTCTTCATTTTTAAGGATAGATTAATCATACCCAGAGGTTAGAAAACAAAATAGCGCACAAAAAATCGTTTCTGTTCATGGTTTAATGCCCAGTAGCCGAACTCCAATCTAAAAAAGCAGTAACCAAAAAATAAAGGCGTATTGTGAATCAATACGCCTTTATTTAAACATAGCTATGTTACCAAGCAATTAAGTCCATTTAAGCACTCGAACTTCATTACCCTCTTCAGGTAATCTCGGAATATTGAGAGGCAATAACAAAGAAACCAACGCCATACCTGCACCAATGTAGAAAACATGCCTCAAATCCATTTCAAAGGCCTGTAGGCGACACCTAAAAAAGGGAGCCTCGGCCCCCTTTCAACTATGTACCAATTAACGTCTACTCTAGCGCCACAAATCAACCCTGATCATCGGCAAGAACAGAAAATATCTTAAATCACGTAGACAGCACCGGCTTCAGGCCAAGAACTATCACTCCAATCAAGAAGAGGATCCGATGGATGCATAGGAGCACCTATCGCAAGCTTGTGAGAGCCAGGTTTAAACTCAAGCGACTCACCAAAAGCTTCATCCACGCCTGGCACGCTATCACCAGTAATTACTCCTTCATAAGCACGGTCTCTATCTCCATAATTCGTCAGGTGATATATATATACAGCGCCATCACCGTCACCTCCAAGCTCTAAAGTATCAGCATTTGTATGAAGACCAAAGCCACGCCAAGGAGCATTTTCTGCTGTAACTGCAAGATAACCATCATCACTTAGAGCAATTCGCGAACCAAATCTTTGACCTTTGGAAGATTTAACAGGATCGATTGTATCAACCGCATTCTGGTACCAATAACCTCTTTGACTGTCATACCTATAAATTAGGACTTCATCAATACCTGGAGCTCCCACTGCAAGTAAGTCTCCTGAACTATTCAATTTTACAATTTCACCAAATCCGCTTCCTTCGACCGCACTGACTCCTGGTAGAGTTAGCGTCGCATCTAATCGCCACAAATCATCTGCATTTTTGGGGTTAGATGCTCTGCGGTAAATATAGACAGCTCCACTATGCTTTATCTCACTAGAAGACTGTTTGCGAACTGAATCCATTGGAGCACCAACAACTAGCACTTCATCATTGGCGACTGATACACTGGCACCGAATCTTGCATCATGAGACAAATCGCTAGGTTTTTGAATCTCCCCCTTCAGAGTTGAGCCACCAACTTTCATGTACTCAACTTTTCCACTGCCATCATGTTGTGGAGAGCCATAAATGACCATTTCTCCATTGTATTCAGATATTGCAATTGCGGAGGCAAAGCCATTATTGTCTGCAAGTGTTCTGTCAGGCATCTTATGGCCCTGCGGGGAAATTAGGCCTACATGAAGCTCGGTAGTATCACCTGATGAAAATCGTCTAGTGCCTGCATAAATAATACCCCCTGATTGGTCAGTAATATCAGCGAGTATAGAGCCTGTACCATAACCAAAATTCGCGCCAACATTAAACTGATGAGTATATACATACTGACCGCTATCTTGTTGTTTATAAATATCTGCTAAATCTTCACCTGAATTGACCAGAAGATGTCCATCTAGCCACGTTAATGCTTGCCCAAAATGAGGGACATTCGTTTCGTTTCCATGAACAACATGTGTTTTTAGCTTAGTGACATACTGGTCTAAGTTTTGTAATTCAAATCTAGGTGTTTGGATAGGACATACTCCATTATCTCTACATCCAAGCAATTCATACTGTGCTGTCATGCCATCGATATCAACTAAGTCTAACTCAATGTTTACTGAGGTACCTTTGATATTAGTAGCCACCACTTCACTATTTAGATATTGATTGGTCGCTCTGTAACGAAGTAATTTGTAATAACTAGCTCCATTTAATTTGTTCCATTCGAGTACAACGTCACCACTCTTAGGGCTAGCTTGAGTCACAGCAAGAGACTGAGAGCTCAAATCAGCTTGAGGAAGTGAGTAACTACCACTATCGCTACCACTACCGCAAGCAGATAGTCCAAGAGCAAGACAAACTGGCAATAATTTTTTTACCGTCATAATGAACCTTTTCGGCTGAATGATATGAGAACAGCAATATTTCGTTTAACTAGACTTCCTCTAAAGAGCTGTTTGAAAAGTTAAATAGAGGAAAAATAGGTGTTAAAACCAATACAGTTATTTGAATCTTATTTTCGCCGCGGATGTTACTCGCATGAAAAAAAGTCTCCAGACTCAATATCGAAACATTACATTGCAAAAACTCAACATCATTAACTTTGTTTACAACATAAACAAACATAAAAATCTGATTTAGAATGAAAATAAAAATAACTAACCACCAAGTGACAACAGTCCGGATAGATGAAGTAATTGCCTCATCGATAAAATAAAACTAGCTCCATTTTAAAATTCGAACTTCATTACCCTCTTCAGGTAATCTCGGAATATTGAGAGACAATAACAAAGAAACCAACGCCATACCTGCACCAATGTAGAAGACTGCGGCTGGCGAGACCAACCAGATAAAGCCGAACGTCACTGGAATAAACACAGCTGCAATATGGTTGATAGTGAAAGAGACACCGGCGGTAGACGCCATATCAGCAGGGTCGGCGATTTTTTGGAAATAGGTTTTGATTGCCAGCGCTAGAGCAAAAAACAGGTGATCGATAACATAGAGTGCCGCAGCCCATTCTGCTGTCTCTACCAAAGCGTAACCGACAAAGACCCCAATCAAGCCAACGTATTCAAACATTAGAGCTTTACGCTCACCGACTTGACCAATGAAGCGGCCGATACGTTTGGCGAATAAGAAGTTAAACACGTAGTTGATGATAAACAGTAGCGTGACATCTGCAGCAGAGTAACCAAAGCGCTCCACCATTAAGAAACCTGCAAACACGGTAAAAATCTGTCGGCGTGCGCCACTCATAAAGGTCAGGGCGTAGTAAAGCCAGTAACGTTTTCTCAAGACCAGCTTCTTGTTTTGCTGCACCTTGGTTTCAAACTGAGGAAAGGCGAACGCCATCCACACCACAAGCAAGAATCCAACACCGCCAAAGGTTAAGTAAACCCATTGGAAGTCCATCTTGAAGACTTCTAGACAAACCCAAAGCGAGCCATAGGTCACCAACGAGGCGAGCGCACCAACAGAGATAAACTTGCCCAGCATTTCTGGCGCTTCATCTTTAGAGAGCCATTGCAGTGATAAAGACTGTTTCAGCGTTTCAAAATAATGAAAGCCGGTAGACATAAGAAGAGTCGTAAACAGCAATCCAAAAAGTGAAGGAAAAAATCCGGTGATTGCAGTGCCTAATGTCAAAGCAGCGAGGGAAAGTATCATAAAACGCTGCTCTCGAATAAACAGCAACACAAACACTGCGGTAAAAGCAAGAAAGCCCGGTATTTCACGCACGCTCTGCAACAAACCTATATCTGAACCATCAAAGTTTGCTCGCTCAATAACGAAGTTGTTAAGCAACGCCATCCAACTTGAGAAAGCAATAGGGACGACGATTGAAATAAGCATGAGGAAGTTTTGCGGAGTTTTCCAACTCGCGGAATGATTCATGAGTAATTCCTTATGTGAACAAGCTGTTACATTAGATCGCCTTCGCTATAGAAACAAACGAATTTACAAACTATACCAATCTAATGCCTTCGAACATCGAAACACTGCACCAACAACAATACTGCCGAAAAATAACTTTAAAACAATACTTTAACAATCCAAATTTTCTAGTTATGGTGGAGCAATGTTTAACCAGTCGAAAAGGCAAATAAGATGGAAATAATAATACGTCCGACTCAAGTCAGCGATGCCGCCGCATTGTGTGAAGTTTACTCACAACCTAAAGCGCAGCGTGAGACACTCCAACTCCCAAAACCTTCGGTGAGTATGTGGACAACCCGACTGGAAAACATGCCTGCTGGTGTCTATAGCTTTGTCGCCGAAGTTGACGGTAAAGTGGTCGGCAATATTGGCTTCGAACATTCGCAACGTCCACGTACCGCTCACTGTGCAAGCTTTGGTATCGGTGTTCACGATGATTACCACGAGCTAGGCATAGGCAGTAAGTTGATAGAGACTGTGCTTGATTTAGCCGACAACTGGCTGCAAGTAAAAAGAGTACAAATCGAAGTCAACGCCGACAATGACCAAGCGATTGCCTGTTATAAGAAATTTGGTTTTGAGATAGAAGGTGAGTCCAAGTTTGGCTCTTACCGAGATGGCGAGTACATCAATACCTACTACATGGCACGTATAAAATTGTAGTCAAAATAGGGCTTACCTAAGGGTAAGCCTTTAACATTTCTAGAGCGCGATCTTTCAAACGCTCGGTGTAGTCATTGATTTTCCAATGTTCTGGGCTCCAACCTTTCACAAATCGCTGAAAATCCGCCCAAGCAATAGCAAACAGAGGTCGCCAAGCCGCTTCAACCTCTTCGGCAGACAAATGGGGTTGATGTGTCTGCAAGGCCAGTCGTAGAGCAGCGAAATACTCATCCAGAATCCAAGCTTCCATTTCAGCACACTGCTGTGGCTCTACCGCACTGCTCATAAACAGCGCGACATCTTTCATCGCACACCCTTTACCTATGTACTGAAAATCAACCGCTGCTGCGTTTTTGCCATCAGGAGAGAAGCAGAAGTTTGCTAATTTCGCATCGCCATGCACCAGCGTTGTAAAAAGAGCATTTTGAAGCACACTATCTATCTGCTCAGCTCTAGCCTTCAACCCCACATCACTCAATGCTTGTAACTCATCAGCTCGTGTAGCCAAATGCCAATAGGTACCAACTTCCCACAGTCCCTCGCCTTGATGACCGATATGCTGAGCATGAAAGTCGGCAAGCCAACCAAGGCAGGCTCTTAAGTGATGCTGACTTGGCGTTGTAACGACTTCGGTAAAACCCACTTGCTTGAGATCTTCCATCACCAACAACAGCTCTTGTTCCGGTTGCTTAACCATCAACGTCGTCGGGACTTTGGCGTGACATCGCTTCGCTGCAAATTGATACCAGTTCAGTTCGACTTGATACGAACGAAGTTTACGTTGGTGCGAGACATCAGTGTTCCAGCCTTTTGGATGATGCTTGGGTTTTGGCAGCAGAACATGCTTAACGATAACGCTCGTATTATCGACATAAAGGCGAACAAGTTCGCCATAGCCACCCCATAAGGTTTGCAGAACATCTAATGAATGCAGCGTTGAGTAGCCAAGCTCTGAAACAAGCGGTTGATAATTGTACTGCATTGTTAGTCTGCTTTGAGATGAGACCACTGAGCATTACGATTCAAGTAATGCACAACATAGCTGCAAATCGGCTCTACCTTTACACCAAGTTGTTCGATTTTCGGTAAAACCGCTTCCATCATCACTTTCCCGTAACCTTTACCTTGAAGCACCTCTGGTACCTTGGTCGAGGTGATCGCGTACACGTCACCTTTGTCTTCAAACTTCACGATTGCGTAGTGATCTCCCTCAAGATGAACACGAAACTGTGAGTTTACTTCATCCAAAATTACCTTATGAGACATGTTGACTCCTGAAAATGATACTTAGCTCAAGTTTATTGAGTGATTTGATGTTTGAACATACCGCCAAGCAAACATAGAATTGAAATTATCCAAATGTCTATAATTGTCATGAGGATGTCATATATTCACCTGCCTCAAAAACAATAACATGGTGGGAACAACGGAGGCTAGATGAATACCCAAGCAGCAGCAATTAAAGAGCAACCGACTCGCTCTGCAAGTGATAGAAATGTTTCTACTTTAAATAGTACTGATGCACTCGCTATGATTGAACATGGTGGGGAGCTGACTATTGGCATTACAACACCCGTAGGAACAACGTTTCGCTGTAAAACGTCTTTTATTGGTACTCACTCTGGCAATGTTATTTTGGCCGAATTACCAAAGCTTTCAGAAGACGACTTGAACTTTTTCTTCCAAGAAGGGTTTTGGGCAACCATTCGAGCGATTTCACCAAGAGGTGAAGGCGCTATTGTTCACTTTCGAGGGCAGCTACAGCATGTGTTAAAAGCGCCAGTACCTATTTTCACGCTGTCCGTTCCTCAAACGATGCAAGTTACCCAACTGCGTAAAGAGCCTCGCTTTGATGTAAATCTAGCCGCTAGAGTGATTGCAGAGACTCATAAGCTCGATTGTGAAATTCGTGACCTGTCGAAAAGTGGTTGTCGCTTTATCACTGCACCATTGAGTCGCCCATTTCAAATTGGTGATGAAATCGCTTTAAACGTTCAGCTAAGCTCGCAAAAAGGGGCTGAGTTCGCTCCTCTGTATGGCAAAGTGTGCAACTTACAGCGCTCATTACATTATGCTCGCTATGGTGTTGCGTTTACTGACGACGGAAAAGAGAATGCCAAAGTGCTACTCGGTCATTTAAAATTTGATGGCACTAAGCTTACGCTAAGATAACCAGGCGAATAAAAAAACGCCCTGCAAATTTGCAGGGCGTTTTCATATCTAGCCACTCATTAACCAATAAATGAAATGTAGCCTTGTAGGATAATCAAGTTAACAATGTCGATGAAAAATGCGCCGACAATTGGCACCACCATAAATGCTTGTGGTGACGGACCAAACTTATTCACCAATGACCCCATATTCATTACTGCTGTCGGTGTAGCACCTAGGCCAAAGCCACAGTGACCACCAGCAATAACAGCCGCGTCGTAGTTTGAACCCATCACTTTGAACGTGACAAAGTACGAGAAAACACCTAACACAACAGATTGCACAGCCAGAATGATTAAAAACGGAATTGCTAAGTCAAAGATGTTCCAAAGCTTCAAGCTCATCAGAGCCATTGCCAAGAACAAGGACAAAGAAACCGTACCTAATATATCCACGGTCTCTGCGTCCACTTTATGTGTCTTAGTCACTTCCAATAGGTTGGTAATGAACACACCAATGAACAACGCATAGACGAAGTCAGGGATCATCAGCCAACTGATTTCAAAACTGCTGACCCACTGCTCTAGGTATTTAGCACCCGTCACACAGATGAGAAGGATAAACAAAATCTCGATAACCTTTTTTGCGGTTACTTTGTCTTCTTCATATTCATTGTAAGTCACGAGTTCTGGAAAACGTTCATGGGTTTGTGTACCCGTGCCGTACTCAGATTCAAAGCCATTCTTGTTGATCAGCTTTTGCGCGACTGGACTACCAATAATACCGCCGATGATCAAACCAAATGTGGCCGATGCCATGGCAATTTCAAGCGTGTTAGATAAGCCGAAACTATCAGCAAATGTCTGCGACCAAGCCGCGCCAGTACCATGCCCACCAGAAAGCGTAATAGAGCCTGCAATCAAGCCCATTAAAGGATCAAGCCCCAAAGCGGTCGCCATAGAGACACCCACACCGTTTTGGATAATGATATAAAAAGACGCAACGGCTAAGAAGATAAAGACTTTAGCACCCCCTTTCATCAACTGGGTGTAGTTAGCCGCAAGGCCAACAGTACTAAAGAACATCAACATAAACACTTCTTGCAGCGGTAGAGAGAACTCTAAGTCTATGCCTTTGAAATGCATTAATGTGATGATGACAGCTACGATAAGACCACCGACAATCGGCTCAGGGATATTGAACTTCTTTAAGACAGGAAGTTTAGAGTTGACGAAGTGCCCTAAGAATAAAACGCTAATAGCGATTAAGAAAGATTCTAGTGGTCCAACTGAAATTATCTGATTCATATAACCTCTTTTTTTGATTCACTCATCTTCCCTAACGAGTCCAGAGTCCTCATTGACCCTGTGGAGCTATGCTCATTGATTCAATTTTTCTATTGAAATTTGTCCTTATACAAACAGCCTCAAGATGCTCGTTTCAACAGTTAACCCTACAAATATTAGTCTGGGTTGCGAAAAGAAAGCGGGCATTATTAATAAACTTGCGCCCATTTGTCGAGTATTGACTTTAAAAACACTACTTAAGAGGGTGTAAACGTGCGCTAGATATTAGCTTTACACACTCAGACGAGATAAAGATTGACAAGGTTTTAGGCAAAAAAATAGCCAACCGCAATGTTGCGATTGGCTTATATATAGTGTGAACAAATTACATTCACTAACAACGTCAGTTGGCTAGGTGACCCTCGGCTTAATAAGGGTCACTTTTAGTAATGCAGTTAGCGTGCCAACTTTAAAACCACGTTATTTTTGTCTTACACCGCATTTTTTGGGCGGTTTTACTTCCCAAAATGCAATATGAAAATTGCATTTTGCAATTATTTGCAAAAACATATTAAACCATGTTCCTATAAACACATTTATCAACGTTGATTTTTCATACTTTTTCTACATAAGAGTCGGTATACTCTTGGCACCTAAATTTAGTTATCACGAAGAATGAACTACTTAACTACTTTTCTTAAAGGCATGGCCATGGGCGCAGCAGACGTTGTACCTGGGGTGTCAGGCGGGACCATCGCATTTATTACTGGTATTTACGACACCTTGCTTGAAAGTATTCGTCGTATTAACCCGAGTGTTATTGGCATCTGGAAGCGCGACGGTTTCAAAGCGGCATTTGCGCATATCAATGGCTTATTTCTCATTGCCCTGTTTGGTGGTGTGCTTACCAGTATCGCGACCCTCGCTAAACTGATCTCATGGCTACTGGTCACTCATCCGATTCCGCTGTGGTCGTTTTTCTTCGGACTGATTCTGGTGTCTGTGTTCCATATGCTTAAGCAAATTGAACAAAGAAGCTTAAGTCGACTCGTCTTCTTACTACTCGGGGTAGCGTTCGCTTACAGCATTACGGTGCTTAATCCACTCCAACTTGAGCCAACCAGCATCAATGTGCTGCTCGCGGGCGGCATCGCAATTTGTGCGATGATCCTACCAGGCATCTCCGGCAGCTTCATTTTGTTATTGATTGGTATGTACACCCCAGTATTAGGAGCGGTAAAATCCTTTGACCTTCCTATCCTTGCTTTATTCCTAACAGGCTGCGTTTTGGGCTTACTGAGCTTTTCTCACGTTCTTTCTTGGCTTCTAAAGCGCTTCAGAGATCTTACTCTCGTCTTTCTGACTGGTTTAATGCTCGGTACTTTACCTAAAATCTGGCCGTGGAAAGAGACCATCAGTTGGCGTACAAATTCAAGCGGTGAGCAAGTTCCTCTGATTCAGCACAACTTATCACCTTCAGCCTTTGAAGCATTGAATTCTCAACCGTCTCAACTCGGCATTGCTATTGTCTTAATGCTGTGTGCAATCGGCTTAGTCTTAGGCTTAGAGAAGTTCGCTGAAAATCGAGATCTATAATCATTCACTTTGAAAAAACGGCTTCTATTGAAGCCGTTTTTTATTACCACTAGAAACTTTCGTAATGATAATCAATTGTAATAAAGGTTGGATTTATTTATTCTTGGCTCACTGATTTAACGGAATAAGTACAACAATATGAGTGGCCATTCGTTCTTTGAGCACCTTTTCGAACACTCACAGCAAGTCACCCCTTATCTAAACGGCGCAATAAAACCTCTAGCTGAGGTCAATGCCGAGCATCCGCTCATTCATATCGATCGCTCCAGTTCAGAACATATTCGTGAACTGTACGAAAGACTGCAACTAGAGCATCCCGAAGCCGGGGCACCGTACTGGCTGGCTCGTACTTGGACACTGCTTTGTTGGCAGCCTATTTATGTCGCTTTTATTGCTATCTACTCTTGCCAAGGTTTACCTAAGCTGTCAGCGATTGGTCAGCAAGTTCAGCCAAACTTTATCAGCGGTTATCAGTTTGATAGTGAAGACTACTTTCAGGGGACTGAACAAGAACTGATTGAACATGCGGGCAAAGAGCTCAATGCTCTATTTGATTATTTCCGCCAAGAGATGAGTATTTGGACCCGCATCCGACCTGGATTTACTAATCACTTGTTTGCTGATGGGGTACTCGGTTGTTTAGTTAAGTTAAGTCAATTTGCTCCCGACCTTCCCGGAGAGTATTTGATTGGTCAAGCTCGACAATGGTTAACCGCCTGCAATCTTCCTGAAAAACTCATGGCCTCACTTAGCTACGACGAAGCATCAAAGCAACTCGTCTTCGTGCGAACTTCTTGCTGCTTAGTCTATAAGTGCCAAGGACGGGAACTCTGTACTGACTGCCCTCGGCACCCGGACAATAAACGTTAAGACAGCTCGGAAACGTCTTTAGAGGGGCTCTTGGTAACCAAATAAGCGGTTGCGACTATCAGCACCGAAAACGCGATACACAAATAAATAGGATACAAAGCGTTAATGGTTGCGGTGAACGCCAGTAACGACGCTAATCCATAGCCAATAGTATGTGACATAGCGATGTAACCCGCCACGGAGCCTGGGGCATCACTATGCTTTTCAGTCGCCTCAGAAGTATAGGCGGGAACAAGTAGAGCAGCTCCGCACGCGGCAATTGCCATCGCTAAAGCGTACAGCCAGATATTGGGTAAGAGGAAAAGTACCAAGCCACACAGCAAGCCCAACGCTCCGAGTCGATACATTTTCACTGGCGTGATTTTTCTGTTTTTAACAACTAGCAGCTGAACGGTAAACGTGCACGCGGCGCTAATCGTCAACAGCACCCCAATCCCGTCACTGATTTGAGCCGTCGACCAACTGGTTACCGAACTCATCAGCGGGGTGAAGCTGTACTGTAACAGCGCTATCGCCGTGCAAAGTAGCAAACCACTCACTAGATAAGGCATGAAAGATTTATTCGGCAACCAAGATAAAGCCTCAGCCGATTTCTTACTCTCTAAACCATGTTGAGGCTTTGGCTGAAAAAGCACCGCGAGGAGCGCGATAAGAGGAAGCGCGATCATTAGCATCAATGGTGCATAGGGAGAAAACTTTAAAGCGACTATCGCGACCAATGGCCCAACAAGCCTGCCCACGCTCAACCCAATACTGATACTCGTGATGGCTTGTAATCGATTCTCTGCACCACACAAAAGGATTGCCCAATGTTGGCAAGCGGGAACCATTCCCGATACAGTGCAACCGTATATAATCCGAGCGAGTATCAAGCCGACTAACCAAAGCATTACCATATGAGGCTGATGCTCACTTAAGATGGAAAATAGAAACAAGAGCACGAAACTGATCGCCATTCCACATAACGCTTGGACAACCACATTTCTCGGACCACGTTTGTCGCTATACCTCCCCCAGTAAGGTGCCGAGGGCAAAAACAGAAAGCTGCCAATCGCGATAAGAATCGACCAAGTAGGTAAACTGAATGCGGAGCGCTCAACTAAGAAAGGGAGCGAGACGAGCAAGCCATTTTGACCAATACCCATGAGTGCTGCTGCTAAACTGATTGCCCACAGTTGAGCTTTTTTGCTGTGTAAAACCGACATATTTGTAATTCATTGTAGTTGTTATAAAAGTCAGCAATGAGCAATCCATATAATTAATGATAGAGTTATTGATTGTGAAAATAATTCTCATTGCTTTTTTGGCGTGATAAAGTTAGCGGCTTAAAGCCAATAACTCAACTTCATATTTTACTTATGTATCAACTTGTCGATGCGTCGTTCGAAATCGACGGTAAAGTTATCCTATCTCCCACTACGCTCGATTTTGCTCCGGGGAAGGTGACAACACTTCTTGGTCACAATGGTTGTGGTAAATCGACCTTAGTTAAACTTCTTAGTCGTCAAAATGCGCCAACTCATGGGCAAGTTTTGTTTAACCAACAACTCGTCTCTTCGTTTTCAAGTTTAGAGTTCGCTCATAAAGTGGCTTATTTACCTCAACATCCACCGATCACTGACGGTGTCACCGTTCGCGAGTTGGTCTGTTTTGGACGCTACCCGTGGAAAGGGGCATTTGGTCGTTACGGAAAAGAAGATTACGCCATTGTCGACCAAGCGATTGAGAAAGTTGGCTTAACACCATTTGCAGAGCGATTTGTCGCTACCTTATCAGGTGGTGAAAGGCAAAGAGCTTGGGTCGCTATGCTGCTCGCTCAACAAAGCCAATGTATTTTGCTTGATGAACCGACTTCGGCTTTGGATGTCGCCCACCAACATGAACTATTAGCCTTAATCCGAGAGCTCAACCAATCGATGGGTTTAACGGTGATCATGGTACTGCATGATGTCAACATGGCTGCTAAGTTTAGCGATCATCTGGTCGCCCTCCACTCTGGAAAAGTCATTGCCGCTGGCTCTCCTCAAGAACTAATGACGCCAGAGACGTTAATGAAAATATACGGTATGGAGCTCGCGTTGTTCGAACACCCTAAGACGGGTAAACCGATCAGCTACATCCCTTAAACAAGAAGGAACCTGTTGTGAAAAAACTCATAGTAATGCTCTCTGCAGCATTGGCATTCAATAGCTACGCGCTCGATATTACCCACGAAATGGGAACAGCTTCCTTTGAAAAGACACCGAAGAAAGTCGTGGCACTAGATTGGGTACTGACCGAAACGGTACTCAGCCTTGGCGTTGACCTCGAAGGTGTCGCCGATACCAACGGCTATCAGCAATGGGTTGTTGAGCCAAGCCTAGATTTTGATGTGATCGATGTCGGCTCGCGCCGCGAACCTAATTTAGAGTTACTCACGGATATCAAACCCGATGTCATCTTAATCAGCAAGCATATGGCCGCTGCCTATGAGCAGTTGAATAAGATTGCACCAGTTCTCGTTTACAGTGTTTATAGTGAAGAAAAGCAACCATTAGCGTCAGCAAAATCTATTACGACCTCTTTGGGTAAACTGTTCGACAAAGAGCAACGTGCCAAGCAAGTGATCGAGCAAACGGACCAACGCCTTGCGAACAACGGAGAAAAAGTTGTATCAGCCGGAAAGGCAGACAAGCCACTACTGTTTGCGCGATTCATTAACGATAAAACACTGCGTATTCACAGCCAAGGTTCTCTGGCGCAAGACACTATCAGCGCGATGGGGCTAAAGAATGATTGGCAAGAGCAAACCAATCTATGGGGTTTCACCACAACAGGAACAGAAAAACTGGCCGAACATCAAAAGGCCAACGTCATGATTTTTGGTCCTTTGAAACAAGAAGAACGTCAGCAACTTACGAAGTCTCCTCTTTGGCAAGCGATGGAGTTCACTCGTACAGATTCTGTTTACGAGCTTCCTGCAATTTGGACTTTTGGTGGACTGATCGCAGCACAAAGATTTAGTGACCACATTACCGAGCAACTCATCCAACAATAATGAATACCTTAAAGATCGCAAACCAAGCTAACGGTCGATTAAGTTTTAAAACAGCAGCGTTATTCAGCGCTGCTGTTTTGATCATTGGCTCTCTGCTGCAAATAACCGCTCCCTATTCACAAGGTATTGGCCTCATTTGGGACACCATTTTTCATTTTGACTCTGCCAATTATCAGCATCTCATCACCCATTTAACCTATTTGCCGAGACTGGCTGTCGCGATCATTTGTGGGTTTGCACTCGCCGTTGCCGGTTGTGTTATGCAGTTTGTCTTGCGCAATCCGATCGCTTCTCCAACAACATTAGGCGTCGCGGCAGGTGCTGAACTGGGCATGGTGCTGGGTATTTTGTTAATCCCTGCCAACCTTGTCATCCCTGCTTTTGTTCCAGCATTTATTGGTGGCTGCCTCGCAACCGGACTGGTGTTTGTTTTAAGTTCCGCTAGAGGCTTTTCACCACTGCATATGGTGCTTGCAGGTATGGTGGTGAGCCTCTTTTTAGGCTCACTCAACACCATGTTATTAATGCTCCATGAGCAGCGACTTACCAGTATTTTTGTCTGGGGAGCGGGCGTGCTGAATCAGAATGACTGGTCGAGTACTCAAATGCTGTTGCCTTTGGTTCTCTTACCTACCAGCTTGCTCTTAGTCTTACAGCGCCCATTATCCGCACTCCAATTTGGTGACAATGTCGCTACATCGTTGGGCGTGAATATCAAACAGATCAAACTGCTCTGCTTATCGTTAGCCATCTTCATTACCGCTGCAGTGGTCAGTGAAGTGGGCTTAATTGGCTTTGTCGGTATCGTTGCGCCAGCTATCGCCAGAATGCTTGGCGTTAGAGCCCTTGCCAAACAAATTCTAGCCAGTGGCGCTATTGGTAGTGGTATCTTGCTCACTGTTGATCTAGTGATCCAACCTTTCTCTGGTGTCGGTGGAGAGCTGTTACCGACAGGCGCGATGACAGCCTTAATTGGCGCGCCTTTTTTGTTGTGGCTACTACAACGAACTAAGCTGCAATCCGACCTTAAAGCACGCTCTGAACATGTCGAGCATTACAAATTAGTCAGCACTCGCAATATTTTGGCTGCACTGACCGTTGCACTCATCGCGATTTCTCTCTTCGCGATTATGGTCGGTAAGAATCAGTTTGGTTGGAGTCTTGGTTTCAACCAAGCAATGTTTGAACTGCGAGCACCACGCGTACTTGTCGCGCTGATTGCGGGAATAGGTTTAGCATTTGCAGGAACGATAATTCAGCGTATCTCTAACAACCCAATGGCTAGCCCAGAAGTGCTAGGGATTAGTTCGGGTGCAGCGCTCGCACTGGTTCTCGGCACCTTGTTTGGTATCGCAGTGGGCAGAGAACAACAAATGTTGCTCGGTACGCTTGGCGCGGTTTCGGTAACCGCAGTGGTATGGTTAATGGGTAGAAAACACAATTTTGCCCCAACACAAACCCTACTGACGGGTATAGCCTTAAGTGCAGGTTTAGATGCCTTACTCAGAATCGCAATGAGCTCAGGCCATGATAACGCGTCTGCACTGCTCACTTGGCTATCTGGATCGACTTACTTAGTGGCAAACAGTGACGTTGTACTACTCGCGATTGGTGTCACCTTCGTTGGTGCGATTGCGCTATCTCTCAATCGTTGGATTGAGTTGATTGGCTTGGGTGAAGTCACGGCGAATAGTATTGGTATGAACGCCACAGTGGTTAGGTTGGTGCTTCTGTTACTGGTTGCTGCCTTAACGACACTGTGCACCATAGTGATTGGCCCACTCAGCTTTATTGGCCTACTGGCTCCGCACATGGCGCGTTCACTTCACCAATATCGAGCAACTCCGCAAATGCTCACCGCAGCCTTACTCGGGGCAACCATCATGGTATTGGCGGATTGGATAGGACGAACACTTTGGTTCCCTTGGCAGTTCCCTGCTGGACTGCTTGCGTCCTTGATTGGTGGCGGCTACTTCCTCTACCTAATGAGACGTTAGCCTCTAGAACCACAACTCGCCATAGGAGGCTAATGTATTGGTCTTCTGTGGCAACTCCTCCTCTCTATTGAAACGCCCTATCTATTTGTTACTTATTCCAAATTCATTAAATTGTATTTTGGCTGCAAAAATACAATTAATGGTAATGAGATGAATTTATGATTACTATGGGGGCAAGAACACTACAAATTGTCACTCATGGAAAAGACAGCAATTACTAAACTTCAGCAAGATTTATTCAATAAAGTCATCAGCAAGCTCAAAGCGGAGCATGCAAAAGTTGGCGACAGCCTGAACGAATCTTCGTTAGCCCAACAGTTTGAAGTCTCAAGAACGCCGATGCGCGCTGTGCTCACTTATATGACTGCTTTAGGTATCGCGAAAGCAGTTCCCTATAAAGGCTTTGTCTTACAGCTTGATGCGCAAGCCATCAAATCTGATGATGCCTCCGATAAAGAAGAATCTCGTCAGGAGAAGCTTTACCTGAGACTACTCATGGATCTGTTCTTCGGTGATATCGACGCGGCATTTTCCGAGAAAGAGCTTCAAGAGCGCTACAACGCCAACCGAGGTGAAATACAAAGTGTACTCCGCCTACTAGAAAGTGATGGCATCTTGCGCCGCAGTCCCGGCTATAAATGGCATCTAGATGGCGTACTCAACACGCTTGAACGACACACCGAGAGCTACCGATGTCGACTTATCTTCGAACCTGCCGGCCTTCTTGAGCCGAGTTGGTCACTCGACCGCCACGCGCTAGAGGAGTGTCGCGACCATCACCTTAAAGCGATTCAAGATCCTGATGCAGTGAGCGCAAGTGATTTATTTAACTTAAGTGCACAATTTCATGAGCGGCTTGCCGCATGTTCTGGTAATCGCTTCTTGCTTGGCAATATGCAGCAACATAATCGAATGCGTAAAGCGACCGATCTCGTGTCTATGCATATTCAATCTTCTGTCACCAAGTCTTGTCAACGCCGCCTGGATATCATCGAGCTTGTATTGGCAGGCGACAACCAAGGCGCGTCAGTTAAACTCACTCAACTATTAGAAAATGATATTCGCGTCATGCAGCGTACCTATAGCAATGTAGTCAACCTTTCGCTATCAGAACGAGAAAAGCTCGTAACCAGTATTGCTGACATAGACATCTAATCAAATCGGCAGCCCAATTACAGCTGCCTTGTTTTTCTATCCCACCCCAAATCTGTTTTTACTCATAAACCCGCGCTGAAGTCACCATACACTTCAGCGCTACCGACTCTTTTGTCCTCTACAAGCTGCCGTTCTTAACCCGTTATTGAGCTAAAAGAAAATAATTCGCATTGGCATATTGCACTTTCGCTGCAGAAATACAATAATAATGATTCTTATTTAGAAATAACAAAACAGTCTTGCCGCCAAATACTAATTTGCGCAGCTTTGTATTGATAAACATAGAGAAAATAATGAAAGCGAGTAAAGGGAAGTTCCCTCTATCCACTGTTGCGCTAGCGATCGCCGCAGCAAGCACAGTGTTTACAGCCCAAGCACAAGAATACACAACTGAAGGCAAAATGGTGGTTGTCTCCAGTCGTACGCCTAAAGCGATCAGCGATATTCCTGGTACGGTTTGGTATATCGATTCAGAGAAAATTGAACAAGAATACCGCGGTGGTAAGACTCTTGGTGATATTCTAGCTTCGGCAATTCCATCTTTGGATGTCAGCAGCGGTGCCCGTACTAATCTAGGTCAAAACCTTCGCGGACGTAAGATGCTCGTGATGATCGACGGAGTTTCTCTGCAATCTTCGCGCTCTATCAGCCGCCATCTAGATTCAATCGACCCATTCAATATTGATCGTATCGAAGTGCTTTCCGGTTCTACGTCAATATATGGTGCTGGCGCTTCAGGCGGTGTGATTAACATCATCACCAAAAAAGCGCAAAGCGAAGAGTTAGAGTTTGAATCCTATGTAGGTGGTACATCTGATCTTAACTCAAGTGAAGACTTTGACTACAAACTTGCACAGTCTATTTCGGGCGGCAATGAAAAAGTTCAAGCACGTACTTCTGTCGTATACACAGAGACCCAGGGCTTCTTCGATGCCAATGGCACCATCGTTACTCCAGATATCTCACAGGGCTCGCTACAGTTTAATCAGACTGTAGATTTTCTAACAACAGTAGGTGTTAATGTTTCAGACACCAAAAAGCTGAATCTTCTTGCGCAGTACTATGATAGCCAACAAGACTCGCCATATGGTCTGTATATTGTCGGTAGCGACTTTGTAGATGTACGTAAAGGTTTTGATTCTGATCGTGAACACGGTACGGAGCGCATTATGCTTAGCGCCTCTTACGTGGATGAGCAATTCCTTGGCCATCAGCTCATCGCAGAAGCGTCATACCGCAAAGAAGACCAGACTTACACTCCTTATTTCCAGTCTTCTGGTCAACAGATTACAGATGTCATTTCACTTAAAGCAGCGCTCGCGAAAAACTTCGATAAATTTAACATTGTTTATGGTGTCGATGCTTATCAAGACAAGTTGGAAAGTAACCAAGCACTGTATGATCCAACCATTGCCAATAATTCTGGCAACCTAATCAATAAGACTTATGCCCAAGTTGGTCGTTACCCGGGAGTTGAAGTCAGCTCAGTTGCCGCTTTTGCTCAAGCAGACTACTCAATCACTGAAGATTGGACAGTCGAAGGTGGTGTACGCTACCAATACATGTCAAACAAGATTGATGATTTTGTTGGTTATACTCAACAGAAAAAAATTGCCGCAGGTAGTGGTACTTCAGCAGATGCAGTTCCTGGTGGTAAAACAGATTACGGCGTCGCGCTATTTAACTTGGGAACAATTTATCACCTAAACAGTGACTCTCAAGTATGGGCAAACTTCTCACAAGGCTTTGATCTTGCTGATCCTGCTAAGTACTACGGACAAGGTAACTACACACTGGTTGGAGATCATTGGCAACTAAATGACAGCATTAACGTCAACGAATCAAAAATGTCAGGGATTAAGACCAACAGTTTTGAGTTAGGTTACCGCTTAGATACAGGCGATCTAAACTTACAAACTGCGGCTTACTATTCTCAATCAGACAAGAATGTTAAGTACAATAAAACAACACTGCTTATCGAAGAAATCGAAGATAAGAAACGTGTCTACGGTTTAGAAGCAATGGCGTCTTACTGGGTTCATGACAATATTCAGTTGGGTGCTTCCGGTCACTATGTAGTATCTGAAGTGAAAGGCGATAATGGCTGGGAAGACTACGATGCTGGCTATGCAAGTACTTCTAAGGCCAATGCTTGGGCAGGTTGGTACGACGCAGATCTTGCGGTAAAACTGCAAAGCCAAACCATGTTTGACTATGAAGATGCTTCAAACAACAAGCTAGATGGCTATACCTTATTTGATCTGGTCGGTAGCTACCAGCTTCCAGTAGGTAGCCTAGGTTTTGGTATTCAAAACCTATTTGATAAAGACTACACCACAGCTTGGGGTCAACGTGCGCAAATCATCTACTCTACGCACTATGAATCAGCGGCTTATGATTACAAAGGTCGTGGACGTACCTACACTCTTAACTACCAAGTTAAGTTCTAAACAAAGCCGCCAATACAACAAAACCGCCCTATTCGGCGGTTTTGTTTTATCTACTAGGTCCTGTTGACCTAGTGATTTATGCGTACTGCATTAAGTGTTTTTTCACTTCATCAGAAGCAAAAGACTGTTCAACACTCGCTGTATAGATCTGTTTGTAATCTTCAGCGGTAAGTTCAAACTGCTCCATCACCTTTTGCACTTCATCGGTCATCGTCGTGTTTGATACAGTGCGATTGTCTGTGTTAATCGTGACTGCTAGACCGTCGTTGTGGAACTCTTTCAGTGGATGCTGCTTAAGCTCTGGAATCGCTTTGGTTTGAACATTACTGCTTGGACAAGCTTCAAGGCCAACCACATCTTCTTTAACGCGTTTGTAAGCCTCTGCATGATCTTTGATTGCTACACCGTGACCAATACGCTCTGCACCTAGCAGCTCGATGGCATCATAAACGTTTTGACCACAGCCTTGCTCACCCGCGTGAATGGTGATGCGGTAGCCTTTATCACGCGCATACTGTGTGTACTCAACATATTCATGAGCAAAGTTGTCTAGCTCAGCACCCGCTAAGTCAAACGCAGCAACGCCTTTACCTAACAAAGGAGCGCCGGCGTCAATAATGTCGTTAACTGAATCGATGGGTAGTAGTTTCACCAATGACAGAATGTAGTTACCTTTAATATCGTACTGCGCTTCAGCACGTTTCATGCCTTTGACCGCACTCTCAATGATTTCTGCGTAAGTCAGCCCTTGTTGGGTATGCAGCTGAGGACCAAAACGTACTTCAAGGTACTTCACGTTCTCTTTTGCAGCATCTTCGAACAGCTCGAAAGAAATACGTTCAATGCTGTCTGCGGTTTGCATCACTTTAATTGGCAGTGCAAAACGGTCTAAGTATTCTTGCAGGTTAGGACAAGTTTCCGGCGCAATCATCATTGTTTTGATCTCTTCGGCATTCTGGCTAGGCAGCTCAATGTTATTTTCAGCGGCTAAATCAAGCACAGTTTGCGGGCGAAGGCTGCCATCTAGGTGACAATGAAGATCGATTTTAGGGAGATCAAAGTAGTTCATCTGTTTTTGTCCTAACTTTCCTGCTTATTGAGTAAGCGTAGCTCAACACACCAAAGTGGCGGTAATGACACTTAATCATTTGTTTTGATAACGATAAAACTCATGGTATATGATTAACGATGATATATAACACGACAATTGTCCGGTCGCACGCCAAAATAGCCAAATCAATGTTAAGCAAAGCAAATTCACTATGGATAAGAATAAGATTTTAAGTGACGGGTTGAATAAGATCCGCCAACTAGTGAAACGTGAACAGTACAAAACCTTGCACGTCAGCAAAGGCGATTTCATCATTCGCCAACATAGCGAAGTCAATGAAGTGTATTGGACAGAAGCGGCGCAGTTTTCAGTGCTGCACACCGCAGAGAATGGGAAAACTCTCAGCTTAGGGGACTACTATCTGGAAGATAACTTCTTTGGTGAGATGGAGTTCTTCTCTGATAAGCCCAGCCCATTTAGTGTCATTGCAACACAAGATGCTCAGCTGACCGTGATCCCAAAAGAGCGCTTTGCTGAGTTCCTGCTTGAAGATGCACAGGTGGCCTTTTGGATGAGCCACCGCATGTCGAACATCTACCTAAATACCATGCATATTGCGATGGAACGTTCTCTCTATCCGCTAAAGTTCAATATCATCAAGGATATGATCAGTCGATATACCTCTGGTACTCACACTAGGGGACACAGTTATATGTACCAAGAAGCACAAAGGTTCGGCTGCACGGAAAGAGCCTATACACGCATTATCCACGAACTGATTAAGGAAGGATTGGTCAAGAAAGGCGTAGATAGCTCTGAGATAGTGCCCGTTGATATCGACAAGCTAACCGACTATCTAGGACAGTACTATCAATAGCACTAAACCTAAAATGGGCACCGATGAGGTGCCCATTTGGTTTTTAAATTCGCTTGAAGCTTATAGGTTGTTGGTACGTGTTGGTAAGAACACTTCACCTAACATACAACGAACGCTACCACCGCCAATGTTTTCAATCGTTTTAACGTTAAATGGCAGCAACTTACCATGGCTCGACAGTTGAGCACGTTGAGCTGGAGAAAACGCATCAAACGCTGATTGAGACATCGCAATCACTTTTTCACCGTTAACCGTTTCAAGCTGTAAAATGTTGCCGCAGAACTGATTCATCTGTTCTAGTGAAATCGAAATCACCTGCTTGTCCTTCGCTAATGACTTGATGACAAAGCGACGCTCAAATTCAGGGATGACCTCATCACAAATAACGCAGAAGCTTTCACCAATCGCCATCATCACATTAGTGTGATAAATCGGCTTACCTGACGGCAATGCAGTCTGGAACGAAACCACTCGATCGTAACCAATACGCTCAGCATAATCTTCCAGTACTTCACGATCACAACGTTGAGAAAGCGCAGCGTAGACGGTTCTATTGACATGATCTTTTACCATCACGCCTGTACTTTCAAGATGCGCATCTTGCTCTAGATATGACAGAAGACTGTCTTGAGATTGCACCGGGCGACCTGCACTTTCAAGCGTTTCGACTAATGCATCGACTTTAACTTCTTGCTGGCGGTTTTTACACGCCATCGGGAAGGTGTATAGCTCACCACTGGCAGTCGTACTAAACCAGTTATTTGGGAACACTGCATCAGGTGTTTCTACCTCACCCAATGGGTAATCATAGACCACCACTTGAACACCCACTTGACGCAACTCCGCCACCATGGCGTTAAACTCTTGCATCGCACTTTGGCGTACTTCGCTGGTAGACAGAGAAACTTGGTGTTGGAATTCATTGTCCTGCGCCGTTTCGGCATTAAACGCAAACTCTTTTGGTGGCACCATCACCACACAATTAGCGTTTTGTACTGTTGATTGATTCTTCTGTAGTAGGGTTTTCTGTTTCAACATTGTGACAGACTCAATTAATCTCACTCATTACTGCCAATTGTAGGCATAATGTTAAATGAAATATTACTGAATTAACCTGATAATTCACCCACAACACAGCAATAAGCACTGTATATTGTTTATTTGTCAGTAATTTTTATTGTCGCCATGACTTTTTATTATCTTTGATTGAATATTATGCAAAGGAAAGAATAATAAACTGGTTACATTTCCCCCACTAAGGGTATACCATTGCTGTACCAAGCTAGATAGGTGACTAGATTGGTGTTTCACCCTTCCTATTAATGGACGTACGCATCTGCCACATAGGCAACTTTCTATCTTTGCGTGTTTAGGAATTTATTTATGTTTAAAAAGTTTGAAGGCTTTACTAAGCCTTTCCCCGAGCAGGAGCCGACACAGCCTCCTTCGGGTATTTTTGCGTTTTGTCGCCACTACACCCGCGGGTTCGAAATCCCGTTGATCATCATGTCTGTAATGGCAACTATTGTCGCAATTGTTGAAGTTTCTCTATTTGGAGCAATGGGTAACTTGGTCGATTGGTTGTCGAACAGTAACCCAGAAACGTTTTGGCAAGATAATCAGAGTGATCTGATTTTCTACGGCATCCTTTTGCTAGTTGTAATGCCTGTTCTTGTGGTTGGTTACTCGCTACTCGTTCATCAGACATTACTTGGTAACTACCCAATGTCGATTCGTTGGTTAGCTCACCGCTACTTACTGAAACAAAGCCTGAACTTTTATCAGGATGACTTTGCTGGTCGTGTCGCGACTAAAGTAATGCAAACCTCGCTGGCGGTGCGCGAAACCGTGATGAAGACGATGGACGTGTTTGTTTACGTTTCTGTCTACTTTACCTCGATTGTCGTGCTATTAGCTCAGGCCGACTGGCGCCTGATGATCCCAATGATCATTTGGCTATTCTGCTACGTCGGTATTCAGCTTTACTTTGTACCTAAGCTAAAACAGGTAGCTTCTGAACAAGCGGATGCTCGTTCAACCATGACGGGTCGTATCGTCGATAGCTACACTAACATTGCAACCGTGAAGCTGTTCTCGCATAGCAGACGTGAGACGGAGTACGCCGAAGAAGGCATGAATGGCTTCTTGGGTACGGTTTACCGTCAAATGCGTTTGGTAACAGGGTTCGATGTCGCGGTCGAGATTACTAACTACGTTTTGGTTTTCTCAATCAGCGCGCTTTCTATCTACCTGTGGATGGATAACTCGATCAGTATCGGTGCTATTGCAATTGCGATTGCCCTAGCACTGCGTATCAACGGTATGTCGATGTGGATCATGTGGGAAGTCGGTGCTCTGTTCGAGAACATGGGTACCGTAGTTGATGGCATGAAAACCATGTCTAAACCCATTGATATTCAAGACAAACCAGATGCGAAACCTCTAGTAGTCAATCAAGGCGGTATCGAGTTTGACGATGTTAGCTTCCACTATGGTGACAAAACCAAAGGCGTTATTAGTAACCTTAACCTGAACATCAAGCCAGGTGAAAAAGTGGGGCTAGTCGGTCGCTCTGGCGCGGGTAAATCTACTTTGGTTAACCTGCTTCTTCGTTTCCATGATGTTGAAAGCGGTAAGATCAAGATCGATGGTCAGGTTATCTCTGATGTCACTCAAGACTCACTGCGCAGTAACATCGGTATGGTAACGCAAGATACGTCACTACTGCACCGCTCTATCCGCGATAACATCTTGTATGGCAACCCTGATGCGAGCGAAGAAGAGTTACACCGTGCAACGAAACAGGCGCACGCACATGAGTTCATCGAAACACTGAACGACCCGTTTGGTAACGTAGGCTACGACGCTCAAGTTGGCGAACGTGGTGTGAAGCTTTCTGGTGGTCAACGTCAGCGTATTGCGATTTCACGTGTACTACTGAAAGACGCTCCGCTTCTGATTCTTGATGAAGCAACCTCAGCTCTAGATTCAGAGGTTGAGGCGGCCATTCAAGAGAGCCTGAATGAGTTGATGCAAGGTAAAACGGTTATTGCCATTGCGCACCGACTCTCAACCATCGCCGCAATGGATCGATTGATCGTTCTCGATAAAGGCGAAGTCGTTGAGCAAGGCACTCACCAAGAGTTAGTTCAAAGTGGCGGAATCTACGCTCAGCTTTGGGCACACCAAACAGGTGGATTCATCGGTGATGAAGAGGCTGAAAAGCAAAGTGCTTAAATCAGATGTTAAATAGACAAAAAGGAAGCTTCGGCTTCCTTTTTTATTGCTGCTCAATCAACAAAGTGGGATTGATAAAACTTAGGAGTAACGGCAATTTTCTTTTTAAACTGACGCTGAAAATGCGCTTGGTCAGAAAAACCAAGCTCTTGAGCCACCTTGGCGATCTCCTGACCGGATTTAAGCATCACCTTGGCCCGTTTGATTTTCTCATCCATCAAATAGGCATGAGGTGGAAGACCATAGTAATGCTTAAACGCTCTGAGGAGCTGGTAACGGCTCATCTGTGCTTCTTGCGCTAAATGATCCAATTGATGAGTTTGACTAACGTCATCGAGCAGTTTTTCTTGCACCCTTTTCAATGATGAAGAGGGGGATGGTTTAACCTCCATTGAGCTCTGTACGTGAACAGCTTCAATAAAGTCATACAGTCGAGTTTGTACCTGTAATTGACTCGCTTCTGACTGGAGATCATTAAACAGAGCCAAATAGTGATTTTTGATTGACTCACTGCGCTCAAATGCGTGACGAAATGGTGTGTAGTCTGCACTATACCCAGCATGAGATTGACCAAGAATTTCCTGCTGAATAGCCCCCATCTGTTTGGTATCAACAAACAGCATGCTATAAGACCAAGTTCCCGCTTCCGGGTTACAAGAGTGAACATCGGCGGGATTAATCGTCACTATGTCACCGCGACCAATATGATGCGTCGAGCTGTGATTGCGATAGTCAGCTTTGCCTTGTTGAATAATCCCAAATGAAAACTCATCGTGAGAATGCGCTGCATAACAAGCGGTGCTTTGGCTTGCGATTCTCATCTCAATCCAAGGCAATACCGTACTTTGCTTAAAGTTCGCGCTGTTATCTTTTTTCATGCGCAGCTCCTTGCGCTGTATAGGTTTGCAAAACTATAACCAAATCATGCTAACAGAAGCGGCCAAGGTTATCGCCATCATTCGATTAAAAATGCGCTGCTTATGTGGCTGAGATAAGTAACTAGATAAAGCACGCCCACTCGCCGCCCATAAGCCGACACCCACTAAGCAACAAACTAACGACACCAGAGTAAACACCCAAAGCCAGTAATCTGTGTTGCCCTGCCCTACCACATACAAACTGACTCCAGACATCGCCACCAACCAAGCTTTGGGATTAAGCAATTGGGTAAGCGATCCTATCCACCAGCCTGAGGTCAGCGTCGTTTGCCCTTGTAACTCAGCCACAGGTGCAGTAAATATCTGGTATGCGAGGTAGAGTAAAAATGCGCTGCCTACCCACTTCAATGTGGCTTCCAACAAGGGTAAAAACTCAACCAGCTCATGCATTACACTGCCAGAGATGAGCACAACTAAAGCATAAGCAAATGACGCCCCTAGCACCAATTTACTGGCTTCTCGACTACCTCGTTGGGCGGCTGTGGCCGTCGCCAAAAGATTCACCGGCCCGGGTGTGGCAGCACCCACAAATGCAAACGCCAACATCGCAATAATTAAACTATTCATTTTGTTCTCCTTCACTAGACCTTAACGTTAGCTAAAGCAGAGCAAGAGTTATTGAACGATATTGCAGGCGTGTAAAAACGAAAAAAGCCACACGCTAAGGTGTGGCAAAACAAAAAGAACTGGCAGTGAATAGTTCGCTTTGCGTTAATTGAAGTTCAAGATGAACTCTTAAAGTTGTTTAGTAAGTTTCAAACACACCGGAATTGTAATCCTGTATGGTTTGATTTATCTCATCCATTGTATTCATGACAAATGGGCCGTAATGAACGACCGGCTCATCAATGGGTTCGCCAGCGAAAATTAACACGCCACTTTGCCCAAGCGCTTGCAAGTCGACTCGCTCACCTTTACTTAGCATTGCAAGTTCACCCTGCTTGAGTGTGTAATCACCAACTTGAACCTTACCTTGATAGTTTAAGATCATCATGTTGAATTGCTCAGGTACTGACACACTCACTTGCTGGTCAATTTCGGCGCGCCAATCAGACACGCTAAGCTCAACACCCGTCTTACTTAACGGACCTTTAAGCTGCATTTCATTGGCATTGATCGTTCCGGCCAGTACGCGGACTAGACCAAGTTGCTCGTCACTATGTTCAGTGATTGTCTCTGGCTGAAAATCGACATATTGAGCTGGCTTCATTTTGTCTCGCGCAGGTTGATTTATCCAAATTTGGAAACCATGTAAATCACCTTCTTCCATAATAGGCATTTCACTATGGATAACCCCTCGGCCAGCTGCCATCCACTGAGCCCCACCACTTCTCAGCTCGCCAACATTGCCCATATGATCTTTGTGTTGAAAATGACCTTTGAGCATATAGGTTAGCGTTTCGATTCCGCGGTGAGGATGAGGAGGAAAGCCGCCAACGTAATCTGAACGTTGGTCTGATTTAAGCTCATCAACCATTAGAAATGGAGAAAACTGCGCATTATTAAACCCAGCCACGCGCTGTATCTTAACCCCATCACCATCAGAGGTAGGATGAACTTGGATTACTTGATTAACTTGTCTGGTTACACTCATGCTGTCTCCCCTTAGTTTGGCTCCGTGAAGGAATGAAGACAGTTTACTGACCTTGAAGAGTAAATTGAGCGGGGAGATTAGAGCCTGTCGTTCGAATAATTCGAACGACAATGAGATTTAAGCGGGTACCAGTGTTTTCAAAGAGGTGGGTACTATCAGCTTGTGTACTGGGGCCACAAAAAACATATACACTTTGCCGAACGTGTTCTTAACATCAACAACCGTTGTTGCATGCAAGGTCATTGTGTCGCCATCAGGAACAATAAGAAAAGAGAGCCTAACATTGAGGTGCTTATCGCAATCCTCCACCAGCAGTTCGTTGTCACTTAAACTCACAATCGAAAATATACCCACTTGATCGCCAACTCGATACTCGCTTATCGGCTTGTTTTCATCCAGATCCGCCATACGCCCTAGGTGTTTCAACCCTAGTTTTGAAACAATGCGATTGCGTAAATCCATTAGCGCATTAACCCAGCGGGGTGTCTTATTCACCATCGCAAAGTAGACTTCGAGTGCGGATTCACCGTTACAAGGCAACTCTATGTTGTGTGTATCAGCGAAGTAGGCCCCTTGCAAATAGGGGTGAATGTTAGAGTGACTGGGCAGTTCCATAGCAAAACCTTGTTGGGTGAGTAATCCTTCAATTTATACCAATCGGGATAAATAGCTGATCAGATAATTGCGCAGGAAAAATCGCTTAGAGCAAGGCATAGATTTTGTAGCTAGTTGACCTACCTACAAAATCTATAACGCAGCTATCAGCGATTTTAACCAGCAAGAATGACCAGAAATTTATTCTGGTTGGTATTATGACCTTAAAGGTGACCATAGATAAAACAAAGGCACGGAAGTGAATATCTGTGCCTTGTCTCAATTTTAACCAGTGACGTGTTGCTGCCAATAGCGATACAACCCATCCACATCACCCGAGCAGAGTAATGACATTGCGCCTTTAAGCTGCTCGTCACGCCACTGCCACCACTGCATTTCATTTAGCTTCTCTCGCTCACTTTCTGAGAAACGATACTTAATATGCTTTGCAGGATTTGATCCCACGACCTCATAGGGTGCGACATCCTTGGTCACCACAGCGCGACTGGCAATAATAGCGCCGTCTCCTATGGTTACCCCCGCCATAATCATCGCTTCAGAACCTATCCACACATCATTTCCGACCACTGTATTTCCTGAGCGAGCGAATCCATCTTGCGCATCAGCGAAGTTCTCATCCTCTTGATAGAAAAAAGGAAAGGTCGAGATCCAGTCGCTGCGGTGCCCTTGATTCCCTGCCATCATAAATACAGCGCCCGAGCCTATCGAGCAAAAACTGCCGATGATCAGTTTATCGACATCGTCTCTATCCGGATTTAAGTAACGCGCGCAATCATCAAAGCCATGACCATGATAATAACCGGAGTAATAGCTATGACGACCAACAATAATATTGGGGTTGGTTACCTGCTCAGTCAGGGGTTTACCTGCAAATGGAGAGTCAAAAACATTCATAATTTCATTCTTTTGGTTATCTATGATTTAGTCCAAGCTTAGGATAAGGGTAAAGATGACTCAGGTCACTGAGATTTATCATTGCCATCGCTCAGCCCACACTAACTCAAACTGGCATTGGTATCCGCATGGCAACACGATAAAATACCGCATCTCAACGTCACGGATGTACTAACTATTATGAATACCGCTCAGCAATTTATTGATGCAGGAGTAAAATACACTCCGCATTACTTTCAAGTCCCTTTAAATTACTCAGACAATACGCAAGGCGAAATTTCCGTTTTTGCTCGCGAGCTATCCTTGGTTTCAGATGGTGACAGCGCAAAGCCTTGGTTGGTCTACTTTCAAGGCGGCCCAGGCTTTCCCTCACCTCGTCAAAATGGCAATAGCGGATGGGTAAAACGCGCGCTGCAAGATTACCGTGTTTTACTGTTAGACCAACGCGGAACGGGCAATAGTTCAGTGATCTCTCACCAAACTCTGGCGCATCTGACACCTGAAGAGCAAGCGGAGTATTTAAGCT
Source organism: Vibrio tubiashii ATCC 19109 (assembly GCF_000772105.1). Taxonomy (NCBI): domain Bacteria; kingdom Pseudomonadati; phylum Pseudomonadota; class Gammaproteobacteria; order Vibrionales; family Vibrionaceae; genus Vibrio; species Vibrio tubiashii. Next base: position 1,607,609 of record NZ_CP009355.1, read on the forward strand.
ACTTTCGTGCTGACAACATCGTTCGCGATGCCGAGTTTATTCGCAAGCAATTTGGGGTTGAGCAGTGGTCCATTCTCGGTCAAAGCTTCGGTGGTTTCTGCTCACTCACCTATCTATCGCTTTTTCCTCAGAGTTTGTCTCGCAGCTTCATTACTGGCGGTGTCCCGTCGATTTCTCGTCACCCAGACGATGTGTATCAGGCGACGTTTAAACGAACGATGGAGAAGAACCAAGCTTTCTTCCAGCAGTTCCCTAAAGCTCAAGAGCTGTGTAAACAGATTGCCGATCACTTGATCGATAACGAAGAATACCTACCCAACGGTCAACGATTTACCGTTGAGCAATTCCAGCAGATTGGAATTAACTTTGGTATGAGTGACACTTTCTTGCCAACCTATTACGCACTAGAAAATGCCCTTATCGAGGTTAATGGCAAAACCGAACTGCGCTATGAATTTTTAAGCAGCATGCTGATGGAGCAAGGTTTCCAGACGAATCCGATCTATGCCATTTTGCATGAATCAATCTACTGCCAAGGCTTTGCTTCAAACTGGAGTGCTCATAGAGTTCGTCAGCAAAACACAGCGTTTAACTACGACAAAGATAAACCTTTCTACTTTACTGGCGAGATGGTCTTCTCTTGGATGTTTGATCAATACAAGAACTTGCAACCACTTAAACCTGCCGCTGAGTTACTCGCAGCAAAACAAGATTGGCAACCGTTATACGATGCGAAGCAGTTAGCAAGCAATAAAGTACCAGTAAGCTGCGCTGTCTATGCCGATGACATGTTTGTTGAGATGGATATCAGCCGAGAAACGCTGGCAGAGATGCCGAATGCAAAAGCTTGGATTACCAATGAATATGAGCACAACGGTTTACGTGCTGATGGCGAGAAGATCTTAGATACTCTGATTGCAATGGGTGACCAAACCGCAGCGACACTTATCTAACCATTGAGCCCCCCGCATACAGCTTGGGGGGCTCAACTTAAAATGTGTAATCGACGTTATTCCATCGAGTGAAGGCCAATCATATTGCCTTCAGTGTCTGAGACCATAGAGATAAAGCCGTGTGGGCCAATAGCAAATTTAGGGTGAACCACCTTACCACCAGCGCCTTCTACTCTTGACTGCTCATTAGCGCAATCTTGGCAAGAAAAGTAGACCAGTGTGCTATTGCCACCTGGAGAAACCCCTTCCATTTTTGCTAACGCACCCGCTGCCCCGTACTGTTCCATAGAGGATGGAAAAAGCCACATTTCTATTTCCATCTTAGCGTCACCATCAAGTTTCTCTAACGACGTTTCAAACACCGCTTCATAGAACGCTTTCGCACGCGACATATCGTCGACATAGATTTCAAACCAACCAACCGGATTCATTTGCATGTTCCTCCTAGACCTGAGCGAATGACTCTTTAAAACTAGCGCAGGACTTCGACAATTCCAGTCAGTACAGCGCCCTTTCAAGTTTCAATTGTTGGAATATAGGCAAATAAGCCATCAATCTAAATATGTAAATCATAAAAAATCACAGCCATATCTAATATTCCTCTCGCCCATAAGCACTATAAACTCCTCGCAATTAAATAATAAAAAACATACCAAGATTATTAGTGAGGTAAAGGTGTAGTAATGGATATCTATCAAGAGAGTATTAGTTTTTTAGGCAATAATGTTGAATTCGATGACAACGGATTATTTCAGTGTGAGTTATCACCAGAAAGCGGCATTCATGACGAAGCTCTTTTTCTTACTATTTTCAAAAATGAAGCCACAATCAACCTACATGTTTCTATTACTAGCCCTATTGAGCTACCTATTCCCATGCCAGATCAACTAGCTGTTGCTTTAGGCGAGCAGGCGCTAGAGCCTTTTCGAGGCGGGTTCGGTGTTGGTCTCATACCCGATAGCCGTCGTTTAAGCATTTACAAGATAATAGCCCTATCCAACAAACCTCAAGGCTATGTCCAAAACACACTTCAGCAGTTGCTCGATAAAGTCGAACAATGGCATCAGTTCATTGAACAAGTTGAAACATTTACTGAGTCTATAGAAAGACCGAACTCAGGCATTTTCATTTAATTGTTTTCCATTATTAAATCAAGAGCGGAAGAAAATCATGTCAACCATTCATATTAATAGTCAGCATAGAGGTAATTTAGATCTTGCTGATATTCACAGATTAAAAAATGAAGCCAAACAAGGTGATACCGTTAAATTTGGCTCTATTTTTGGCAAAGAATATAGCGTTACTAAAAATAGCGATGGAGAAATAAGCTTAAAACAGAAAGAGAACAAAAGCTTCTTTAGCCATTTTTTCAACAAGTCTGATGCAACAAAAAACAATGACTTGAAGCTCAATCAGATGAATCAACAGCTACACAACAAAGGAAGAATCGGTGAAGCGAAAGTACTCACCGTTACCTACAATCAGGCAAACCAAAAAATGCCGGAAGAAACAAAAAACTATTTCCAGAACCTAATCAAAAGTGGTGACTATGATGTCGTACTGTTTGCTGAGCAAGAATCTAAACTGCTTGCCAAAGATCTAGAGCTTGAGGGCATGAACCTACTCAGCCAAAACAAGATGAAGGTTATGACCAAAGGACTTGGTGAAGGCGTCAGCTACACGTCTATGTCTGTATTTGCCAAAGATGGTGCCGACGTTAAAGTAAAAGGAGAGTCTGAATACCGACACGGTTGGGGAGGCAAGAATATGGAGTTCTTGTTAGGCATTACTGGCAATAAAGGGGGCGTTAAAACTTCCTTAGAGGTCAATGGACAAGATATTACCGCTATTTCCGCACACCTAGACTCCAACAAAGAGGCCAAGCGTGAATTAGAAGGCAACAAACTTATGGCTGGAATTAAATCCAATGAGGAAGTTCTAATTACCGGTGACTTGAATGAGCGTGAAAAGCTATTAGACGATGGAACCATGTATGATCCTGTATCACACGATGACACTCATTTGGCGAAGCACGGGTTTAAGTTTGAGGCTCTCAACAGCCATACCTACATGCAGTTAGATTCAACAGGCAAGATCAAGCATAAAGAAGGCCGAGATCGTCCAGACTTTGGCGAACTAGACAACACTGGATTGACCAACAAAACTGGGAATCTTAAAGACTTGCAAACTAAGGTCTTAGATGAAGGATTTGACAACGTGAGTGACCATAAGCCTGTAGCCTCAACCTTTACAGTAAGAGGTTAAAGAAGATTTAGTAGACCCTCTCGACTATCAGAGGGTCTTGTAACTATCGCTGACGCAGGTAGCGACTTTGCACAATCGCATCGAGATAGACTTTGCTTTCTAGCATTTTGTATTTTTGCAATCCATCCAGTTCACCGAACAATTTTACGCCACCACCCAAAACGACTGGAATAGTGGTGATAGCAAGTTCATCAATCAGATCTAGCTTTAAGAAGTTTTGAATTGTCACTCCACCGTCGATATACAAATCCTGATAGCCTTGAGCATTAAGATCCTTAACGATGTCAGGCAAATTTCCACTGACTAAAAACACCTTGTCTTGATAGCCACTTGGAACTTCTTTTAGGGTATTACTCAGCACAAAAACAGGCTTGCTGTAAGGCCAATCAACGTCAAAGCTCAATACGGCTTCAAGGGTATTTCTGCCCATCACCAACGCATCGACACGCTCAAGCAAGGGCACAAATCCCATATCAATATTGTCTGGGTTAGGTATCGAATGCAGCCAATCGAGTCCCCCATCCTTGTCTGCGATATAACCGTCAAGACTGGTTGCAATAAATACGATATTTGCCATGGTCAGGTTCTCCGATAAACGAGTTTGGACAAAGTATAAAACTGAGTTACAATTAATTCTACACTGTAGAATTAATATTAGATTAATGAGATCCTAAGATGTCTGTCAAGCAAAAACGCAGAGGGCGCCCTCAAGCCCAAACAAGCCAATTGGATGCTGAACGCATTCTTAGCAAAGCAAAAGAGTTGATGCTTAGAGACAATAAAATGCCAAGTGTCAGAGGGTTAGCCATCGAGTTATCCGTTGACGCAATGGCGATATATCACTACTTCCGTAACAAGAATGCATTGCAAGAATCTATCGTCATTTCTCTGATTGAAGACATCTACCAGCCTGACGCGAGTGAAGATTGGCAAACTCAATTATCACAGCTCTGCATCAGCTACGTATCACTTTTGCATCGCTACCCTGGATTACTTGAAACGCTACTCAAAATGGACTCCGTCAGCCCTGCCAATGTATTTATCGAACGCTATGAAACGATCGTAGAACCGCTTGGAGTCCCCCCAGAAACCACTAAAAACGCTATCGACCTCCTTGCCGATTACTTGCACGGTTTCGCTTTGGCACTCAACTGCCAGCCTAGCAGTGAGCTCACATTAGATATGTTAGCGGGTCCACTAAACTTGTACTACCAGTTGCTCGAGGTTGAGGGCTAAATAAGTGAGATGTAATGGATGGTGAAAAAGCCGTTGGGGTCAACGCAAATGGCTTATAATATCTGGTCCAAAAGCCACTTAGTTGTTATTGATAAGTACCCGAAAAAATACTGTTAAGATGAACAACTCTACCGTCTTTCAGGGTAAATGAACCTCGGCGATCAGTAATTAAAAATGCCTGATGATCACTCACCTTTTTAATGAACAGTTTTCTTACCGCAAAACCATGGGTATGCACATCATCTGAATCGTCGGTCGTTAGCAGCAAATAGTGATTGCCATAGCGAAGAAATAAGCCATGCATGTCATAAGAAATAGTACGAGTCGTTTTCACTGCTCTAGAAACGAAGTGTGCTTTAGCTTGCCCATGTTTAAGTGTAATAGTGAGTGTTTCATTAGAGATATCAGGATGAGAGGTCTTAAGGCTATACCTATCCTCTGTTAACAAAGCCGATACAATGCCCCAAAGCAAACAAGCCATGAGAGTAAACAATATACCTTTCAAGAAATACGAAATAGACTTATTTATCACGGCATTCACCTAATGACTCTTCCACAAACTCTGAATCAGAATAGCTCACCACTTGATAGCAATTTACTGAACCGCCTTTAGGATATACAAGCATCAACGCTTTTGGCGATGTTTGACTAGGTAGTACATCAGGTTTAATGGGAAAACCATCATAGTAAACGTCCACTCCATCCACTTCGGTGATTTCAACCAGTTCGATGTACATGAAAAGAGTATAAAAGGTCACCAATGCACCCAATACGAACGCCAACCCGAAAAATAGATACTGTTTTGACTTAATCAGCTCATCACCATTTAAGCCAGCCTCATCAATCGCTTCTAACGGCTTTGACTCTATTGCGGCAGAGCGCTCATCACTTCGTAGTAAGTAGCCTTTACCTGGGTCAGTTGTGATAAGACTATCACCACCTAACTTTTCAAATGCTTGGCGCAAATTTTTTACCGCAACATTTAACGAGCTTTGTGTAACGATACGTCCAGGCCAACATTGAACCAGCAATGTCTCTCTCGATATGGTTTTTCCAGGAGCCGCTACCAGTGTCTGTAGAAGAAGTGTCTCGGAGTGAGAAAGGCGAACAGTTTCACCATTGCCGACTCGGCAAAGAGTCCTTGAGCTGAGGTTAAGCTCATAACCAGAGAAGGTCAGTGTTTGTGTTTTTTCACTCATGGACAAATACTACGCTGCAAAACGTCGGCAAGTCTATCTAATATCTCCCAACTGGTAAAGATACGCAGAAACCTGCCAAACAGTCGGCAGGTTTCGCATACTAATATCAGAAAGAATAGCGCACACCAACCTGACCCGCGACTTCCGTCGTAGTGGTGTGCTGAGTCTCAAATGCTCGGTGCAATGCATTAAGCTCTAGAGACAAATTGTTTGTCACCGAAAAAGCATTGTTCAAGCGCAGTTCATACATTGCGAAGTCGTAGTTAGCATGACGAATCGCTGGCTCAATTTGCCAGAAGTCAAACAACTCAACTCTCGCACCCACTTCTAAACTAAGGCCCGACATGTTGTAGCTTAGTTTAGTGTTTGGAGCTAGGTTTGGCGCTTCTGCTGCTAATTCTAAATCTGAATAACCAACAGTGCCGTACAAAGACCAAGCCGGGCTAATTGGGTAGTAGTAACCTAGTGCATACAAGTTTTGGTCAAGCGTCCAATCACTTTCAACCAATGAGCCCGAATGCGTGTAATAGGTACGATCTTTGCGAACTTCAGCGAAAAAATTGTCATAAAAGTTGAAGCTGCCGCGAAGATAAAAACCTTTTGCGTCTATGTCGGCGTTTGATGAGCTAGAACCGTAATAAAGCGACTGGCTGTAATTTGACTGTTGATAACCACCCGATAAAAAGTTGTAGTTATCGCTCATACCTTCAGCACGTACCGCACCACACGCCAATACAGCCATAACTGCTGCACTGTAGATTGTCTTTTTCATTGTTGCTCTCATTAGATTTGGAAAGAGCTCGAAGTCTATGTGAACGCTATTAGATAGGTGAATAGTCCAACTCGTTAATTCATCTTAATTATCAATATAAAGCTCATTAACGCTCTCCAGACTTCCCTAATATGTTTTTGCTGAACGCAAAGATCACCTTTCCCTTACTTACATCTAAAAAAAGATAAAAAACCAAACATATCATAATCTTAAAGACAGAACGCTTTCTAAAAAGCACTCATTCACAGCATTAATTCATATGAAAAACACCTCCCTAACATTGAGAAGACATACATCACTCCATACTATTCTGCTCCTGCAAAGCGCACTAACGTGAGGCAGCCTTTAGGACAATGGCTAAATAATTTACGGCAGGGAGGCGATACAAAGGTTTTCCGTATGTTTCAATCTTTCTACTCCCAGCGACCTAAAGCAGAGGTTTCAGGCTTCTTCTTACTTTCTATTCTTAGCCTTTGGGGCTGTGGTGGCGGCTCGGGTGATACCCCTGCTCTTAGGGAATCAATGACTCCAGAAACGACCAATATAGAGCCATATATATCAATACAACATGGCGATCCCGAGCAAATGCCAACCGTCTTACTCTATTCTGACGGAGGGCCACTATCGTATGCCGATGACGACACATTTGGCTTCATTAGTCAGATTGATGATGAGAATGGTGAGAAAATCGACTTTACCAATATCGCCTTTGTCTATGTGAAACAAAGCCAGATGATACAAACGCAAAATTATGCTCAGACCCGAGCCTATAACTTAATCGAGCAAGACGCCCAACAGTCGGCAGATATTCTTTATCAAGTGGCGAAATACTATAAATCACAAGGCAAAACAGTCTATGTACAAGGCGCATCACACGGTGGGTTTGTCGTGCTCGCAATGCTGGCTAAATACGGTCCCCAAGCGGCGGACGCTTTCCTTGTTCAGTCATCTCGCCTCAATACACCTGAAGCGCTGATAGATGCATTTAAATCAAACCAACGTGCGGGTTTCGTCTATGACAACAGTGCATTCCAAGAAGGTGAGTTAATCATTCACACCGACTATTGGCTTGAGTCCTGTCAGCCGCGCCAAGATATCGCTTTAGATAGTTGTGCATCAAACAGTGAGCGAAGTATCGTTGAGTTACAGCAGAACATGGACAAACTAAACGCTGCCATTGCGACTCCACGCTATGTCTCTATCCTTGACCAATATGACGACCTAAGTAACCTAGGGTTCACATTCGCTAACAATGATGAACAGCTCGGTGGGTTATCAGCTGAAGAAAGCACATTTTTGACCCAAAAAGGAGCGATACTGTTTGAAGTAGAAGGTGGTGGACATGTCGGCGGTGCATTAACCAAGCAAGTGGCCGCGATGAGAGAAGTGTTCTTGATGCCGAGTCAGTAACATCCTCGCCAAAAGGGGGGATAGATAGCCGTCAACCTACTATGAACCCCATTTGTTTTGCTCGATCGTTACTCGTATGCCAAAAATTCGGCGAGAACCTGCTATAAAACCATGGCGAAGCGCTTCAGTCAGGCTACAATGACTCTTCATAGCCTAAATCACATGTACTGAATGCTTAAGATATCCAACAACGTCACCCTACAAGCTTGGGAGATCCAACTCACAGCAATACGAGCTCAAGGGGCGGGCGGGCAGAATGTCAACAAGGTCTCGAGTGCTATTCATCTTCAGTTTGATGTTAAGCACTCTAGCTTACCTAGCATTTATAAAGAACGAATTCTTGCCCTGCGTGACTCTCGTATTTCAAAAGATGGTGTCATCACAATAAAAGCTCAGCAATTTCGAACTCAAGAGCAAAACAAAGAAGATGCGCTAAACAGGCTCGCTGAACTGATCACTTCAGCGATGGTGGTGCAAAAGAAACGTCGAGAGACAAAACCAACCCGCGCTTCCAAAGAAAGGCGGCTGAAAAGTAAAAACATCAAATCGCAGACCAAGTCTCTTCGTGGCCGAATTAAGCATTAAGCTCAGTGTCATATAGACTAAACAAGGATGGTCAGGAATTAGGTAATATAATGACAAACTTAGGGAAAAGTATTTGTATCTTCAGTTTAATCGCCTCAAGCGCTGTATGGGCAAAACCAGTTGCTAGCTGGAAGTTTGAAAGCGACAGTGACGGCATAACCATCTACTCTCGTGAGCATAGTGATGGGCTAGTCGAGATTAGAGCCAGAATGTTCGCTCCAACCAGCTACGGCGCGTTTTTGTTGTTGCTGGAAGATACCGCTAATGTGCCGAACTGGATTGATAACGTCAGCCTAAGCCGCGTTATAAAGCAAATCTCATCCAACGAAAACATTGTCTACACACAATTTGCCGCACCTTGGCCTGCGAAAGACCGCGATATGGTCACTTACTCAAAATATTCCGTCGATGAGATAGGTTTTACACTCAACATCAAAGACGCCCCTCCAGCCAGTTTGCCTGAGCAAGAGGATTACATCCGCATTACCTCAGTAAAAGCCACATGGACGCTGCAAAAACTCACCAATGGTAGTGCTCTTATCGAATACGTTGCTTTCGCTGATCCTGGCGGTGCTCTGCCTGATTGGCTAGCCAACAAACTCGCTAAAGAAAGCGCTCGCAATACCTTTATGGGACTGCGAGAACAACTTCCTAACTACCAAGGCAGTGCGCACCCCAATATCAAAGAGTGAAGGAGAAACCGTGAAATTAGAATGCAAAGCTTGGGGTATTAAAGCCGAAATGTTCAAGTTGCTGCGGTGACATGTAATAGATTCCCTCTGCAGACGCCGCATGCATAGTAAACCAATAGAACTCTTCTGGTTTGCTTAGCCCAATATCTTGGTAGTACTCAATATAGGGCTGATGCTCCGGACTGCTTTTGGGTAGGTTCACGCCACCCACCACTTTTCCATTATCATCTTCGAAAGCCCACGAGTGAACGCCAATTTTAGCGCCTTTTTCCGCCCTTCTGGTCACTCCCGAAAGAAACAGATCCGTCCCACCTGACTCCACAATACCTTTATCGCCTAAGTAAGTACTGATCCCCATTTGATGAATCTTCTTCGATAAACGAAGGTTGGTTTCATCGTCGACAGAGCCAGGGATCTCCTTTAATCGCAGTAGCTTTACTTTCGGGTACTGTTTAGTCATTTGTTCAAATGCGGTGTACGACCCCGAGCAGATAACACCATTCACTCGCGCCTGCTCAAATGAGGAGTCAACAGTAAAAGTCAGAGGCTCAAAATCATACTCATCCGCTTCTTGGCACTGAGACTGAAAGACATAGGGAGCAAGATTATCTTTTGAAGACTGACAACCTGAGAGTGCGGTAACGGCGATAAATAGCGGGATTAAGGGTTTCAATTTCAGCTCCAAAACCATTCATTATTGTTATGGATAGTTTATTGAGCCATTGATTATTAATGTATATGGATGTTGTAAGGCTTTGTCATCAAATGTCAGAGCTAAAAAAGCCCAGTTTTCACTGGGCTAGTTTGGTTAGGCTAACTTATAGAAGACTGTCGCTAACGGCGGCAATCGAAGGTGAATCGACTGCTCTAAGCCCTCGCTTGCTACCTCTTCGCTCGTCACCGAGTTTAGTACTTCAAATCCACTTCCGTGGTATTTGTTGTCATCGGTGTTAAGCAGCATTTGATATGTTCCTTCATGTGGTACACCCAATCTAAACTCTTCGTGCGGGACAGGAGTAAAGTTGGTCACGACAAGAATACGCTCTCCACTATCGCTCAAACGTTCATGAGCCAAAATTGACGCTTCAGCGGCATCTTGCAATCGCCACTCAAAGCCACGCGGTTCGCAGTCTAGCTCATGCATCGCTTTCTCGCTGCTGTAAAGCTTATTGAGATCGCGAGTCAACGCCTGAACCCCTTGATGGCGTTCAAAATCAAGCAGGAACCATTGCAGTTGATCGTCATGGTTCCATTCCGCAGTCTGACCAAACTCTGCGCCCATAAAGTTAAGCTTTTTACCCGGTTGCGCGTACATGTAACCAAGGTACGCACGCAAGTTGGCTGTTTGCTGCCACTCATCGCCAGGCATCTTATTGTGAATAGAACCTTTACCGTAAACCACTTCATCGTGTGATAGCGACAATACATAGTTCTCACTATGGGCATAAACCAATGGGAAGGTAATCGTATTGTGATGGTATTGACGGTGAATTGGGTCTTCTTGAATGTAAGACAAAGAGTCGTGCATCCAGCCCATATTCCACTTAAATCCAAAGCCTAAACCGCCCATAAAGGTAGGTGCTGACACTCCCGGGAATGCGGTCGATTCTTCCGCAATTGTCATTGCGTTCGGGAAGTATTTGTACACTTCCTCATTCATCCATTTCAGCGTGGCAATCGCATCGTAGTTTTCATTACCACCATCAACATTTGGAATCCATTGGTCATGGCTACGTGAGTAATCGAGGTATAACATAGACGCCACTGCATCGACTCGAATGCCATCAATGTGGAACTGTTCAAACCAATACAATGCGTTAGAAACTAAGAAACGTCTTACATGTTCTCGGCCTAGATCGTAGATGTATGAGTTCCAATCTTGGTGCCAACCGCGACGAGGGTCTGGGTCGTGGAATAAAGGCGTACCATCAAAATTCGCTAAGCCGTGATCATCTGATGGGAAGTGCGCTGGCACCCAATCAAGTACCACACCTAGACCAGCTTGGTGGCATTGGTCAACAAAGAACTTAAAGTCATCTGGTGTTCCAAAACGGCTGGTTGGCGCAAATAAGCCCACTGGCTGATAGCCCCAAGAGCCATAGAATGGGTGCTCTGACACAGGCATCAATTCGATGTGGGTGTAGCCCATATCGACAAGATAAGGGATTAGCTGCTCAGCCAATTCACGGTAGTTTAGGAAGTCACCATTCGCGCCACGACGCCAAGAGCCCGCATGCAGCTCATAGAACGAGAGCGCTTCTTTGCGCTTTTCCGTCACCGGACGATTTTGCCACTGATCATCTTGCCATTGGTAACGGCTATGATCATAAGTCACTGAAGAAAAAGAAGGGTACTGCTCCGCAAATGCGCCCCAAGGATCAGCCTTATGAGGTAAGCCTTCACCATTTGGCCCTTTTAACTCAAACTTGTATTGAGTGCCTTCAGGGAGATTTGGAATAAAGATACCCCAGATACCATAATCGAGACGCTGCATAGGCGTGCGACGTCCATCCCACTGGTTGAACTCGCCCACCAAACTACACGCAGAAGCATGCGGTGCGTATACCAAGAAACGGATACCTGAAATCTGTTTGCCACCACGCTCAAGCGTCATAAACTGCGCGCCCATATGCTTGTACATTTCTTTAGGCGTATGCAGATCATCATATTCAGCGTAGATGTTGTGATACTGATAAGGATCATCCACCAGTTGCTCGGTGCCATTCCAATCGACAGCAAGCAAGTAGTGCGTTAAATGCAAATCTTGCTCTTGTTTAAGGATAAAGCCAGAGGCATCTTCCCTTTCAAGTTCTACTCGCTGATCATCGATCACTAATTCAACTTTATCAGCGCCTGGCATCCATACACGCAAAGCGCCGTGCTCTGGATCGATAAAAGGCCCGATAAACGAAAATGGGTCAGCGAATGTCGCGTGTGAAAGCCGGTTATAAATCTTTGTTGCCTTATCTAACGTTGTTGTTTTCAAGTTACTTCTCTCCCTAACCTAACTTTCATAATCCAAATAAGATTAGTTGTCGTATTGACAGGTCAAATGACCCAAAAAGCCCGCTATGCAGCGGGCTTAATTAGCGTTATGACAGTTTACCGAATTCCGGCTCTACATAGAGTGATACAACCTAAAATTTTCTATGTATGAACTGCAATTAGACGACTATTTGCTTACTTTCGCTCGAACTTCAGTGAGCTTGTGAGCAATGCGATTAACCCCTTCATGCGCGAATACTTCGTCGAGATTCATCGACAGTTTACGACGCCAGTTTGGATACTCATCGACCGTGCCAGGAATGTTAACTGGCTTGTCCATTTCAAGCCAATCTTCCAGCTGGACACTGAGCAGTGTCGAAGAGCCTGCTGCAACATGAAGTTGAAGTGCTTCCGCTAGGTAAGAATCCATTGGCACATATTGCGCATCACGTCCCACACCTTCTGGTAGGTAACCATGCCATGCCACTGAATCAAGGATTCCTTGCTTACACTCTAGACGGTCAGCGAACAGACCTTTGAGCTGCTCTGCGTCAGGATATAGGCCAAGTTCTTCACCCATTTTAAGGTCTTCACAATGCCAGAAACCACGTAGCGTTGGCATATCGTGAGTACACAAAGCAGACATAGATTGCTCTGCGTAATGAGCAGGTGAAATAAAGCCGCCGTCATCTTCTGAAGTTTCAAAGAAGAATACCTTGTATGAGTGAACGCCAGCGTCGCGTAGAATCTCGACGATTTCATCAGGCACAGTACCTAAATCTTCGCCAATCACACTACATTGATAGCGATGCGACTCTAACGCCAGAATCGCTAGCATGTCTTCCACTGGGTAGTAAATGTAAGCGCCTTTAGTTGCGTTTTCACCTTTAGGAATCCACCATAAACGTAGCAGGCCTAACACATGGTCAATACGCAGTGCGCCACAGTGCTTCATGTTCGCGCGTAGAAGCTTGATGTATGCATCATACCCAGTCGCTTGCAGCACTTGTGGATTCAGCGGAGGTAGTCCCCAGTTTTGACCAAGTGGTCCAAGGATATCTGGTGGAGCACCGATGCTTGCATCCATGATTAGGTTGCCATCATCCGCCCAAGTTTCTGAGCCTGAATCCGCCACACCCACAGCCAAGTCGCGGTATAAGCCCACTGACATGCCTTTCTCTTCAGCCAAAGCTTGCGCTTCTTTAATCTGAGTATCGGCAACCCACTGTAGGTACATATAAAGATGAACTTGATCTTGGTTTTGTTCGATAAAGCTTTGCACCGCACTGTTTTCAAACTTACGGTACTCTTCAGGGAATACAGGCCAGCCCCAAACATTAGAATCTTCAGCGTGCAGTTTAGCGTGAAGCGCATCAAACGCCGCTTGATGAACTAAGCTCTCGCCACCCTCTTCAACGAAAGCCAAGAAAGTTTGCGCTCGCTCTGAATTTTTATCTAAGTGACGCTTCTTAAACTCAGTAAATAGCTGAGGAAGAACACTCATTTTCAGATCAGAAACTTCGGTGTAGTTCACCCAGTGTGACTCGCGTGCTTTTTGCAGACGTTGTTGGAACTCTGCACTGCCCACTTTTTGCTGCGCTTCAATGCTTAGCGCGAACTCAGGTACAGAACTAACGTCAATGTACATGATGTTTAGCCAGCGGCGCGAAGACGGGCTGTATGGGCTCGCCCCTTCTGGGTTTGCCGGGAACAATGAATGAATTGGGTTTAAGCCAACAAAATCACCACCGCGTGACGCGATATCGGCAACCAGCTGTTTAAGGTCACCAAAATCACCAATACCCCAGTTATGCTGAGTGCGAAGAGTGTAAAGCTGAACACTTGGCCCCCACATTTTCTTGCCGTTTAAGATGCCATCTTGTTTGAAACACGCTTTCGGCGTCACAATCAATGTCATCTCATAAGGGGCTTTACGACGTTTACGAGTGATAGTCAGCTTGTGATAACCCCAAGCGATATCTCTCGGTAATGCAAACACTAAAGGGCCACCCTCTTTGCGCTCATCGCGTACGATTTGCGATTGAAGATAGCCTTCAAGTACCTCTCCCTGCTCAGTATCTAAGCGCCAGCTAAACTCACTTTCACGAGCACTCGTTCCTAGATTCAGTGCCACTTCGACAGGTTCACCATCGCGGACAACCAGTACTGGGTCTAGCACATCTTTCTTGTGCTTTTTCTCTGCTGATTTCAGAAGAGTTTCATCATTTGTCGTGTCATAGCCTAAAGACGCAAGTAAGTGACGAATGGTTTCGTCTTCAACTTTAGCTTCATCTCCCCACGCGCTAACGTAGCTGTCGGCAATTCTCGCCATTTCAGCGACTTGTTTTAATGCGTTATCTTGTTTCATCGCTCTCTCCGAAGGACTGCTAATACCTTCAAAATGTAGGGTTATTAATCATTATAAAAAGAGTAGAGCCAAGGCACATGGCCTTGGCTTTTTTAATCAATTAGCGCTTAACAGCTTCTAATTTCCAAATATTGTTCACGTAGTCTCTAATTGAACGGTCAGAGGTGAACTTACCAACCAAGGCGGTGTTCAATATGGCTTTCTTCGCCCAACCCGCTTGGTCTTTGTATTGTTTGCCCATATCTTCGTGTGCTTGAACATAAGAAGCAAAGTCAGCTAAACATAGGTATGGGTCACCGCCATCTAGTAAGCTATCGAATGTAGCGCGAAGTAGACCAGGTTGACCTGGGGTAAACTCTTCGCCCGCAAGTAGGTCAAGCGATGCTTTCAGTAGAGGGTCTGCGTGGTAGTAGTCGTAAGGGTTGTAACCTTGCGCTTTCACCGCTTGCACACCTTCAACGTCTAGACCGAAGATGTAGATGTTTTCGTCGCCAACTTCTTCACGAATCTCTACGTTCGCACCATCCATAGTACCGATAGTTAGTGCACCGTTTAGCGCCATCTTCATGTTACCCGTACCTGATGCTTCTTTACCCGCTAGCGAGATTTGTTGCGAAACGTCAGCCGCTGGAATGATGATTTCAGCCATGCTTACGCGGTAGTCTGGGATGAATACCACTTTCAGCTTGTTGCCAATGCGCGGATCATTGTTGATCTTCTCAGCAACCTTGTTCACTGCGAAGATGATCTCTTTCGCTAGGTGGTAGCCTGGCGCTGCTTTCGCTGCAAAGAAACACACGCGTGGCGTGCATTCAAAACCAGGTTCATTGATGATGCGGTGGTACAGAGACAAGATGTGTAGCAAGTCTAGATGCTGACGCTTGTACTCGTGCAGACGTTTGATTTGAACATCAAAGATAGCATTTGTATCTAGCTCGATACCCATGTTCTCTTGAACCCAATCAGCAAGGCGCTGTTTGTTTTGCTTCTTAACTGCCATGAATTCTTGTTGGAACTTAGCGTCAGTTGCAAACTTAGCAATACCTTCTAACTGCTCAAGTTTTGCTGGCCACTCGCTACCAATTTTATCAGTGATCAGCTGAGACAGACCTGGGTTACAGAACTTCAACCAACGACGAGGTGTTACACCGTTTGTTACGTTAGTCAGTTTACCTGGGAAGATTTCGTTAAACTCAGGGAATAGGTCTTTCTTCACTAGCTCTGAGTGAAGCGCTGCTACGCCGTTGACTTTGTAAGAACCGATAACACAAAGGTTAGCCATGCGAACCATGCGGTTGAAACCTTCTTGGATGATAGACAGCTTCGCTTGCTTCTCACCATCACCAGGCCACATCTTACGTACTTCTTGTAGGAAGCGGTGGTTGATTTCAAAGATGATTTCCATATGACGAGGTAGTAGGCGCTGAATCAGCGACTCTGGCCACGTTTCTAGTGCTTCTGGTAGTAGCGTGTGGTTAGTGTAGGCAAAAGTATTTGCACTGATGTCCCACGCTTTATCCCAAGATAGACCTTTCTCGTCGATCAGGATGCGCATTAGCTCTGGGATAGCAATTGTTGGGTGCGTATCGTTAAGTTGAATTGTCTCTTGCTTAGGAAGATCAGCCAGCGCAAAACCTGCTTCTTCATGACGACGTAGAATGTCGCGTACCGATGCTGCCGAGTGGAAGTACTGCTGCATTAGACGCAGAGTTTTACCTTTCTCGTGGTTATCATTCGGGTACAGAACTTTAGTAATGTTGCCCGCATCAATCAGAGCGTGCTGCGCTTCAAAGTAGTCGCCGTTGTTAAAGCTCGCTAGTGAGAATGGTGCAATTGCCTGACATTCCCAAAGACGTAGCGGATAAACCGTATCTGACTCGTAACCCACGATTGGTAGATCCCAAGGCATTGCTTTTACGCTCATACCCGGTACCCATTTACGAACTTCTTTACCGTTCTCATGTGTTACTTCGACATGACCATAGAAGCCAATTTCTTGCGCAAGTTTAGGACGCGCGACTTCCCAAGGGTAGCCTTCAACACCGCGCCATGCGTCTGGTGCTTCTTGCTGACGACCTTCTTCGAACGATTGTTTAAACAGACCGTATTCGTAGTGTAGGCCGTAACCTACTGTTGGATATTCTTGTGCAGCACACGAATCCATAAAACACGCTGCCAAGCGGCCTAGACCACCGTTACCCAGTGAAGGATCACGCTCTTCTTCAAGTAGATCCGTTAGGTTTTGACCTAGCTCCGCCATCGCATCAGTGATTTGGTCGTATAGGCCCATGCTGATCAGGTTGTTACCTGTTAGACGACCAATTAGGAATTCTAGAGATAAGTAGTTAACACTTTTTGCGTTTTTGATTTTTGGATCTTGCTCGGTCTTAAGCAAGTCAAACGTTGTTAGTTCAGCAAGCGCTTTGCCCATGGCTAAGTACCACTCACGCGCTGTCGCTGTCTCTTCAGTCTTAGCGTAAGTTGCTGAAAGGTGCTTTTTCACATCAGCTTGGAAAGTCGCTTTATCAAAATTTTTCTGTTGCGTAGGTTTCATTAGAGAAATCTCACTTATTGGTTCTAATCCATCTGTGCCATATCGTGCATTGACATGAACAGCAAAACATCCTCCTACAACACGGCAATTTGGGAGGAGGACGAAGGGCGTAGAGGGCGTATTACCAAGGGCTCAGTGATCTAACTCTCATTTAAATTCAACATCGTCTGAGCTCTGGTGATAGGGATCACACCATCAACGCATTTAACCTATAACTGATGTATTAAAGATATGTGTAGAGGAACATAGTCAATTGAACAATATGCATACTCGGTCACAATAAGATTTGCTAGACGATGCAAATTACATGCTTTTTGGTGCAAGTGGGTGATCAAATCCCATTATCCACCCCACCAATAAGTGACAAGAATCACAAAAATAGGGCGTAGTTAGCATCAAAATGTGAATTACGCGAAAAACCCGCCGTCGATCAATAACTGTAGCGATTATTCTCAAGTAACATCCTTGCCAATAAGCTTAATTGCACAATATTTGCTCAATTACGTACCAAGCTGATTGGAATTACGTGATTCTCTAAATATAGGGCACGGCATAGGGACAAAAAGATGTGGATTCCTTCGAAATTAACTCGCCCGGCTCGCTTACATAATGCGATTGTCCGACCACGAGTACTAGACCTTCTTCAACAAGCTCCATTTTACAAACTGGTCTTGTTTAGATCTCCTGCTGGCTATGGAAAAACCACGATGGCCGCCCAATGGCTATCAGATAAGTCACACGTAGGCTGGTACAGTATTGATGAGAGCGATAACGATTCATTCCGCTTCATCAACTACCTGCTACAAGCGCTCAATAAAGCGACGGATGGCAGTTGCCCGAATTCACAAAAGCTAGCGGAAAAGCGTCAATTCTCGTCGCTTCACTCATTGTTTGGCGAAGTCTTCACGGAAATGTCGAACTTCCATCAAGAGTGTTACTTGGTGCTAGACGACTACCACCTAATTTCAGAAGATGAAATTCACGAAGCGATGCGCTTCTTCCTCAAACATATGCCAGATAACGTCACTTTGGTTGTAACCAGCCGAGCAGCTCCACCACTTGGCACCGCTAACCTTCGTGTTCGCGATCTGATGATCGAAATTGGCGACGAGTTACTCGCGTTTGATACGGAAGAGACCACTCGATTCTTTAACCAACGAGTCGCGGACGGCATTGACGATGCGACGGCAAGTAATCTAAGAAACTATGTTGAAGGCTGGCCATCAGCATTGCAACTTATCGCTCTGCAAGCCCAGCACCAGCATAAAACCTTAGCTCAATCAGCGGAATCCTTCTCTCAGTTTAATCACGCTCATCTATGGGATTACTTGGTTGAAGAGGTGTTTGATCTTCTCGACAAAGAAACGCGTCAATTCTTACTTCAATGTTCGGTATTGGATCATTTCAATGATCAGTTGGTATGTGAGCTGACAGAACGTGAAGATGCCCTTAGCATGATTGAATCACTAAACCGATTCGGCTTGTTTATTCACCCACTAGAGGGCGAGCAAAACTGGTATCGCTTCCACAACCTGTTTGCAGAATTCCTAGCTCACGAGCGTACCGCGCGTATTCCTCAACAAGAGAAACAACTTCATCAGACAGCAGCAAAAGCATGGTTGAAACTCTCATCACCTCATCAAGCATTGCGTCATGCTCAAGAAGCCAATAACAGCCAACTGACAGCGGATATCTTAAGCCAGTATGGTTGGAAGATGTTTAACGGCGGTGAGCTAATTACGCTAGAAAAGGCGATCAATACCCTCACACCTGAGCAACTTTATAGCGAGCCTAAACTCTGCATGCTGCAAGCTTGGTTGGCTCAGAGTCAGCATAGATATAACGACGTCGGTGACTTATTGTCGAAAGCCGATGAGCAAATGAAGCAACTAAACATCGTTTTAAGTGCTAAGGAGCAGGGAGAGTTCAATGCTCTGCGCGCTCAGGTTGCGATCAACCAAGATGAGCCTGAGAAAGCGCTTGAACTTGCTGAGCTGGCACTTAGCCAAGTAGACAGTACGGTTTATCGCAGCCGCATCGTTGCTACCTCTGTGGTTGGTGAAGTTAACCATGTACTCGGGCATCTAAGCCGCGCCCTGCCTATGATGCAGCAAACCGAAAAACTGGCTCGCCAATATCAGGTCTATCACCAAGCCTTGTGGGCAATGCTTCAACAGAGTGAAATTCTGATTGCTCAAGGCTATGTTCAAGCGGCGTACGAAGTTCAAGATAACGCTTTCAAGCTGATCGAAGAACACCAATTACAGCAAGTGCCTCTGCATGAGTTTTTGCTTCGCGTCCGAGCGCAAATTCTGTGGTGTTGGAACCGCTTAGATGAGGCAGAAGAGTGTGCCTACAAGGGTTTACATGTTCTAGGCGACCACAGTCCAAGTAAGCACTTACATAGCTACTCAATGTTGGCGCGTATCGCGATTGGTCGTGGTGAACTCGATAAAGCGGGTAAGTTTATCGAGCAGATTGCTCACTTACTTAAACAATCTACTTACCATGTTGACTGGACCGCCAACGCATCACTTTCGCTGATTCTGTTCTGGCAAGCTCGTGGCGATCTAGACTCCATTCAACAATGGCTTGAAACCACAGTACGTCCTGAAACGGCATGCAATCACTTCACTCAACTGCAGTGGCGCAATATCGCTCGCGCGCAAATCTCGCTAGAGCAATATGCAGATGCGGGCAAAACACTTGAATTCTTACAGCAACAAGCGCAAGAAAACGAGTTGTTGACTGATACCAATCGAAACTTGATTGTTGAAGCGGTACTTGCCGTTTCTCAAGATGATGAAGAAACTGCACGTGAACACCTAAAACGCGCGTTGGAGTTAACCAATCAAACCGGTATGTTGGGCAATTTCCTCGTTGATGGCGCCAAGATTGGCCATATCTTAGAGAAACTTAACCAAAAAAGTGAACTCGGCGACTTAGAGCGCCATCGCGCACAACAGTTGCTTAAAGATATTTCGACTACTCAGCGCAGCAGCTCCGTTCACTTTGATGAAGAGTTTGTTGAGAAACTCGTTAATCACCCAAATATCCCAGAACTTGTTCGTACGAGTCCGCTTACTCAGCGAGAGTGGCAGGTGCTTGGGCTGATCTACTCTGGGTTTAGCAACGAGCAGATTGCTCAAGAGCTCGATGTCGCTGGCACTACAATTAAAACGCATATTCGTAACTTATATCAGAAACTCAATATTGCGAACCGTAAGGAAGCGATTAGAACCGCTGAAAATTTACTGCAATTGATGGGGTATTAGATAAATTCAATTCCCAAAGACGGGTCATAATGTTCAAAAAAGCCAACAGCATTTGCTGTTGGCTTTTTTAGTTATAAGGACTTAGCCTCTATTTCAATCTTCGCATTCCACGACGGTTCATTGCGATCTTTTTTGACTATGCCTTTATTGATCAGCCAAGTCACTGCCGTATCGGTCTTATTCGCTCCCGGGAAATTCGTTTTGCTGATCAATTTACATGTATCAAACGTACCTGCTGGAACAGTGACTCTCTCTTTCCCAAGATATGTTTCACTGTAATCAAATACTGACTTATGCCACGCATCCGTTATCGCACTCAGCGCTATTTCGGTATCTGCTGTACGCAATCCGTGAGTAACCAGTTGAGCCGGAACTGTACTAGTATCAAATACGGCAGTTAATGGCGCATTAATTGCCCTTGCATGCGCTTTTTCAACTCCAAGCTGTTTAGTCTTGTGAGCAACCGCCGTTGGCAAACCAACCTTAGCGATGCCATGTATTCGTTCATCGTGTTGGTTAAAGCCTTCTTGTCCTAGGTAGTGTTCAGGTGTGCTATACGCATACTCGTATCCTACTAGCGCACCCTGTAAGTCAAGTTCACTCACTTTAGTTTTTTCTAACCTGCCCGCCCAATCTGAAATCCAACTTGGCAGCCCTGTGACATTGGTAACATCATCGAGCCATGAGAAATTATTACCGAGATACTCCGAATGAAATTGCAATGAAGTTGGTACGCCACCTGTAAAGGTGCGTGAGACATCATAAACAATTTTGTCGCCTATCGTTTTTTCATAACCAGCGTCTGCTAATGAATCTAAACAAGCTTGTAAGTTTAACGGCTGAGAAGATCTATCTAAGATGAACTGCTGTGTTGTACTATCAAAAACGTACTCTTCTCGTGTTGAGGCTGAAGGAATGTACCAAGTATTACGTACAAAGCCTTCCGCCACTGATAGATAAGACTTACGGTCTTTTGGGTTCACCGCAACCTGACTTGCAACATCAATGATCGTTGCCGGCATAGACACTTCGCGAAGTTGGACACCATTGACAACAATATCACGCCACTGTCCAGCCTCAGGCAATAGTTCTAAAGGTTCGTTATACCAAGAGTAGAAGTAGTATTTTACCTCACCTCCATCAAGCAATTGGGCTCGGATACCTCCTCGCTTCATCGCCCCGAATGGAACCAACCCGTCAACATTAAACGTACCACTCCTGTCTGATTGATCCACTACTTTAGTTTGCTCAAGACTGGTGAGCCACTTTTCTTGATTGTCTTTAAATACAGAAAAACCGTTGCAAGAATTATTCAGTTCAACATAGCGGTCTTCGCCTTTACAGCCTTTTCCTTTGTAAAATGAGTAGTAACCTTCAATACTCTTGGTTAGAGACTGTTTGTACATCACCGTATTGTCAGGGAACACTAGATCGGCAGGCAAAGTATTTGACCAAGCACCACTACTATCAACCTGCTTCACTATTGAGCGAACATTAACGCCGCTTACATCGATTTTCATTATGCTAACAATATCGCTCAAGACGGAATCAGCCGAAGTCAGTTTGATTTTGTGATTGTCCAGCACCTCAATCTTTTCGATAGCAGCATTTTCACTTTGCCAACCATTGTTCGCCAATACCATTTGTAAACTCGGTAGCTTCTCTGCCGCTAATACAAAATCACCAACTGTATAGTCATAGACTTTGCTACTTTCTTGAATACCGCCATCACTTCTAAACTGCACCGAACCAAACTGCAATGTCATCGGTTTATCTGCGTGAGTTGTACCGGCTAGCCAATGAATTCCTTCCTCGTACAACTCCTTGGCGTGGTTGATTATGACTCCTTTTTTCTTAGCTTCATTTTCTTTGATTTTGTCACTTAAGTTGTTTTTATCGAGATCGATATTCTCTCGTTCGATCTCAGTAGCAATTGTCTTAGCATCAAACTGACCTGCATTGTTCGATATATCTGCGACAACATTTTCAAGTACCATGGTCACTTCTTCGACAATCAATGAAATCAGTTCATGCTCACTGATTCCTGCCCCAGCGCTGACCTCTTTTAGTGAATCAGTTTTCGACGCCATAATACTCGCCGTAACTTGGGCGATCTTATGCAACTTCTCATAGACTGCTTTATCTGTACTACTCAACTCAACCGAGTTTTTTGCAGCAATATAGTCTTTGGTTACGTCAATACTCGTACCAATTTTTTGCTGAACTTTGGACTTAGCCTCTTCTATTGAACTGCCTTTTTCCATCTCATTTTGGAGCATAGTTGTCAGTGGACTAATAAAATCTGATCCAGGTGGTGCGGTCAAATTATAGCCTTGGGTTAAAACCACTCCTGGATTGTCTGAGTCGATTGTTTGTCCTGCGACCACCTCGATCAATAGTACGCCTTTTGCAATTTGCTCAGCGGAAAGCCCGGTAAGCGTAAATTCACCATTGTCTCCTGTGACGGCATTCGGTTCTGAAGATTCACAAACTTTATTATTATTTAAGTCTAAGCAGGCATTGGCGCCAATAAGATAGCCATCCGCTGCACGTGCGGTCAATGACGAGGAGTTGGCAGAGCTAGACGTAGAACTGGTACTAGCCGAGCCTGAATCTGAACCTCCGCATGCCGTTAATACAACGGCTATAGCAAGAGCGATCGAAGAGTGCTTTAAGACCATAAACTGTCTCCAAATGTTGCGTATTTATCCATAAAAAGCAGCAACTCACAGCTAACATTACAAAAATGTGCATTTGAGTTATTGCAAATACGCGCACAACGTATCAGTTCACAACCTGAATAAATGCCAGATATCTCATAACTTGATGCGATAATTTTCTTAGAGAATTAACTCTATTTCATAAATGCGAGCCATGGTAAAAGCAGCCAAGAAACTAACTAGAAATGTCTTAATAAATAGACAATAAGATCAGTACAATATGTAACAACACATTAAAAAATATGACTTTTTTCACTTCTCATCTTAAAGCTTCGCGATTAGATTAACTGTTTTAGTAGTCTAAGCTGATAATAAGATAACGGGAGGCTCATGTGACAATTCCAGAAATTGCATTCAACCACCGTAAGGCAAACAACGCGGAGTTAGAGATCTTTGAACTAGAGAGCCTCTACCAGAGAGAAGGACTACGTCACGATCCAACTGAACCTCACCGTGTCTCATTTTTTGCTTTGATTTTTGTTCAAAAAGGCACTGGTATTCACCATATCGACTTTAAACCATACCCTTTTAAACCAGGTTCAATTCTGTTCGTCCAACGTGAACAAGTTCAGGCTTTCGATTTTAGTCAACAACCGAAAGGCAAAATGCTGATTTTCACTCAAGCATTTCTCGACCAAGTCCATATCAATATGCGCTTGCCTAATTACACGCCCACACATTTAAATCCACACCACTCTCCTCTGCTCGATCTCGACGCAAATAGTAAAAGCCGAATAGATATATTGGTAGAACAGATGCAACTAGAAATGGGGCAGCCTAAACCTGATCCATTAATCGTTATGTATTTGTTTTCGGCCCTCGCGCTCATTTTACATCGGTTAAGACCTGAAGTACCTCAGGATAAGTTGTCTGACGAACAAAGCGCTAAGTTTGCGCGTTTTTTCGAACAACTTCAGGCCAACTTCCACAAAACACGTGACGCCAACTGGTACGCGCTTCAACTAGGAACAACCTACAAAACGCTCAACCTCACCTGCAAATCAGCAACGAACTTAACGGTAAAGCAATTAATCGACGCATTTGTCATTGTCGAAATTAAACGTCGGTTAGTGGTGAACCAAGCTACATCTCAAAACCTTGCCTATGAATTTGGCTTTGAAGATGCAAGCAACTTCGTAAAGTTCTTTAAGAAGCACAGTCAAATGACACCGAGTCAATTTGCTAAGTACCACACGACTCCAAAATTGTGACCGCATAAACTCGCGGGTTCGATATCTACCATTTTTTATCCAAAATGCACAATGCTTTGCTATTTCGATATCCCTAACATGTTTCTCGAGCCAACATTGAGGTATATCAGAATGAAATTGTTAACAACATTAAAAACAACCACATTTGTTGCAGCAGCAATGAGTTTAAGTGCCTGCGCAACACAACCCGAGATAACCGAGCCAAGCCAGACGCAAAAAGCCGTTGCGGTTATCTCCAGCATTGAAACTGGTGACCAAGCTGCAATTAGCTACATCAACCAAAACAAATACATCCAACATAACCTGGCTGTAGGTGATGGTTTAGCTGGGTTTGGCGAAGTAATGGCAGCGTTACCCAAAGGCAGTGCGAAAGCTAATGTAGTCAGAGCTTTCGAAGATGGTGACTACGCTGTCACCCATACCGAATACAACTTTTTTGGCCCTAAAGTTGGCTTTGATGTGTTCCGCTTCGAAGATGGGAAAATCGTCGAACATTGGGATAACTTACAAAGCATTATGCCAATGAACCCAAGTGGTCGTACTCAACTCGATGGACCGACACAAGTACTAGATATTGAGAAAACAGAACAGAATAAGCAACTCGTCACCGATTTTGTTCAGACCATCTTGATCGATGGCGATATGGCAAAAATCAATCAGTTTATCGATAACGAAGAGAGTGCCTATATCCAACACAATGCTATGGTTGCTGATGGTTTGAGTGGCTTGGGTAAAGCACTAACTGCGCTCGCAAAAGCTGGTACTCCAATGATTTACAATGTAAACCACAAGATTCTTGGACAAGGGAATTTCGTGCTATCCATCAGCGAAGGAGAATTCTTGGGCAAACATACCTCATTCTACGACCTGTTTAGAGTTGAGAATGACAAGATTGTAGAGCACTGGGACGTTATCGAAGCTATCGCTCCTCAATCTCAGTGGAAGAACCAAAATGGTAAGTTTGGTTTCTAACAAAAAAGCCCGACCTGAGGTCGGGCAATAGACAGACGATCATCATTCCATGACAATCAAATAGGACTTATTAGAAGTTATAGATTAGAGCAAGTTCGACTCGCATTGCGTCTTTACTATCGGTGCTAACTACGTCACGAGTGTAATCACTTGCTAATGCATAGTAGGTGTTCACTTCCGTTTTCAGGTTACCCGTAATGTAGTTATGGAACTGTAGATAGAACTGGGTGTAGGCGTATTTCTCATCCGAGTCTGCACCGAACAACACGTCTTGGTTTAGGGTGTAGATGGCATCATCCGTATTGGCACGCCACGTCGACATAAAGCCCGTAATAATGGTTTGCTTTGGAGAGTATTCAATCACTGAGTAGCCACCAAACTGCATGGCGTTACCGTAAGCGCCATCATGAGCAAAGCCAAGTGGGTCACCCGTCCAAAGTGGGTTAAAGGTATTCACCTCATCACTGTTCTTATCCGAGCCAGAAGCATAGTGAAGGTTCATACCCACACGGTAGTTCCAATCCGCTTTCCAGTTGTAGTTAAGGTCTGCATAACCCATGTAAGCCGAGATATCTTTACCTGCGTGATCACCAAACTGGTATACGCCGTCTAACATGTAACCAAAGCCTTCACTGACGAAGTTATGCGCATGTAAGCCTAACACTTGGATATCCACGTCGCCGTCTGGTGCATTGACAAAGCTTGAGTTAGTTAGCTGATTGCTCATCACATAAGCTTGCATTACACCAAAGCTTGTTCCCCAGTTAGCGAATAAGCCCGTTGATTTCTTGCCGTTGGTTTTATCATCCCAGTTACCGCCAAAGCTGCCATCTTTAAACAGCGGGAAGATCTCTTCACCATAGTAGGCATCAAAGTTAATGCCCTTCACGCTGTACTTAGCGCTAACCGCATTCCAACTTGATTGAACTGGAGTGGGTTCGCGGTTCATCATTTGCCACTCATTGAGATAGATCTCTTGGCGACCTAGACGAGTACTTAAATACTGCTCTCCATCATCAAGTAGCTTGAATTCAGTAAAGAATTGATGGAAATCCGTACCCGCATCATCGACAGGCCCCGGAGCATCTAAGTTGGTATAGTTGGTACGAATCTCACCAAACACACGCATCCAATCTTGATAAGTCACATCCGCTGAAAAGTGCATTCGTGAGCGAAGCTCGTTGTGTTTACGTACATCAGGGTCGTACATATGATTCCAGCGATTATCAAACGCCAGTTTCACGTTACCAGCAAACGAGACCTTCCACTCACCATCGTCCGTAATATCAAGACGTTTGAGTTTTTCAGAGAAGCTCTTGTCGCTCTCTTTCAGATTATCAACATAGCTCCAATCTTCGTTAGCGCGGTCGCCCCAGAACACAATTGGGCTACGCTCTGGCCAAGAGGGAGTTTCTGCTTCACTGGCATGTAAGGCGCCGGAAATACTCAATGCAATTAAGGTCAGCGAACATTTTGTTATGGTTTTCACTATTCAATTTCCATATTTTGGGCACAAGGAATCCTGCCTGTGGCCCATCAGCCACAGGAGGAGTTTGTTGTTATTGGTATTTATTTTTTTAGTTAGGAATCCACGCCAAGCGCTTCTTTAATGCCTGAAGCTATGGTGATCACATTGGCACCGTAGATAACTTGGATACCTTTCGGCATACGGACAACACCAATGGCATTGAGCTCTTTCTTCCAGAAGTCATCGCTTGCGGCCAAGGTTTCGTCATGGAGTGAAACACGCAGTCGAGTCGCACAGTTAGAAACGTTTTCAATGTTCTCTGCGCCACCAAGTGCTTTGATGATCTCTACTGGCAGCCCTGCGGTGTTTTGCTTCTGCTTCTTCTTGAAATCTTCTTTGCTATACAGCGCGATATCACCTTCATCAGCGTCTTCACGACCCGGCGTTTTCGAATCAAACTTCAAGATAAAGAACTTAAAGGTGTAGAAGTAAATCACGAAGTAAAGCGGAATGATCCACAGCAGTGCCCATGCGTGTACTTTCTCAGGTTGCAGTAAGTTTGGCACCATAAACAGTAGCTGGTTACCATGGATAGATACGCCCATCATCTCAGTAATGACATACGCAAGGCCATTTAAAGGCACGTGCACAGCAAAGAACAGGAATGGCTGAACGAATAGGAAGGTGTACTCTAGCGGCTCTGTAATACCGATAACCGCGGCAGTAAATACCGCTGGGACCATGATCGCTGCTACTTTCTTGCGGTTTTCCGTTTTCGCCGTAACGTACATAGCGTATGCAGCACCTGTTAGACCACCAATTTGGATTGGAATACGACCACTGGTGAAGTTATGCGTAATGTAGCCAGTCGCATCAGGTGAGCTCATTTGGCCGTTCATGATGTTACGAACACCTTCGTAGATCACGCCATCAATTTCCATCACACCGCCGACGCGAGTGTATTCGATTGGGAACGCAATCAGATGGTGAAGACCAAACGGCAATAAGCCCTTATCGAACACACCAAACAAGAAAGAACCAAAAATGCCAGAGCTCGTAATCAGAGTAGTAATAGACTGCAAACCGCCAGCAATTGGTGGCCACGCGTAGTAAGTAATTAATCCCACTGGCATGATCGCCATGTAAGAGAAGATCACTACCGCACGAGGGCCAGAGAAGAAGCTCAGCATTGCAGGCATTTCAAATTTGTAGAAACGGTTGTGTAGCCATGCCGTTAAACAGCCGACGATGATACCGCTGAAGATCCCCATGTTGTATGAGAATACCCCTAGGTTTTCACCCCATAGCGAGTTAAAGTTTTGCGCGGCAACCATCTCGTAACCGAGTTCATTCACTAGGTAGTCGACGCTTGTTGTTTCTGGTGTCCAACCGTTGAAAGCGGCGATAGAGCCAACGGCAACGTTGAAACACATAAACATGGTGAAGCCAGTGAACGCCGCCCAGCCTTTTTCTGATTTAGAAAGGGCGAACGCCAAACCAATGGCAAAGAATGGTGGTAGGTTACGCATTACCATCAAGCCGAGATCCAACATCAGCTTGAAGAATGCCCAGATAACCGAGTCTTGGCTGGACATTTGGTTGACAACGCCCGCACCAATACCAATGTAAATACCTGCAATTACCAACACGATGATAGACACCATCATGCCGCCAGCAAGTGCTTGAACCTTATCTCTCATAATTTACTCCTGAAGTGATATGAGAACTTTCACGTATATTGTTATTGCTTTTCTCAATGACTCGAGGCTGAGCTGTTCATTGGGCTCATGCACATGAGTCACATCACCTGGAAAAGTAGGTCCGAATGCCACACCATTGCTTAACGCACGCGCGTACGATGCCGCGCCTTTGCTAAAGCATTGAGATTCCATTCCCGTAACTTCGGAATACGCTTTTCCCATCGCTTGGATAAGGGCACTTTCGGGTGAGAGGTAAGATAGAGGTAGGTACTGTTGCTCGTTGAAACTCACTCCATACTTTTGGGATAAGTGTTGGAGTTGGGTACGGGTCTCTTCGATGCTCAGTCCTTTAGGAAACCGAAAATCAAAATCCAAGTTGTATCCATGTTCGTTAAGGTTGAGAGAAGAGACGCAGCAGCTGGTGCTACCCATTTCCTCATCGTGATACGCAAGCCCTAATTTCGCTCCATCAATCGACTCTGAAAAACAAGAATCGAGCAATTCAATCAAGCTTTTTGAGTTTGCGTCTAACCCTTCTACATGGCGCATCACAGTCATAAACTTGTCCAAACAATTTGGGACGCGATGCGGGTTGCGAGATTTCTCCCACGGCGTTGTCAACACAACGCGATACAGCTCCTTCTGCTGAGTTACTTCGGCAACACTGTCAAAGTGTTGTGCCACTCTTGCTGCCTGTTGTCCTGAAAACCAAACCGAAAGGTGGTGACACGTTGAAGTACGGTCTCGCTCACTTTCAATCCGGTGAATCTGGCAACATCCTAAGTCACGTAAAGGTGGGAATTCTTTTTGTAACTCGGCATACAAGATACCTTTCTCTCCATTGACGATTGGGAAGTCGCCATCCGGAGAAAAGCCAACAGCCGGTTGCGGCTGATGACGAAAATAATGCTCTACACATTCCCAAGTTGTCTCTTCAGCCCCACCGATAATGACGCGAATTTTCCGCTTCATCGGTACATTGAGCTGCTTAAACATCTTGAGGATGTACAGCGAAGCCATAAGAGGCCCCTTGTTATCCGTTACACCTCGGCCAAACACCAAAGCGCCCTGTTGGTGAAGTTCAAACGGAGGCGTTTTCCAACGGCTTGCGTCCCCTGCAGGGACGACATCGACGTGATGTAAAATGCCGATTTCTTCTTCACCTTGACCATAGCTAATGTCCATTGCATAGCCTTGGTGATCGCGTACTTCTAACCCTTCTCTTTTGGCAAAATTAATAAGGTAATCAAATGCTTCTCTAATACTTTTACCAAACGGCGCATGGTGAGGTTTGGTGCTCTCATCACGCACTGACGGAATAGCAATTAATCCAGATAAGTCGCTGAGTAATTCATCAGTACGGTGTTCAAAATACTCTATCGCTAGGTTGGAAAAATTGCGTTCCGTCATCTTTTGTTCCTAATTTATTTACTGTTGATAAAGATATAATTAGAGTTGTTACGCAAGTCTCAATTTCTCGCTAACCAGTGCACGCCACCCTGATCTGAAAACGCCATAAAATCCGCTTTCCTGCGTGCAAAAATGCCATTTTCGACCACGCCTGGAATGCTGTTTAACGCCGCTTCTGTTGATTCTGGCTCACTAATATCAAGGCCTGCGCAGTCAAGGATGAGATTGCCGTTATCAGTGATGCAATTTTCTCGTCTGATAGGCGTTCCACCTAAGCTCTGCAAGGCGCGGCTAACGGCAGTCTCAGCGGCAGGCAACACTTCAATCGGCAGTGGAAATGCGCCTAATGTGAGTTTTAGTCGCCCGCTATCAGCGATGGTGATAAAGCTCATTGCCAATGTGGCGAGCACTTTTTCGCGCGCTAGGGCAGCGCCTCCACCTTTCACCGTCACGCCACTACTTAAGCCTTCATCGATACCATCTACGTAAACGTCAATCCGCTCACATAAGCGGATAGGTTGCTCTGCCAATCCTGCTTCGCTCAATGCTTTACTCGAACGCTCCGAGCTTGAAACGCAGTGAGAAAACTCAGCGCCACTTTGCTTGAGCAAATGAATAAATATTTCAACCGTCGCTCCAGTTCCAATACCAATCACTGATGAAGGAGTTAGCACACTCAATACTTGCTCTAAGGCCACTTTCGCAGCCTTAGTTCGCAGGCAATCGGTGCTTTGCATTTCAATAAAGCGCTTTGCCATGCCCATAATTACTGCTCCAACAATGCGTTAGCTTTTGACACTACCTTGTCGACGGTAAAACCATACATTTCAAATAGCTGCTCTGCTGGTGCCGATTCACCAAAGGTTGTCATACCGATGATGTCACCATTCAGGCCTGTGTACTTAAACCAGTAATCGGCAATACCCGCTTCAATCGCGATACGTTTAGTGACAGAGCTCGGTAGTACCTTTTGACGATAGTCAGCACTTTGAGATTCGAACAAGTCTGTCGACGGCATTGAAACGACGCGGCAACGCACATTAGAAAGCGCCTGTTTCGCTTGCATTGCGAGCGCTACTTCGGAGCCTGTCGCAATCAAGATAAGTTCTGGCTCACCAACACAATCAGACAAGATATAACCGCCTTTCGCGACATCGTTTAATGTGGCTTGATCACGTTCGAACTGAACCAGATTCTGACGCGAGAAAATCAGTGACGTAGGACCTTCTTTGCGCTCTATCGCCGACTTCCATGCCACCGCTGTTTCCACTTGGTCACAAGGACGCCAAGTGCTCATATTTGGTGTTAGGCGCAGCGACGCAATTTGTTCTACAGGTTGGTGCGTTGGGCCATCTTCACCTAAGCCAATGGAATCATGGGTATAGACGAAAATGCTGCGCTGTTTCATTAGCGCCGCCATACGCAGAGCGTTACGCGCATACTCCATAAACATCAAGAAGGTGCCACCATACGGGATAAATCCACCATGCAAGGCAATACCATTCATCATGGCTGACATGGCAAATTCACGTACGCCGTAGCTTAGATAGTTACCCGACGCATCTTGAGCGCTAATCGCTTTTGAGCCAGACCAGTTAGTGAGGTTCGATGGGGTTAAGTCCGCAGAACCGCCCAAGAACTCAGGCAAATGTGCGCCAAAAGCTTCAAGCGCGTTTTGGGACGCTTTACGTGTCGCAATCGTAGCTGGGTTGGCTTGCAGCGTAGCAATCACATCTTGGCTGATTTTCTGCCAGTTATCCGGTAAGTCACCCTCGACTCTGCGCTTGAATTCTGCGGCTAGTTCAGGAAATGCTTGTTGATACTCGTTAAATCGACTTTGCCATTGAGCTTCAGCATCTTTACCCGACTCTTTGCCATCCCATTCAGCGTAGATTTCCGCTGGGATTTCAAATGGTGCGTAGTCCCAACCTAAGTTAAGACGTACTAAAGCGACTTCATCGTCACCAAGTGGCGCACCATGGCAGTCATGGCTGGCAGACTTGTTCGGCGAACCAAAACCAATGATTGTTTTGCAGCAGATTAGGGTTGGCTTGCCTTTTTCCTGCTGCGCTTCAACGATCGCTTGATGAATCGCCTCAGAATTATGTCCATCAACGTCAGAAATAACGTGCCAGCCATAAGCTTCAAAACGCTTCGGCGTATCGTCAGAGAACCAGCCATCCACTTCGCCATCAATGGAAATACCATTGTCATCCCAAAACGCGATCAGCTTACCCAAGCCAAGCGTACCCGCGAGCGAACATGCCTCGTGGGAAATGCCTTCCATCATGCAACCATCACCCATAAACACATAAGTGAAGTGGTCCACAATGTCATGCCCAGGGCGGTTAAACTGTTCACCCAGTACCTTCTCAGCCAACGCCATGCCGACACCATTAGTAATGCCTTGGCCTAAAGGACCTGTCGTCGTTTCAATACCCGGAGCATAACCATACTCAGGGTGGCCCGCCGTTTTGGCGTGTAGCTGACGAAAAGATTTAATATCTTCCATCGTTAAGTCATAACCGCTTAGGTGCAATAAGCTGTAGATCAGCATTGAACCGTGACCATTGGACAAGATGAATCGATCGCGATCGGCCCAGCTCGGATTGGTCGGATTGTGCTTTAAAAAGCTGCGCCACAAAACTTCGGCAATATCTGCCATACCCATTGGCGCGCCTGGGTGACCTGAGCCCGCTTTTTGCACCGCATCCATGCTTAATACACGAATTGTATCTGCGAGTTTAGAACGTGAAATCATAGTCAAACTCCTTACAGACGCGCTTCAATCATGGCTTCTAGCTTGCCCTGATCGACCGCAAAGTTGCGGATACCTTCAGACAGCTTCTCTGTTGCCATTGGATCTTGGTTCATTTCCCAGCGGAACTCAGCTTCAGACATCGCAACAGGTGCTGATTTCACCTCATCGCGCGCAGCAAACAGTGTCGGTTCAACGTCACCCTCTTGCGCCGCCAATTGGTCTAGAATGGCTGGGCCAATGGTCAAGCGGTCACACCCCGCCAGCGCTAGCACTTCTTCTGCATTGCGGAAGCTTGCACCCATCACTACCGTGTTATAGCCGTGGTCTTTGTAGTAGTTATAGATTTTAGAAACCGACACAACGCCCGGATCTTCAAACGGTAGATACTCTTTCTTATCGGTATTGGTTTTGTACCAATCGAGAATACGACCGACAAATGGCGAAATTAAGTAAGCGCCCGCTTCGGCACACGCTTTTGCCTGCGCAAAATTAAACAGTAAAGTTAGGTTACAGTTGATGCCCTCTTGTTCTAGCACTTGTGCCGCGCGAATGCCTTCCCAAGTAGAGGCTAGCTTGATCAAAATGCGCTCTTTCTCAATGCCTGCTTCTTGGTACATGGCAATCAATTTACGTGCTTTTACAAGACTCGCTTGTTTATCAAAAGATAAGCGTGCATCGACTTCCGTTGAAATACGTCCCGGTACGGATTTTAGAATTTCGACGCCAATATTAACTGCCAACTTGTCACTTGCATCAATCACCTGTTGCGCTTTGTCAGCACTTTGTTGCTGCGCCCATGCAACAGCATCAACAATCAAATGATCGTACTGAGTCATTTCTGCCGCTTTAAGAACGAGCGATGGGTTAGTCGTTGCATCTTGAGGCTGAAAGGCAGCAATAGCATCAATGTCACCGGTATCGGCAACAACGGTGGTGTATTTTTTCAGTTGTTGTAATTTGTTCATGGTTCTATCTCGATAAATGTTCAATCAAATTTGCTAGCGATAACTGGCTCATAGATGACAACACCACATTGGCGTGCGACACATCCAAATGCCGGGTTAACAGGTTGGTTACCGCAACCGTAGAAATATCTGCTGATCGAGCCGCTGTGACTCCGGGTGGAGAATCTTCAAAGGCAATGGCTTGATGGGCAGAGACTCCCAATTTAGCGAGGCTAGTTAGATACACATCAGGACATGGTTTTCTTCGCTGAGGTGAGATTTCTTCTGCGCCAGTGAAGCAGTCGAAGTAACCGTCTAGCCCTAATCGTTGTAAGATTGGCATGTAGTGCTCGCGCTCTGAACTTGTTGCCAACGCAAGCTTAAGCCGCTTTTGTTTGGCAAAATTAAGATAGTCGCGTACACCCTCACGCTCTGGTATGGATTCGATTTTTTGATAGGCAAGTTCTAACACTTGCTCGCGAATTTGCTGATCGGAATAGGTCAGACCGGAATGACGGCGATAAAGATGATAAAGGGCGGTTGCTGGCGCTGAGCTCCCAACTAGTCCAGCAACCTGGAGAGGCGAAACGTCAACACCGTATGGCTTCATCAAAGCTTCCCAAGCTCTGAACATACAGCTTTCCGTATCGACTAAAAGACCATCGAAGTCAAATATCAGTGCTTGAAAACGACCACAACTCATGTCCTCTCTTTCCACATTCGTCTGGTTTGTTTTTGTCACACTCATTTTGCCTTCCATGCTCTAAACTCCTATTTTCTCTATGCTAAACTGGCATGAAGAATCGACTTCATCTCTTCACCCGTCGTCAGTGGTAAGTCAAAGCAGAATGCTGGCTCTAACGCCTCTACATCTTGCTTATTTACCCCAACTTGCGTGAGGTTCGACTCCAAGCCAATGTCTTGTAAGAAACTCACCAAGTGGCCTGCCAAAGATTGTGCTTTCTCTTCAGTGCTTCCCACGGCACCAAACAGTTCGGCAACTTGTGCGTATCGCTCTGGCTGCTTACGCCATTGCAGTTGGACATAGGCGGGATAAACAACCGCTAATGTCAAACCATGTGGCAAATTGGTTTTCTGGCTGCCGAGAATCTCACCCAGTGGATGAGGTGCCCCTGCACCACCATTAGCCAGCGAAATACCACCTAATGTGTCAGCCGTGGCAAGCTCGCAGCGACCTTGAATATCAGAGCCGTCTGCCACCACTTTTGGTAGGTTATCCACCACCAGCTTCATTGCACGCAACGCAAGTTGGTCAACAAATGGCGAAGGTCGAGTGCCCGTGAATGATTCAAATGCATGTGAAAATGCATCAAAGCCAGTCATCGCAGTCATTCTCGGTGGAAGTGTTAGCATTAACTCTGGGTCAATCACCGCTTCAACAGGGAAAAACTGCGGATGGAAAAGTGTCAACTTGGCGTGTTGCTCAACATCAGTGATGACCGCTGCTTGAGTTACCTGTGAACCAGTACCCGAAGTTGTTGGCACCGCAATTAACGGCACAACGGATGCTGGTAGGGCTGCAATGTCACCAAATGGAGAATCATAGGTTTTAAACCAATGCGTCCAATCGATGTCAGGTGCTTTGATGGTTGCAGCGATGATTTTCGCGGTATCTATTGATGAGCCGCCGCCCACCGCAAGCACAACATCACACTCCGCCGCTTGAGCAACTTGACGGCCTAATTCGACAACCGTGGTTGGAGGGTTAGGAACCACACCATCAAAGTGTGTCACTGTAATCCCTTCACTTGCCAACAGCGCAAAGATGCGATCATAAGCAGGTTTGACGGCATCAAAGATCGGCTCTGAGACAACAAGGCAGCGTTTCCCGTACTGAGCGACTAGCTGACCAATTTTTGAAATTTCACCCGCGCCAAACAGTAATTTGGTCGGCTGATAATGTTGAAATTGTGTCATGATAAAATCCTTGGTAGAGGTGCCAAGCCGGAGCATATCGGGGGAACATCAGCCCGGCACCAAATTCTTTAACGGGCAATTAAGCCGGTTCTACTTCAGCTGCGACGTTTTTCTCTGCTTGGTCCAATGCAGTGCGGAAGTCATGCACACCTGCTGTAATACCTTTCTCATGACCAAAGATATTGGTTGAAGCAACCATCACGTCGATGTCTTCTTTCAGCAGAGCTTCTAGGTTGTGGTTACGGATACCGCCATCGACACACAATTCACAATTAGGGTTACGTTCGTTAATAAGCTGGCGAGCTTCGCGAATCATTTCGATTGCTGATTCACGCCATAACCACTCATCGTTGTTCACACCGTGGATAACAATGTGCAAGCGATCTAGGTAGTAAATTGCTTCTTTAACGAAAGAAACCGGGGTGAAACAACCGACAGTCAAACCAAATTTCATGTTGTAGTCGCGGCAGTACTTCATCATGTACGCGAGTGGTGCGCCCAAAAAGTTTTCTGCTGGAAGGATCAGCATGTCTGCCCCTGCCGCTGCGATTTTTTCAACGAATAGACGATCGCAATCTTTAAAGTACGCGTGTACTTCAATTGGCTTGTCAGTGTACTGACGAATACCTTCAACAATTTGATGCCCGCCCATTAGCTGCATATTTTTTAAATCATGCATATCTGCTGCATCGCAGTGGATGTAGTCTGCACCTGCATCTGAAACTTCTTTTACGATGTCAGCCATATGACCGTAATCAACGTGCGCTAGACCTGCAGCAATTTTTACTTTTTTCATGAGATTTCCTTAGTAGCTAAATGAGTGTTGGCATGTGTGTTGGCCTTCACGAACGATCAGTCGTAAATACTGGCCAATGCCGCAACCGTTGTTATCTGTGATAATGAGATTCGCGATTCCTCGAAGTGCCGGACTCGCATTGTCCATCGCAACGGGTTCACCGACGGCTTTAAACAACTCGATGTCGTTGTCTCCGTCGCCAAATGCGATGGTTTGAATTGGATTTAAATTGTTGTTTGTGAGCCACTTCAGTGCAGAGTGACCTTTGTTGGCACCGATAGCGGTAATATCCAACTTATTCGGAGCCGATAAATCGGCTTGCAGTGTGTGTTGTAGCGCGCTTCGCAACTCGCTTAACGCCTGTTTGTCACTGCTCGAAACCAGCACCTTATAGGCATCACCACATCTTTCTTGCAGTTGATGTAGCGATGGAATGACTTCCATATTAACCTTCACGCCCAAGCTGTTAGCTTGCGCCTCAAGACCATTGAAATGCTCAGAAGGCTTAGCGCTGAAGATGCCTCTCTTAGTGTAAAGAGTGAAATCAAAGTGACCGAAGTTCAGTGTGGCAAGCAGCTCTGTGAGTTGATTTTTTTCAAACGGTTTAGCATCAACAATGGCTCTCTTGTTCATGTCATAGTGGTATGCGCCGTTGCAACAGATCATCACCGTTGAAATGCCAAGCTGCTCGGCATAAGGCAACATCAGATCATGTGGACGCCCACTCGCCAATGTCACCACTATCCCCTCTTTCTGTGCTTGCTGAATCGCTTCAACATTATTCGCACTGATCTGGTTGCGATCATTTAGTAGGGTTCCATCTAAATCGATAATGACAGCTTGATAGTTCACTTTGGCCTCCGTTGACTCTTTGTGACGCAATATGAATATAAACCGTCAAATTCGGTCATGTAAAGTCAACAATGACTTTACATGACGTTTATTTTGCTAAAGATCACAAAATAACGCCATTTAATATTCAAAATGCGTCAAATTCAAATTTAAATTGCTCAAAACGTCATAATCGGTCAAAATGATTCAAAATAAGAATCAGGATGTAACAGATATGAATGAAGCCCAACGTCATAGAAGGTTGTTAGACTATTTAGAAAGCCATACTTTTATTACCACCAACGATTACGTCGCTATGTTGGACATTTCTCTTTCTACGGCTCGTCGAGACATCACTAAGCTGGCTGAAGATGGGAAACTGAAGAAGATTCGTAATGGTGCTGAAACACTGAGATCAGAAACTGGCACTCACCACACTCCTTCCAGCTTTATCCCCCATGAAGGTGATATTGAAAATGTTGAGGCAAAAAAACGAATCGCTCATGCGGCGGCACAGCTTTGTGATGAACATGACAGCATTATTGTTAGTGGCAGTAACTCAACCTTTCTAATGGGTCAGTATTTAGCGGGGCGTGATGTTCAAGTCGTGACTAACTTTATGCCGTTAGCTCACAGCCTGATCACACAAGATCATCAGAGCATCATTATTCTCGGAGGTCAGTATCTGCCAGAGCGTCAAATCACCATCTCGCCTGATGAAGAAGCATCGGATGATCACAAAAGCCGCTTTGTGTTCTTCACAGGAACTGGCGTCACTGCAGCAGGTATCCATACCTCAGATTTGCTAGTGTATATGGCAGAGAAAAAACTCTTAGAGTATGGCGCTCGTTTGATTGCTCTCGTCGACGGAAGCAAAATTGGTAAGCATGGCGGTAAGCTACTGGCGACGACAAACCAGCTAGATACCTTAATTACCGATGAAGCGGCAGACGGTACCGTTCTAGACTCATTGCGCAATCAAGGCGTTAATGTCGTTGTTGTGTAAATCTCACAGGCACAAAAAAAGCGCCATTGCGGCGCTTTTTTAATATCTCAAATCCCGATTAGAATTTTTTCGGTGCGTAACCCGTCATCACCTTAAGCTGTAGCTCTTTACCCAACTTGGTCATTGGGTGAACCACAACTAATCCCTTAACCGACTTCTTCAACTTACCCATATCCGCTTGCTCTGCTTTGGTGATCTCGCGAGAAAATGGCATATCCAACAAGCTCTTACGCTCTTTGTTCATATCGTAACTCTGCTTATGCTTCATAGAGTTCGCTTTTTTCGTCAGCTTGTCGATATCGTTGGTAAATTTGGTGATCATTTCTTGGTCACCACGGCCTTTGGCTGCCTCTAGTTTACGTTTGCAGTTATCTAGACGGTTGTGGATGTTTTGTAGTTCTTGCTTAAGGCTCATGGTTACACTCTTATAGAAACGGAAAAGGGCGGCGAGTGTAGCACAAGCCCACTAACTGCCCTAATTATAATCTTTCAAATCTACTTGTCGTGCTTTTGATCGTACTGATTTACCGCACCTTCAAGCATTCCAAAATCAGCTTGGGTCAAATAACTTTGCAGTGCCGAGAACTTCTCTTCTGGCCATTGATAGATTTCCATCGCAAGCAGCTTTGTTATCTTCTCAGGCTCAAATCGATACTTGATGTGCTTAGCCGGATTACCACCAACCATCGCATAAGGCTCAACATCTTTAGTCACCACGCTATTAGCAGCGATAACCGCGCCTTCACCAATAGTTACACCTGGCATGATCATCGCTCTCATACCAATCCAAACACCATCGTGAATGATTGTGTCACCTTTACTTTGATACGAGCGCTCGACATCTTCAAGGAATGGGTACAGACAAAACCAATCGACACGATGGTTATGGTTGCCCCCCATTAAGATAACCACTTCAGCCGCGATACAAACATAATCGCCGATGTAAAGTTGGTCAATCTCCCATCTTGGTTCCCATTGTCTGCTTACCTCATCCCCATGTAAGTAACGGACAACGGACTCTTCAAACCCATTATCCCAACAATCACTGTAATAGCTGTGTGTACCTTTTATATGGATGTTCTCGTTACTGACAACTTCGTGAAGTAACTGAAATTTAGACCAATGTTTTTTAGTCATGACAAATTCCTCTGATTATTTAGGTTTGCCACGGAACGAATTTTCGTGGCGTTGTTTACACGTTCAAACTAAACAACGCCATTTGCACTCTAGGTTGCTTTAATAATGGTTGAGTTTTCATATTAAGACTCCTTTGAGCGTGAACTATAAGCCAAAGCTTAGAATTTGTGTCAGTATTAAGTGAGTTTATTGATGTAAAAAAAACAATAAGGAATGTTTATGCTTTTGCGCCTAGTGCTGCTGCCGATGCTCGCTTTCTCGACTCACGCTTTTTCCGCTGCAGATAACATCATCATCCGTTACCTTCAGCCGGACAATAACGCGGAAGCTAAATTAAAATTAGAGATTGAGCAAAGTGGTGTTAATCAAACTCTCATTGATCTCTCAAACGAACTGTTTCCCTTTAACAAGACACTTACCGTAGAGTATGGCAGCGAAGATGGGCCACTGTACGATCCGGAAAAACATGTTGTACAGATGCCGTATCACTTTTATCAAGAGGCATTGGACTACTTCAAAAAGAACAAATATGACGAAAAGTACGGGAAGTCTGCCGAACTTGGGGCGATGGATACCGTGCTCCACACCTTGCTTCATGAAGCTGGGCACGCCTATATTGCCGATCAGAACATCCCTATTTTAGGCAAAGAAGAAGACGCCGTAGACAATTTTGCCGCAGTGATGATGATTGAGTATGTAGAGAACGGCGAAGATGCTGCCATTAGCGCTGCGGATATGTTTGCTTTTGAGTCAGAAGATAAACCCGATTACTACGAGTTTGGCGAGTACATTGATGAACACAGCTTCGACTTGCAACGCTATTTTTCAACGCTTTGTTTAGTTTACGGCAGCAATCCAGACAAACATCAGAACTTACTCGATGAAGTAGAAAATGACTACCTTACTGATCGTAAAGACTTCTGTGTATTCCAATACCAGAACGTCGCCCAAAATTGGCACAACTACTTAAATGTAGAAGTGGTTGATCAATAAGTTAGAGAACGTCGTAGAAAGCTAAAAAGGAGCCCATATGCCAACACTCACTCTCTTCTACGACGGTCACTGCCCACTTTGCGTTGAAGAAATGAACAAACTCAAAGGATACGACACTTATAGTCAACTGCTTCTCGTCGATACTCACTCACCGATGTTCAACGACTATCCTGATATTGATGCACAAAAAGCCGCAAAAATATTGCACGCAGTAGACGATAAAGACACGCTACTTTTAGGGCTCGACGCCATTCACTACGCATGGAAGCTAGTTGGAAAAGGCTGGCTTTACGCTCCACTAAGGTGGCCATTGATTAGGCCCATTGCAGACTGGGCTTACATTAAATTCGCTAACAATCGATACCAAATATCTAAGTTATTGACCAGAAAGGCTAAGTGCGACAGCGGTCAATGTTTTCGCTAGATTCTACTAACGTCTAACTCATAAGACCTATAAACCCTTCAAGAATCACAGCCATTTGCCGATAAATTGGCTAACCTTATATTTATAAACTTTTGGTCTATAAGCATGATTCCAATAACCAAGCTCTCGTCTTAGATGATAAAACACAACGTTTTGTCTCTGAGTTGGGAAGCCATTATTACTAAAACAGGATGTTTGTATGAGTCTTACTATTCGTAGCCGCCTCTACATTTTGGCACTGGTCCCGCTGCTAGTCATTGCATTAGGTATGCTGAGTTTTACCTATATGAAAACCACTGAGCTAAATCAGCAGCAAATAGAAGTTACCCGCACTAACATGATGAACATGAAAAAAGCGGAACTTCGAAACTACCTACAAATGGCAAAATCTGCCGTTCAACCTTTCCTCGACCGAGGAGCAAGCTTAGAAGAAGCCTACCCTACTTTAAAAACACTTGAGTACGGAAAAACAGGTTATGTGTTTGGCTACGACTCTAAAGGTATCCGTCGTGTCCAAGGTAGCAGCGAAAAAGGGATTGGTGAAAGCTACTGGAATCTGCAAGATAAGCAAGGCAACTATCTGATTCAAGATCTTATTCGCAACGCTAAAACGGGCGAGTTCACCACCTATTATTTCCCTAAGCCCGGAGAAACGGTCGCTCTACCTAAGCTGAGCTACTCGATCTTTATCCCTGAATGGGATCTGATGATAGGGACAGGTTTCTATACCGATGACATTGATGCGATTATCGCTGAAATGGAAAATGCGACCACCAGCGCACTGCAAACCACACTTTCAGCCATTATTGTGTTCTGTTTGGTGATTGCGGGTATTGTTGCTGTCTTCGCTGTTGCAGTGAACCGCACCATCATGAAACCACTTGAAATGTTTGATGAGTCGATTAGCTCGTTCGCAAGTGGTGACGCAGATTTAACCGCGCGTATGGATGATTTCAAAGCGCCTGAATTCTCCCAGCTCAGTAAGAACTTTAATGCCTTCGTTGCAAGCCTACAAACCATTATCAGTAGCGTGAGTAATGTGGGACAACAAGTGGTTTCCGAGACCAACAACATGTCGCTGCGCGCTGCAAAAGTTGATGAACTAGCAACAGGGCAACGTGAAGAGACAGAGCAAGTTGCTACCGCGATGACAGAGATGACAACCACCGCTGGTGAAATCTCAAACAACGCTAGCCAAGCTGCCGATTCAGCTAAAGAGGCTGACGATAATGCGAAAGAAGCGCAAGGTATCGTTAACTCAGCAGCTCAGTCTGTTGAAGCACTAGCGGAAGAAGTCTCGCAAGCAAGTGGAGTAATTTCTCGCTTAGAGGGTGACGTACAAAACATTTCGTCTTCTCTTGAGGTGATTCAAGATATTGCCGAGCAAACTAACCTGCTAGCACTGAACGCGGCGATTGAGGCAGCTCGTGCAGGCGAACAAGGTCGAGGCTTTGCTGTCGTTGCTGATGAAGTACGTAAGCTAGCAAGTCGCACACAAGACAGTACTGGTGAAATCCATAAAATGATTGAGCAGTTAAAAGCCGCCTCTGATGACGCAGTAAAAGCCATGGAATCAAGTCAGAGACGTGGCGCTAGCACAGTGGAAGAAGCCAATGCCGCTGCTCAAGCGCTGATTCAAATCCAAGAATCTATCGGCACTATCATGGATATGAACTCGCTGATTGCAACCGCGACAGAGGAACAGAGCTTAGTTGGCCAAGAAATCTCACAACGTATTGTAGTTATCTCAGATCAAAGCTCTCAATCGGCTGAACTGGCGAATGAAAACCGTTCGGGTAGCCAAGAGCTCAACCATAGAGCGAACGAACTCTACGAGTTGGTTGACCGCTTTACCGTTTAAAAACAAACCACAAAAAAACGCCCTAAACCAAACGGTTAGGGCGTTTTTTGTATCTCAATTAGTCGCTTTTAATTGCCACCAAAGCAGAGGTATTTCACATCCATATACTCGTCAATCCCCTGCTTGGCACCTTCTCTACCAATCCCTGATTGCTTAACGCCACCGAACGGAGCGGCTTCTGTCGAAATAATCCCTTCATTGATACCCACCATCCCATATTGCAACGCTTCAGCTATTTTCCAGACTCGGTGAATGTTCTGACTGTAGAAGTAAGCAGCCAATCCATAGATAGTATCGTTAGCCATCTCTATCAACTGTTCGTCACTGTCAAAAGAAATCACCGGGGCGACAGGCCCAAAGATTTCTTGATGCACGATATCCATATTATGCGAGACACCTTTTAACACCAGTGGCTGCATAAACAGCCCATCTAACGACTGCAATGGAGTCACAGGGATCGCACCTTGTTCAATCGCCCCATCTATCAAGGTTTGGATGTTCTGTTTTGCTGCTTCACTGATGACTGGGCCTATAGTGACTCCAGACTCTAAACCATTGCCTACCGTTAGTTTTTGAACCTCTGCATCAAACTTAGCAACAAACTGCTCATACACATTGTTATGTACATAGAAGCGGTTCGCACACACACAAGTTTGACCTGCATTGCGAAACTTAGATGCCATTGCCCCTGCGACTGCAGCGTCAATATCGGCATCTTCAAAGACAATAAATGGCGCATTACCTCCTAGCTCCATTGAAGTGCGCTTAACATCATGAGCACTCTGCTGCATCAAAATACTACCGACCTGAGTTGAACCAGTAAAAGAGAGCTTACGAATCAAAGGGTGAGAGGTAAAGATCGCTCCCACTGCTTTAGGGTCAGAACCAAGCACAACTTGCAACACATCGCGTGGAATTCCCGCTTGATATGCTAACTCTACCACCGCAAACGCACACAAAGGTGTTAGCTCTGAAGGCTTAACAATAAAACTGCAACCTGCCGCTAAAGCAGGGGCAGCTTTACGTGTGATCATTGCGATTGGAAAGTTCCAAGGTGTAATTGCGCAAGCTACACCTACTGGCTGCTTGATGGTCACTAGGCGCTTGTCTTGACTAGGCGCAGGAATCGTCTCACCGTAAGTACGTTTCGCTTCTTCTGCAAACCATTCGACGAAGCTCGCACCATATAGCACTTCACCTTGGGCCTCAGTAATAGGCTTACCTTGCTCCAAAGTCATTAATCTTGCTAAATCATCTTTGTTATCTAACAGCAATCGGAACCACTGTTGCAGCAAATTCGAGCGAGCCTTAGCAGGTAGCATCGCCCACTCTTTTTGAGCGCTATGTGCTCTCTCTATACCGGCAACTATATCTTGCTCAGTGGATATAGGTGCAAAGCCTAAACTTTCACCCGTAGCAGGGTTTGTGACCTCAAGACCTTGGTCATTATTTGCTGCCATGAATGAGACAAGGCTCTGATTAGTGAGTAACGGCATGGTAATTCCTTATGGATAAGCGCGTAGTCCTTACTATCTATCATACTGCACTTGGCTTTTACGTCAGCTAAACGTAAATAGCATTTACTGTTTTTGATAATATAAATTGCGTAAAAAGCCCTATCAGATATTGATAGGGCAGATCTTTTACTCGTGCACGGTTTTTATTACGGAAGGTCTCTGTGCATTCAACGCTGTATTTATTAAATACTGGCTCCCGGTAAGTTGGGGTAATCGGTATAGCCAACTTCATTTCCACCAAATAGGGTTGAACCATCGAGCTCTGCTAGCGGCTGCCTGTGTTTTAAGCGTTCAACCAAATCCGGATTAGAGACAAACGGACGCCCAAATGCGACCAGATCGGCATAACCTTTCTCAAGCACTTCATTGGCGCGTTCTAGGGTATAACTTCCCGCGACGATAATGGTATTGGTGAAATACTCGCGTAGCTCAATGCGGAAACTTTCTGGTATCACAGGGGCATCATCCCAATCCGCTTCCGATAAATGTAAATAGGCAATGTTTCTTTCTTGAAGCTGTTTCGACGCCTGCAAAATTGTTGGCACAATATCTGGGCAGTTCATATCTTTAAAAGTG
This sequence comes from Vibrio tubiashii ATCC 19109, assembly GCF_000772105.1. Classification (NCBI taxonomy): domain Bacteria; kingdom Pseudomonadati; phylum Pseudomonadota; class Gammaproteobacteria; order Vibrionales; family Vibrionaceae; genus Vibrio; species Vibrio tubiashii. Next base: position 1,652,168 of record NZ_CP009355.1, read on the forward strand.
ATAAAGGGAGCAAGCCTCACGCCAACGCGACTTGCGCCAATAGCAGCACTAACTGCATCGACAACATCGAATAAAAAACGCAGGCGATTTTCTCTGCTACCTCCATAGTTGTCTGTACGATGATTGGAGTTGGTTCGCAAGAACTGGTCGATAAGATAGCCATTGCCGCCATGAATTTCGACACCATCAAAGCCTGCTTCAACAGCCCGCTTCGCCGCATTGGCAAAATCTTGAACCACGCGATCAATATCCTTTTGCGTCATAGCTCTTGGCTCAACACACTCCACCATATTGCCATTGCCCTGCTCATCGGCAATCCAGACTTGTGTTTCAACTGGCTTTAATGCTGAAGGTGCTATTGGCAACTCACCGTTTTGAAACACAGGGTGTGAGACTCGACCAACATGCCATAGCTGGCAAAACATTGCAGTGCCTTGCTGCTTAACACCTTGAGTGATTTGCTTCCAACCAGCGACTTGCTCATCGGTATAAACCCCTGGGGTGAATGAGTAACCTTGCGAGTCATCTGAGATTTGAGTCGCTTCAGAGATGATCAGTCCAGCGCTGGCTCGTTGTTTATAGTAAGTCGCCATCATCTGATTAGGAATATTGCCTGGCTGACTGGTTCGCGCCCGAGTCATTGGTGCCATTACAACACGATTTTTCAAGTTAAAGGATTGAAGCTGGGCTGGTTGAAAGAGTTTACTCATAATGAGCTCCTTATCATTGGGACAGCCAGACAACTGTTCTGGCTGCGAATACTGAGGGGATTAGTCGGATTAATTAGTGACACTAACGGACTGTGGATTCTCTCCACGGTTGGCTTTGGCAATAAACAGCAAACCGATCAGTGGAACAATGATGGCGGCATAAGGAATCATGCTTGCTCCCAATTGACTATCAAGAACCATCCCTCCTAAGAATCCGCCAAATGCATTAGCTAAGTTGAAAGCAGAGATATTGGCTGTTGCAGCCAGTTCTTGGCCCTCACCACCGTGATTCATTACTCGAAGCTGCATTGCAGGTACATTGGCGAACGAAGCGATACCAAACACAAAGGCTGTTGCAACAAACAATACTTTACTTTCGACAGCCACACCCACTAGCAGCAGGGATACAATCATGGCTACTGCCCAAAACATTGAGGCTTTTTGTAAGTTCTTATCTGACGAACGACCGCCCATGGTGTTACCGACAATCAAACCCACACCGACAATGACCAGAATCCAAGTCACTGCGCTCTCACCGAACCCTGCGATGTGCATCGCGATAGGAGCTAGGTAACCATACAGAGTCATAAAGCCAGACCAAGCAAACACTGTGATAGCTAAGCTAATAATGAGCATAGGATTTTTGAATGCAGCTAGCTGCGCCTTCACATCCTTCGCTTCACCGTGACCTGTCGACTTAATGACAGAAGTGATGAAGAACAGTGCGACTAATCCAAATGCAGCCACGGTCAGGAATGTGGTGTGCCAGCCGAACTGTAAGCCAATCCAAGTCCCTCCAGGAACACCTAGCACGTTTGCCAAAGTTAAGCCTGCAAACATCTGTCCAACTGCTCGCCCTGCCATTTTCTCTGAAACCAGATTCGTCGCAACGACTGCACCTATCCCATAGAAAGGACCTTGGACCAGACCAGTAATAACCCGGCTAATCATCAGAGTTAGATAATTCGGCGCAAAAGCTGACAACACGTTGCCCGCGATAAACAGAACCATAAGCCCTGCGAGTACCATTTTCTTGTTGAATCTGGCGAGATAAATGGTTAGCAATGGCCCACCAAATACAATTGCGAGCGCGTATGCACTAATCAGGTAACCAGCTTGCCCCTCAGAAATGGATAGCGAATGTGCGACCTGAGGCAGGATGCCAGCAATAACAAACTCGGCAGTGCCGATAGCAAAAGCTGCAAGTGTTAAGATCCATACCTGCAGCGGCATTTTTTCTTTATTCATTGGAATATCTCTATTTAAATCTAATATGGAACATAGGCACCAACGACTCTTAGTGGCTGATACCTAGTACTCGCGGAATGAATCAACCCAGCAACGCGCCGCCATCGACATCAAGCACGGCACCTGTCATGTAGGTGTTTTGAATCGCAAACTGGTAAACCGCCGCTACATCGCTCGCGTCTCCGACCTTGCCAACAGGCAGGTTCTGTTGTGTTCTTTCGTACATAGCATTTCTATCTGCTTCAGCCATGCCTTGATATGCCTCAGTTTTCGTTAATCCTGGGCTGACAACATTGACCCGAATCGGAGCCAGTTCTTTCGCTAGTACTTTTGCCGTCGCTTCCATTGCTGCATTGATCGCGGTTTTTACATAGGTATTGGCGACGACTTTGCGCGACAACATACCAGAAGTAAGGGTGATAGAGCCGCCTTTCTTAACATAACGAGCACCGTGCTTTGCCGCATTTATTGCTCCCCAGAATTTAGTATCAAACGCGTACTTGGCTTGGGAAACCTCAACGTCTACTACCTTGCCTGCCGGAGCATAAGATCCCGCAGTGACGATCAGATGGTCAAAAGCGCCTATCGTTTCGAAGTAGTGGTAAACCGCCTGCTCATCGCTAATATCTAGTCCTGTTTTTCGACTGGCTACATGTACGATGCTGTTATCACTGGCTAATTGTTTAGCGAGCTCCGCACCAATACCTGATGTTCCACCGAGGACAACGTATACCGTTTTGTCTGTTTTCATGACTTCTTGCTCCAATCTTGTTTCGATGGGGTCAGTATATTGATTGGACTGAATTTGATAATTGAGTAATATTTAAATTGATTATTCAGCTTTACCGAATAATAAGGAGAGAAAGGTGGACAAGTTTTCCGATATGACACTGTTTGTCAGCATTATCAAAAATCAGGGGCTAGCGGCCGCTGGGAGAGAGCTCGGCCTATCACCAGCAACGGTGACGGCAAGACTGCAAGCATTAGAAGATCGTTATGGCGTTAAACTGCTCAATCGAAGTACTCGGCACATCTCATTGACTGATTCGGGCGCTATGTATCATCAGGCTTGCCTTGAAATCATCGACAGCGTCAAGGAAACAGAAAACCTGCTGCAAACAGGTATCAAAGAAGTACGAGGAACATTAAAGATTTCAGCACCCAGAGATATAGGTAAACAATACATCTCACCGCTGTTATCTGAGTTTAGTGAGCTGTATCCAGAAGTGATTCCCTACCTCTACCTGAACGATAACTTGTCTAACTTGGCGGAGTCTGGATTGGATATCGTGATTCGTTACGGAGAACTTGCAGATAGCAATCTTATTTCTCGCAAGCTAGCGCCAAGTCGACGAGTACTATGTGCCTCTCCAACCTACTTAGCGAAGAAAGGGACGCCAATTACCCCACAAGATTTAGCCCATCACGACTGTTTAGCTATGGTGCGAAGTAATGAAGAGCTCAAAACGTGGCACTTTCAAGACGAAGACAAACATAATGCGATTACTGTAGTACCAAAACGCTTTTCTGATGATGGTGAAGTCATTCGTCAGTGGGCACTTGATGGAGCAGGTATTGCGCTGAAATCGATTCTTGATGTGCAAGAAGACATCAAACAGCAACGTTTAGTGACGCTGTTGAACGGCTATATGAAGAACTTCAATGCCTCAACCTCTTCGGCTGGCGCAGACTTAAATGTTATCTACCTAAGTAGGCAGTACCAACCAAAACGAATCCGACTGTTTATTGATTTTTTGATTGAGAAATTTCAGCCTTCTAGCTAGTTGTCTTAAGGCGACGACTTAGCTCACCTGGGGTGGTTAACAAAAAAGCCTTAAACTCTCTGGTCATATGCGCTTGATCCGAGAAACCATGTTCAAATGCGAAATCTACAAGCGAGACATCTGGGTTTTCTCTCAGTTTACTCAAGCTGGAATGGACTCTACGCAACCTTTGAAAATATTTGGGGCTCATTCCGAGCCACTGGCGAAACCTGCGCTCGACTTGCCTTTGATTGTATGGAAACTGCTCTCCAATTTTCCCTTGTGTCGCTAACTTGATTAGCATCGCTCGCTTAGCAAAATCCGCGTCCAAAGGAAGTATTTGCTGTTCACACCATCGGTAAAGTGTCGTGAGATTTCTACTTTGATTTTGCTCGGACATTTGCTCATGAAGTGCCATAAGTACAGACATAATCTGCGTATCATTGTTAATTAATGACGGTAACATCATCCCTGGCTGAAAACGAATTCCACATAGCAGGGCGCCATGAGAAAGCTCAATAATTTGAGTTCTGTGATTGTATTTTTGAACAATAATTGGATCACTTATCGGTGTATTTGATAGGCAAACTTCACCTCTCAACAGCAAGGTCAATCCCGATCCGCCATCACAATACAATGGTTTCTTCACAACGCCACCCTGCCCACCCGTGACGTTTATCGACCATATCGCTTGAATATGGTCGGATAACTTGCCACACGGTTTAAAAATCCGAAAATCCATTTCGTTGTTAAATTCTCCTTAGCCAGACTGTTACTTTGACAGGCTGCCTACTTCTGGCTTGAATGTTTTAGCCACGCGATTCCAGCTATTGATAGCATTAATCGCTAGTGTTAAAACCACTAGGCCTTGCTCACCAAAGACTGCTAATGTCGACGCAAAATCGTCATCAGATATCGCTTTATTACTACTGACCATTTCAGCCCAATGTAGCGCAACTTTCTCATCGTCGCTATATATAGGCATCTCTCGCCATGCAGTTAATCCAATCAAGCGATGCTCAGACTCTCCACTACTCAACGCCTCTTTACTATGCATATCGACACAAAAAGCGCACTGATTAAGCTGAGACACTCTTAATTTAACCAACTCCCATAGAGCCAATGAGAGCGTTGGTCGCTGCTCAAACTGCGCTCTTAAATAGTTTTCTTGACCTAGTAGAATCTGAATCCCTTCTGGCGCAGCATTAAAATAGTCTAATCTTTGAGTCATAGTATTATCTCCTTTAATAGATACGCTCAGATTATTGCTTTCCCTTACTCTATGATTGAAGATTTTCGACACCCATCCAGTCTTCCTAGCCGTGCTCAGTCATGGCAATTTAAAATGTTATGATATAACATATCCAAAACAAGCAAAGTTCACTGGATTGAATGCAAGATATCGAAAAGACCATTAAGCACGTTGAGCAAAGCTGTAACTTGAAATCAGTTGTGTGTGCGATGACTGCGCGAAAAAGGAATCCGACGATTAAAGCAATCACCTCTCAAGCCAATCCCTACAACTCATTCCCACTTAGTTTTAAAACAAGGAGACTTCAAAGACTATGTCTGCCACGCTCATTAAAAATGCCCAAATCGTCAATGAAGGCACTGTTATCGAAGCCGATTTACGCATTGTCGGCCAAAGAATAGAAAGAGTTGAACGGAATATTTCCGCCCAGTCGACTGACACCATCGTAGAGGCCAATGGCAAATACCTTATTCCCGGAATGATTGATGATCAGGTTCACTTCAGAGAACCAGGGCTGACACATAAAGGCTCTATCGCATCTGAGTCCCGAGCAGCAGTCGCTGGCGGCATCACTAGTTATATGGAAATGCCTAACGTTAACCCTGCAACCACAACTGTTGAAGCTCTCGAACGTAAATTTGATATTGCCTCGACTAGCTCATTGGCTAACTACTCCTTCTATCTCGGTGCGACAGAGGACAATCTAGAGGAGATTAAGCGCCTTGAGCCTCAGAGACACTGCGGCGTTAAAGTGTTTATGGGGGCTTCTACTGGTGATCTTTTGGTTGAGGCACCGCATGCACTCGATGCTATCTTCCGTGACTCTCCCGTTCTGATTGTTACCCACTGTGAGAGTGGTCCGGTTATCGCACAAAACAAACAACGTCTTTTGCAACACAAATCGGAACTCACCATTGAAGATCATCCTCTTCTCAGAGACGACGAAGCCTGTTTCGCCTCTTCCTCTTACGCGGTTGAGCTAGCGAAAAAGCATGGAAGCCAATTGCATGTTTTGCACATTACGACGGAAAAGGAACTCGCTCTGCTTGAATCAGGCCCAATCGCAAACAAAAAGATTACCGCGGAAGCCTGTGTCCATCATTTGTGGTTTAGTAACCAAGATTATGCAACCTTAGGTAACCAGATCAAATGTAACCCGGCAATCAAGTTTCCTAGTGACAGAGACGCGCTGCTCAACGCGCTGAAAACAGGCCAAATTGATATTATTGCCACCGATCACGCCCCTCATACATGGCAAGAAAAACAGGTCGCCTATGAGCAAGCCCCTGCGGGTTTGCCTTTAGTGCAACATGCGCTACTGACCCTGTTTGATCAGGTCAAATCGGGGCACCTGACCATGGCACAGGTTGTTGAAAAGACTGCGCATAACCCTGCCATTCGTTACGCAATCAAGGAACGCGGATTTATCCGTGAAGGCTATTTTGCTGACTTAGTTCTGGTCGATCCTCAATCAACGACAAGAGTGAGCAACGAAAATAGTTTATACCACTGCGGTTGGTCGCCGTTTTCCGGTCATACCTTTTCTAGCCAAATCCAAAGTACCTGGGTCAATGGCAACTTGATCTATACAAATCAGCAAGTGATTGATTCATCGAGGCCAGCAATGCGCTTGTCATTCAATCGATAACCCCTAATCACTCTAAGTCAGTTTATAGGAGAGTAACTAATGAGCGCTCATGCTTTTACTGACTTACTGAAACTAAGCGTTTCTCTGCCAAAGCCATCGCAATGTTGGCTTTGCTATAAGCACTTTCATTGATGAAATGTGGGTAGATATCTTGTGCCTTCTCCCAAAGAATGTCATGACCTAAAAACGTTGCTAGTAGTGGCTCACCTTGCTTAACCACTTCAAAGTCTCGTCCGCATACCATCGGATGAACCATAGCACTGCGCATTCCATCTTGATCGAGCAGAATCGGCACCTCTTCCGTGTAGAAAAACGCGCTGTAGTCTTGCAAGTTATCTATCTGATTGAGATTGTGCTTTTCTACGTAATCAAGCACCGCCGTGAGCATTTGTTTCATCAACTCAAGTGTTTCCGACTTCAGCGAGCCATGAGCTTGAGCCCCGACTTCAATCATCACGCCATACTCGCCTGTAGAGCACAAATAAGGTTGCTCTGACCATGGCTTTCTATCTTCGAACAAGATGTTTGCTTTTGGCATGCGCTGTTTTACGTAGGCTCCCATCTTACGGTAGAAGCGATCCGTAGAGAGTAGAATGAGTGTCGCGCCCATGTTGCTGGTCGTGTTATGTAAATCAACGATGAGCTGATTTTTGCTGGCGGCATATTTAGCAGCGAATGCATCAGCGACTTTACTCTCATGCGATACACGCTCTTTCTCGTTACCAAGCTCAGCAAACTCTCGATTTAAGTCTGTCTCTAAATAGCGCACATTCTGTTTTACCGCTTCTGAGTTAGCGATCACCGAAGAGGTAGCAAATGTTGAACGTTCAGCGGAGTAAAGCCTGTCTTTAATCAGCTTATGCAAATAAATACCTGAAAGCTCATTACCATGTGTCCCCGCAACAATCAGCGCGCTATTGATCTTGTCCATTATATTTCTATTCCAAGGTTTTAAACTATACAAATGTTATAACATAACAAAACATGCAAAATAAACTTTCTAGGGTTTGAAATAAGCGCAACAAAAAAGCCTACCGAAGTAGGTAGGCTTAAGGGAGTTTAGGCATCAAGCTAGGTAGTGGCTAGGTCCAAAAGCTCAAAGCGATAAACGTGAGCACACCGATACAAGCAATGTTAAGAATAATACCAACTCGCATCATCTCACTCTGTTTAATGTGTCCAGATCCAAACACAATCGCATTCGGAGGCGTCGCAACTGGCAACATAAAGGCACAGGATGCCGCAACCGCTATCAGAACAGACAGGATGACAGGCGACATGCCAAATGCTTCTGCAACACTTGCAAACACAGGGATTAACAAAGCCGCACTCGCCGTATTACTGGCAAATTCCGTTAAGAACACAACAAAAACCGCAATGATAGCGATGATGAAGAAGATCCCCCAGTGAGCAATCATCTCACTCAGGGTATTGGCAAGAAAGACACTCGTTCCCGTTGCCTTTAGAACATTACTCAAACAGATACCGCCACCGAAAAGAAGCAAAACGCCCCAATCTGCGGTCTTCTCAATATCTTTCCAGTGTACAACTCGGGCAAAGCTAACTGCGATAATGGCCGCTAGCGCCACAAGCGTATCAAACTTAGCGTAACCACCGAGCATGGCATTAATCGGCTTGCTGAAGATCCATAAGCAGACGGTAGCGCCGAAAATAGCCAAAGTCACAACCTTACCTTTATCCCAGTTGATCGCGTCACGATTTAACTCGAACTCTCCAGATAAGTTTGGCTTTAGAGTCGCGTAAAGAACAGCTATCGCAACAGGCAATAAAATTAGCGAAGTTGGTACACCAAAGCTCATCCACTCAGTAAAAGTTAAACCAACTTCCGCAGCGGCGATAGCATTCGGTGGGCTACCAACAATCGTTGCAATACCACCAATACTTGCGCTGTAGGCGATGCCGAGCAGAACAAACACATAGGTCTTATGACCACTTTCAGAATTCACTTTGCTTAACACGCCGAGTACCAAAGGCAGCATCATCGCCGTGGTCGCAGTGTTACTGATCCACATTGATAGCGCAGCGGTAACACCAAACAGCATGAACACTGCCACACTCATTTTACCTTTGGCGAGGATCAGCACTTTATCGGCGATAACTTTATCCAACCCCTGACGGTGCATAGCCGCGGCTAAGGCGAAACCACCCAAGAATAAGAAGATAATTGAGTTAGCAAAATTGTTCAGCGCAGTTTGGGTGTCAAATACACCAAACAAAACCGCCATAATTGGAACTAAAATGGCCGTTACGGTCACATGTAATGCCTCTGTCAGCCAAAGAATCGCGACAAAGGTGAGCATACTAATACCCAGCACCACTTGAGGGTCAAAAGGCAAGGTAAAGTACAAGGTGAGAAACAGAGCAACGTCTGCGAGGATAATCAGACTATTGCGGTTGAAAAACCATTCTCTAGTGTTGTTGGGCAAAGGGACACTATCATTTCTATTCATTATTATTTTTTCCTTATTAGGGCCTTGTGGCATAGCAAATGATCCCACATAAACGCCATTTGGAAATATTTTTCATTGCGAATTTGTTAACCATATCAACAACAAGGTTATGGATGTTAACAATATGAATAGATTGAACATTCAACCATCATAACCACTACACGTATGCTTGTTATTCATATAAATTAATAATGCTAGAGCGCTATCCAAGCTTGTAGCTCTAGGTACGACCTTTCCGTAAACATCCACATTAACTTTAGCCTCTCTTAGAGCGTAAAAAGGGGAAGCAAGTCCCCCTTCTCATATAACCTTTACGCGATTAACTGATCAAAGCTGTCCATTACTTCACTGCACTTCATCACTCGGCCATGACCTTGCCCTTGGGTTGCCACCAGCGTAACATTTTCCATTTCTTGAGCTGCCTTCTGCGACACCTCAAACTTAGTAAACTTGTCACCTTGATCGTGGACGATAATGGTTTGTGCACCGCGTAACTTGAGCTTGTTATATGGGTCGACAGATTGAATTGGGTAGTGGTACTGATCTTCAACCTCAGAAACGACAGCATTGAACAAACGCATTGAGTAGCCTGAGCGAGCAACGCTACCAAATAAGTTGTCGAGATAATCCAATACAGGCGCAATCAACAAGAATGGTTTATCGACCAACTTCTGATGATGACACTCGATTGAAGACGCCGTTCCCATGCTATGACCAACAAGCCCAGCCACATCAGCAACACTATCTAAAATCGCTTCTAAGCCATGAACAAATGCCGGAATATGCCCGTACAGGCCGCCACTTTGACCGTGGCCCGGGTGATCATACGCCAATGCGGTAAAGCCTCGGCTAGCAATGTGCTCCATCAAGGGGTAAAACTGACTTGCACTCCCCGACCAACCATGGGTCAGCACCCACACTGGGCCTGTGCCTAATTGGTACGTTTTGAGTACGCCTTCCTTCGATTCTACTTCACCTTTAATCAATCCGGTTGGCTCAACATTTTTAGGCTTGGTACGCGCAGGGGTCAGCAGCAATTTACGCGCGGTATTCTTCGCATGGTTAGGTGCGAGAGTGTGATGAAGCCGAGTAGTTATGTTAACCAAGCTCTTCTTTACACTGAACTTTTGCGAGGTATTAAAGTAAATCTTCTCACTCATGGTTATATCCTTTTGGTGCCAGTCTCTACTTCTCGCCCAAAAGCGAACGACCGTGCTATTTTTGGTTAAATAATTAGCTAAGTGAACTTCACTTAGCTTAAATTCGTCCTACTTCCAGTCAGCTAACAGGCGTTTAACGCCCTGCCAGAAGTGCTCGTTGCTCGCCTGCTCTCCGTGTATCGAATAAAACAGGTGAGCACTTAAATACAAGCCATACAATTCAAACGTGGCCTGCCTAGGTTCGAGATCTTGGCGAAATTCACCATTCTCAATCCCTTTCGCAACCTGAATTCGTAAGTACTCTATCCAAGTCGCGATGGTTTTCTTTAGTACTTGCTGGGTAGGGGCCGATTCTGCGCTCGTCTCTTTCCAAGCGTCTAAGAACATACAGCTGCCTTGAAAAGAGTGGTTCCACCCTAACCAGCTATCGAGCAGCAGTGTGAGTTTTTCTTCGATAGTGATCGAAGTTCGCTCCCTCGCGGGCGCAATCACGCGCTGAGTAAAGATCAGGTTGGCATAATCCAAAACCGCTATTTGCAAGTTATCTTTGGAGTTAAAGTGAGCAAACAAGCCACTCTTTGACATCCCGCATTGCTTGGCTAATTCCCCAATGGTTAAGCTCTCAAGCCCATTTTCACTCGCTAGCTCAAATGCCTTGCTTAAGATATTTTCTCGGGTAACTTTGCCTTTACTCATACTGCTCTCTCGTTACTGTTAATGCTATTTTTAGCACACTCGTTCTTTTTTGCAAATTTTATCTCACTTGCTACTGAATGAAATCACAAAGTCTAATCCGTAAATGTAACAATTCTTAGGGTTAGATTTCACTCTCAAATTACTGTGGTAACTGATAGTAGCCTCAGCATAATTTGATTTAGATTCATTCCTTGAGGCTGATTTATTGATATACCCTGAACACTTTTAATGGTTTTGATGTCGTTATGGAAAGTAAGAAAATTCAAAGTATTGAGCTAGGCCGAGTGATAGCGATATTAGCGATTGCCGCCATGCACTGTCAGATGTTTCTCAGCTATTGGCAAATTAATGAGACACCGTGGGTTGGATATGTGTTTAACCAAGCAACACGCTTTGCCGTCCCTTTGTTCTTTTTGATTTCAGGTTATTTGATCCAACCCAAGCTAACCGTTGACCCAATCGCGACGCTTAAGCGCTACATAACTCCTTTGCTGCGCATTTTTATTGTCTGGAGTGTGATATGCCTTATTATGCCTTTTAACTGGGCGACTGTGGCTGAGCATGGGTATCTCGCAGAGCGTCAAGGATATTGGGGTTACCTTGGTCAAGCACCACTTAACTCGCTGCTAGAAGGCGGTCTCGTCCACTTATGGTTTATTCCCGCACTGATTTTTGCTGCTGCGATTGGTGCTGGATTGCAAAAGTTTAAGCAAATAGAGCTTTTTGTCCCGCTTGGCATCGCACTGTATGTTTACGGTGTTCTTGCAGGCAGCTATCAGGGTCTGACTGAGTTCTGGTCTCCATTCTTTACCCGAAACGGCCCGTTTTTTAGTACCTTGTTGTTTGCGATAGGTTTCTCGATTCGTCAGCAAACGATAAATGCCACTTCCCGCCAGGCCTTGCTGCTGGCGTTAGTCGGTATGCTTTTACATTTCGTTGAAGCCTTTATCCTCAATAATTATCAGCAACCTTTCAATGGCAATGACTTCCTGTTTGGCACTGTGCTGTGGGGAACGGGCTGCTTTATGTGGTTACTATCAAAACCAGCACTCGGAACTCATTATTGGCTAACCAAGCAATCTAAGTATGTGCTGCCTCTCTACGTGGCTCATCTACCTATGATTATTGTGATGATGAACGTTTCTGGAGTATTGGGCCTGACTGGATTTGCCAAAGATATGACCGTACTGTTTGGCGCGATAGTGATAACCTTTGGATTGATTAAAGGGTTAGAGAAAACACCCCTCTATCGACTGCTATTTAGGTAGCTATGTTCGAGGATTGTAGAGGTTAATGTTTAGGGGATTATTTAGGTAACCACCGAACAGAAAACAAAGCGATGGGTAATCCATCGCTTTGTCGTCAATTGGGCTTACGAGCCAAGTCTCTGGCAAGAATCAAAGCTAAACCAAACACCTGTAGAAACAAGCCAATGTTCTTGTACCAAGCGATCCTTTCATTAAGCGTTGTCATCAGCTCAGAGATGGAAAGATTCTCTAGATAAAAATCATCAATCTGGTTTCGATACGACTGCTGGGCTTGGTTTATCAGCATCATCAATTGCGGAAGCTTGTCTAAGCTAATCTCTGGTATTGGCTGATTAACCCACTGGCTCAATTGACCCTGTATCGTCGCTTGCAGTTGTTGTTGAACTTCACCCTCATGAGCGATATGCAGGAGCAGCATTTCACGCTTGCGTTCGAGCATTTCAACACTGTTCCACGCGAGCTGAATTGAATAGATGTTTTCGTCTTTTTGCTCAGATAGCTGACCAATCTCCCCACTCAACTTGTCGAGCACAATACTCGACATCAAAAGCGCTAAAACATTGAGGACTAACCCCGTCAGTACTAGCGCCCATGCAGGAGGAGCACGAAACATCATTACCACATCCTATCAAATGGTAGGTAAGTAATATTAAGTACAATCAGAACCGCCATCACTAAGAAGGTCATCTTCATCCCCGAAATGCGGCCTTTTAGTCTGTCTGCAAGGATACCTTTCGCATGTAATATACGGCCCAGAACAAACACAATACCACACGCATGGATCATCCAAGGGCTTGCACCGTTGTACTCCACCATAGCCATCAGAATCAGGGTAATTGGGATGTAATCCACCGCATTGCCCTGTGCACTTCGGGCAATCGTCAGGGCATCTACCCCGCCATCCGCATATTTAACCTGAGCTTTGCGGCGCTGCTTAATCACCTGAATAGAGAGCCAAATCATTAGTGCAGCAAGAATTGCAGCGTAAAGCGCTGTAACCATCAACATTCTCCTTGTGATTCAGGTTTCTAACACCTGATATTTTCCTCATCTCTAAGTATTACTAATTAAGCATAAAAAAGCCCCGCTGAATAGCGGGGCTGAATATTTAAGCCCAGATACGGAAATTTCTGTCGCCCTATCAAAGCGTTTCAATAAAGGGATCTATCACTCTGAAGCGCTCAATAGAGAGGTTTAAGGCTAACAACTCCCACACTGTTTTGATTTTGCTTCACAGTCAACAAGGTTGCCGTGTTTATCGAGTTGGAAGGTGCAGCATGCCTCGAACAGTTTTTTAAGTTCAACACGGCCTTTCTGCACGCGCGATTTTAACGTTGAGTAGCTGACGCCGACTTTCTCAGCGATCTGCTTTTGGCTTTCACCGTTTAGCTCAACAGCTTCTAGCAGTTGAGATTGTTCCGCAGGCAAAGCATTAACAAAGGGCTTAATACACTCTGCCATTTCTTGCTCCATGCTTGTTTCTTGCTCCTCAAACCACAAGTCATCTGCTTGGAGTTCGCCATCACGCTGCTGGCGAGCGCGCTTGCGGTAAAAGTCGATGATAGTGCGATTCGCCAGTTGAAACAGCCAAGCTTTGACACTGCTGACATCCGCGATGGTAGATAAGTTCTGATAGGTTTTGAGTAAGATCTCTTGCTGCAAATCTTCCACATCATCTGGGTTACTAACCTTAGAGTGAAGGAAAGACTTTAAAGCCTGCTGATACTCTGCCCACACTTGCTCTAAGCTAAGGGCTTGGCTAGCAGTTCTCATCAGCACAACATTCATCTTGCAAGAAACCAATAACGCCTTCTAAACATTGGTAATCGGTAACACAGTATAGCGTTCGCCCTTCTCGACGTTGGCTAATTAAACCTGCAGACGCAAGACTAGAAATATGGTGAGATAGCGTTGAGCCTGGAATACCTAGCTTCTCTTGCAAGCTCCCTACTGCAATACCTTGATAACCGGCTTTGACTACACTTTTGTATATCGAAAGACGAGTTGGGTGACCAAGCTCTTTAAGTGCTTTGGCAACGACTTCAAGTTCCATTACAGACTCCACATAAGATGATATATTTCCAAAATAATCGAAATATCTCCAAGATGCAATAGTTAACAGCCCCACTTTCTAGACAAGCATAAAATGATGATTTCACCATCCATATTTAGTTAATCTAATGTTGCATATTTAACAGCTGTAAAACATTTGGGATAAGGCTAATGTTTCTTGTACGTGCTACAGGAGTGAGCGAGAAATCAATGAAAGTACTGATCCAATACACACAAACAGGAAAATATAAAGATCGAGTATGGGAGTCCCTGACGCTTAAAGCAAAGGGGGAAGTTCAGGCAGTGACGCCTTCTTCAGCTGTTCGATTAATAGAGCAGAACAAAGCCGTTTTATTTACTACGGAAGAAGATGAGATTGTTTTTCAAAGCTAGTTGCTGGCAACCGATTTCGACTTAAGGGTTCGTTTGCGCCTCCCCAAATCGCCAAACGCATACCCACCACCGGGACCAATCTATTCCCTCCAATAGCTTGCTGTTCCGGTTTTTCTTTCCTCATTATCCATTGCTATCGGTCTTTCATTTCTATAACTTAGCCAAGTTGCATGGATGTTATTCGAGGTAGATTGTGAAAAAGCTATTGATAGTCAATGTTGGCTCAGCGCCTGAAAGCCAACTGAACAAATTTGGTGATTTTGAACTGTGGGCAAAGCAAGCCATTGGCTCCACCACGCTTGAGATCGAGTTTCACGACGGAATCGCTAACCCACTGCCAAAACCGCAAGTTCTCGCGGGCGTTATCATCATGGGTTCACTGTCCATGGTGACAGAAGAAACCAACTGGATGAAACGGCTTGCAGCAGAGATTGTGCAGCTCGCAGAACATCGTATTCCAACCTTAGGCATTTGCTTTGGTCACCAACTTATTAGCTACGCTTTTGGTGGCGACATCGACTTCAACCCAAATGGGTTGGAAGTCGGTACAGTCAATATCTCCCGTTTGGAAAATAGCGACGACGACCCGTTGCTTAGCCAACTACCCGAACACTTCCACGCTCAAGCCGTCCATTTTCAATCTGTACTTACATTACCAAAGCAAGCTGTCCGGTTGGCACAAAGCAATATGGACCAGCACCATGCGTTTCGTGCCGGCGACTGCACATGGGGTGTCCAGTTTCACCCAGAGTTTACCACCGACATCATGCTAGATGTACTTGAGAACTTTCAGGAAGAGTTGGGGGAAGATGTTGTTAACCGTAAAATACAACAGGTTGTGCCTGCTGATGAGGCACAACGCGTATTAGTGAATTTCGCTCGACTATGTGAAGAGCGAAAGGACTAGCGGCTGTTTGGTTCACCCTGTGACTTAATCAAGGCTGTGGCACTTTGTTCACCTTTCACTAAGCTATCAAACTCAGAGATACGCGCTAAAAATGCCTGCTTATCTTGTTTTGAAATGGAGCTAGCGAGCGGAAGATTGGCTTTCATTGGATCTACCGCGCGATTGCGCACTAAAACTTCGAAATGCAAATGTGGCCCTGTGATCCTGCCCGTAGCACCCGCAATCGCAATCTTTTGGCCACGTTTAACATGCTGACCTTTCTTAACCAGAAAACGGTGCAGATGAAGGTAACGCGTCTTGTAAACACTGTTGTGTTCAATCACTAGATACTTACCCGCATATTTGTGGTTACGTACCGCAATCACTTTACCATCACCGGTTGAGTAGACAGGCGCTCCGACAGGAGTGGCGAAGTCTGTGCCGTTATGCGGAGTAACACGCCCCGTCACCGGATGCTTGCGTCGTGGATTGAATGGAGACGTGATGCGGCGATATTGTTTTGCTACTGGGTAGCGATCAAACGCTTGCTCTAGACTATTACCTTGCCTGTCGTAAAAGCGGCCATCTTCAGCCAAGAATGCTGCGACTTCTCTGCCGCGTAGATAAATCGCAATGCCTTGAATTTCGGTATTCCCCGTCAGATGAGTACCTAAATATTGCTCTTTAACCAACACATTAAAACGATCCCCAGCACGCAATTCTTTAGCGAAATCAACTTTGTCACGCAAGACTCGGGTAATGTTAGCGATCTGATTAGGCGTTAAGCCCGCACGGTAAGCCGATAGCGAAAAGCTCCCCTGAATATCGCCCGCATAGAGCTTTTCCTGCCATTCACCCGCTTCTTCGACAAAACGATAGCTAAAGCTATTGTCTTCCTCACGACTAAACACTGCCCTTTCGACCAAACTTTGATGATAAATCAAGTTCTTGAGCTGTTTAGTATCACTATCAAGCACGAGTTCTAGGTGATCCCCCGGCTTAATGGTATCTAACTTCAGCGATTCTAGGTCGGCCTCTAAAATACTTTGCAGCGTGTCGTAAGGTATGTTCCATGCCGAAAATATCGTGCTTAAGGTATCCCCCACTTTAACAAAATAGTGAGCGCGAATTTCAGACGACTGCAAAGGTGCGGGAGTCGCATTTTCTTGCGGCTGATAGGCCGTCACTTTGATCGGAGTAGGCTCACGCTTCGACTCAGACTTGAAAGTCAGCACAGCAGAGAGAGAAAAGGCGGTGATCGCAACCGCAACTAATATGGGACGAAGGAGCTTCATAAAACAGACAAATCAGAACTTAATGTTATGTTATAACACTTATGGAATGGTAATAACATGCGATCTTTGCCACCGAGTATTGACCAACAATAGCGCCAAAGTTTCACAAACGAACTTGCAACCTAAAATAGCGCAAACTAAGCATAAACAAAATCATATTTATATCAAATCAGTTACAAAAATGGAGTTCATGACTACATAGAGAGTTTAACTCGGTCACAAATTAATCATTTTTGGTCTTGAAATTAAAATCCGTTGATTAAATTTAGTTCCGTTTAGCTCACTGAGACTTATCTATCTGATAAACAATAGCTTTATATTTTATTTCGATATTTATGGAAATATTTATTGATCTTTTCTTTCTCACTTCTATAATTCGAGAAAAATCGAAATGAATTTTGGAGTCTATTACGATGAATAACGAATTTATGACCATGGCGAGCGAAGCGCTCGATATGTTTGCGTTTTTAGCCACCGAACTGATCATCCTGTTCTTAGCCATTAGCTACATTGTTGGTGTGTTGCAAGAGTTTTTAACCCCAGAGAAGATCCAATCGATCCTAAGTTCGCGCAACGGTAAAGGTTATGTTGTCGCTGCACTACTTGGTGCTATCACACCATTTTGCTCGTGTTCCACAATACCTTTCTTAAAAGGTCTACTCAGAGCCAGAGCAGGGTTTGGCCCAATGATGGTGTTCTTATTTGGTAGCCCACTACTTAACCCGGTCATCATCGGCTTGTTCGTCGTGACCTTTGGTTGGAAAGTCGCGCTGTTTTACTTTGCTATTGCTATGTTGGTGTCAGTGCTTGCGGGCTATTCGCTAGAAAAACTTGGTTTTGAACGCTATGTAAAACCAGAAGCATACCAAGCAGCACAACCTTCAAGTTGTGGCACAAGCTGTGGTGAGAGTAAACCTGAAGTAAAATCAGTATCGTCATGTGCGACAACGAGTTGCGGTGAGACGGCACCGGTTGCAGCAAAAGAAGCGGCTTGTGGCAGCGAAACCAAAGTTGAAGTGTCATGCTGCTCTTCTGACGGCACAGCGACAGCGACTGTAGTTGAGAACAAAGAACCAAGCCGTTGGGCAAAAATTTGGTACTCAACATGGAAAGATTTTAAACAAGTCTTCCCTTACCTAATGCTAGGTATTGCTATTGGTTCGTTTATCTACGGCTTTATTCCTACTGAGTTGATTGCACAGTACGCTGGGGCAGGAAAATGGTACGCAATACCAGTCGCAGCTATTATCGGTATACCTTTGTACATTCGCGCCGAAGCAGTCATTCCACTTAGTGCAGCATTAGTACAAAAAGGCATGGCATTAGGCTCAGTCATGGCACTCATCATAGGTAGTGCAGGTGCAAGTTTGACCGAGGTGATTTTACTTAAGTCTATCTTCAAAAATCAGATGATTGCTGCCTTTCTGGTTGTCATTCTCAGCATGGCGATAGGTGCAGGCTTTCTATATAGCTTCCTCTTTGGTTAACCGCCACTATCCTCAAAAGGCTCGAATATTCGAGCCTTTTTTTATGCATGCGTTCGATATAAACCGCATTCAGTTATCACCTTTTACACACCAATTTGACGAATCATAGTTTATGACCTGTTCTTAACTGGCACATATTCACAATGCGCATATTATCAATTATGGAAAGAGGTTAACTATGAAGATCTTAACGTCAGTTTCGCTACTCTCTATCGCCTTTTTGGCTGGTTGCCAATCTACATCTTCACCAGAAGAACAAGCAATAAAATCAAATCTGTGTAAGGTTGGCGATGGTTCAGGAGCCGCTTATACCCACGAAAAATTTGAACAAGCCGTTATGGACTGTGGCGGTTACGAAATCTTTACTGACGATATGGTGGTAGGGCAAGAACTTGTATTTTCGTTCAACAACGGTAAGAAAAAGCGAAAAATGGTCTTGAACGATGATGGAACGGGTGCATACACCAAATTGGATAAAGGTAGCACTGAAAACATCACGTGGGAGTTCCAAGACAACGGAAATTTGCACTTAGAATTTGAAGATGGCTATCAATGGGATTGGAAGTTGATTGCGGAACAAGGTGGTTTCTGGGCAGTGAAATCGTACGGCTATGGGGCAGATGCCGCAGATCGTGACATCTTGTCTATGGTCGTCACCAATAAAACAGCGATGATGACGCAGTAAATTTAACAACGTACAAAAAAGGATTGGCATTGTTGCCAATCCTTTTTCGGTTTAGAGCACATTACTCGTAGTCTGATGCATATGTCTCTTCGTAGGTGTGAGAGTACAACTCAAATAGATTGCCAAACGGGTCTTCTAGGTAAACCATTTTTGCAGGCTTAGTGTCGTCTTCTGGGTGATAGCGCATCACATCCATACGTACTTTGCCACCAAACTGCTCGACCTTTTCCATTACGCCTTCGAAATCATCAGTTTGTAAACAGAAATGGAAGATGCCTAAACGTGAGAAGTCGACCTCATGGCGTTCTTGACGCTCCTTCATCTCAAATAACTCAACACCGATACCATCAGTTGTCACCAAGTGAGCAATATTGAAGCCTTTAAAACCCTCACCAAATACGGCGATACACATACGACCAATAGCCGTTTCGCGCTCTTCAACGACTTTAGTGTTATTCATGACAATCTTAAGGCCTAACGCTTGAGTGTAAAACTCAACCGCTTTGTCCATATCACCCACCATGATACCAACGTGATTCATTTTCATAACTTTCTCCAGAATTAGTGCGATGTTTTGTTTCGATGGAGAGAGTGTATGCACTGGTGTTGATTAAATGAAATTATCAATAATTATAAAAATAATAACATAATTTTATCAAACAAAAAGGAGAGAAACGTATATAGCAATGGGATAGAAAACCCAAAGGAAAGTCAGGCTCCTTTACTTCGGAGCCTGAGTAGATATTTAATCGTTAGACCAACTGTACCATTCGGTAGAGAGTGCGCGGACAGATTGATTCACCAACGTCATTGCACGTGATTCTACGACATAGTTTCGCAAAGGACCTGCGCCTTTTCTTTTATTGTAGATATCGTCATACATATCCTCGTTATGGTCCATCATTGAGAACATCGAATGACACCAAGCATAAATCACCACTTTACCTTGGCTTATTTTACCTAAGGTTGCACTTTTGAGTTTTTCTGTCGTATTGAGTGTCGCGACATCCACAACTTCGACTTTGCTGCCAAATTCTTGGGCCGCTTTTAAATCATCGAGATAAAACTGCTTTTCAATGACGTACTTTTTATTGAACTGGCCAGTACTCGAATCAACGGCTTGACCTGCTTGAGTACCATGTCGACCTGAGAATACGACATATCCGCCGGGATGGTTGAGGTGTCGAGCCAATGTAGGCCAAGAAGAGTTGGCTGTCTGAGTAACGGAAAGATAAAGCCTGCCGACTTGAACCCAAGGACAGGTTGTCCACGGATCATCAGGGCACGAGATAAGATGATCATTCATCAGTGACAGAGGAGTGCGTTGATCATTACGAGGCACAACTTCAAACATTATTGGCTCCTATCGGGTAATAAACGTTTGAATTTTATCATGGCACATTAATGGGGGTTACAAAAATGTTAATACAACTTTAGTTTAGAGCATGAATTCTAAATCAAATTTAAGACTGGAAAATAAAACAAAAGCCAATTCAGTGGTGTGATGTTCTAATCTCACTAAATTGACTTTTTTGCTATCGGGATAAGTCGATGTTCAGATATTCATTCTGATAGGTACTAACGTTCACCTTGTACTTCAAACTCGTCGTAAGTTAAGCGAGCCTTACCATCATCTTGAATTGTCCATACTTCCTTGTGAACCACACCGAATGCTTTGTTCATCGTCCAATTTGACGTCAGAATATAACTGCTCTCATCCACTTTTTCCCATCTTGTCTCTGTGTACGCAACGTCGCTGAAACCTTGGTCAATGATGTTTTGCCAAAAGGCTTGGATCTGCTCTCGGCCTTCAAAACGACCAAAAGGTTTGGCATGCATAATCGTGCCTTCTTGGTACTGCTCCGCACAGCCCTTTGCATCTTGGTTGTTGAAAGCGTGTTTCCACGCTGTTATGCCTGCCTGACAGGCTTCTAATACGGCTTGACTCATTTTTATTCTCCTCTCAATGATTGAGCTCAGTTTAGTGCTATGATTAACACGTAAAAACAAACAAATAAGAAATCACTGTTCTAAAATAGAGAACAATTAAATGAACAAACATCGCCAAATGACCCTGTTTATGTACATTGTTGATTGTGGGTCAATTTCAAAGGCCGCCGAAAAGCTAGAACTTTCCAAATCAGTACTGAGTGGCGCACTCAAACAGCTAGAAAGCGAACTGGACACTACTTTGCTTAAACGCACTACTCGCAAGCAAAGTCTTACCGTACAGGGAGAGATGTTCTACCAGCACTGCTTAGCGATGAACAAGATTGTCGATCAAGCCTGGGACGAGATGCGAGAAACACACCAGACTCCATCCGGCAATCTCACTATTACGGCTCCCCATGCGTTAGTAGAAACTGTGATTACTCCAGCAATAGCACACGCATTTGCGGCCTATCCTGAGGTTTGTCTCGATATAAGGGCGGACGATGACCAATTAGACTTGATGCAAAATGATATTGATCTCGCTATTCGAGTCGGAGAATCTGGCGACAGCAGTTATAAACAAAGGAAAATAGGCGCATTTCGCGACGTTTTGTGCCAGAAAGCCTCATGCAAAACAGCCTTCAAAGATGCAAATTACATCGCTAACCACTGGCAAGGCAAACAGATCACTCACACTATGCACTCCATTTCGACTGGAGATACCGTTGAACACCATTTCCTAGCTAAGCATAGAGTCAATACCATTAATCAAGTTGCTGCCATGATCGCTCACGGCATGGGAATAGGTATCGTGCCTGAGTTTGTACTTTCTCAATACCCCGAGCTCTGTCCTTGCTTACCTAATTATGCACTTCCTAGTACGAATGTTTACGCCTTACACCCATATTCAAGAACGCCACCTATTGCTGTTTTAATGGCAAGCGATGCAATTGAAGAGCAGCTAATAAGTTTTTACTCAGGTAAAAACGAGTAGAAATTAACCTCCATCAATATTCTTATTTATTTCACTAATCATTCAAAATTGATCGCCTACACTTGTTTAAAACGTCAGTGACTAGAGTAAGGAGAATGCCGTGATTTCAGTACATAGAGAATACGAACTAATCGATGTGAACCACTCCCATGCCCATGTTGAGATTAATCCTATCGGTCTGATTGACGTAGAGATCATGGAAAACAAGCAACATCATCAAGCGGAGTTTACTGAACTGTCATTTCAAAAGGTCGGTGGTCACACGCGATTGTGTAGCAAACAAAATAAAAAACCATGGCAGTTGGAATTAGACAATAGAGATGCAGAAGAGATAAATCGTTTGATCGACCAAGCGAGTGAAGAGTTTGAGACCTTAATGCGCGATCTCTGAGCAGTGCTAACGTTCAAAAGCCATATCAAAGCTGAGATTTGATATGGCTAAATTATTATATAGGCTAACGATTAAGGCGTTGTTTTCTTCACAACAAACTCATGCCCATCCAAAATCCCTTTGCCATTCTTAAGCTCATTTAAACGTGCTGTCACCACACCATCACTGCTGGTAAAGTCCACGCTGTAGCTATCGACATATTCTTGAACGTATTTGCTTGAGAGGGATTTTAGCTTATCAATGTAGACCACCGCTTTATCAAATTCCCCTTGAGAGATAACCTCAAGTTTTGGCGTCAACAACTGGGCAAACTTATAGGGGTGAGCGACAAATCCGCTTCCCATGACTAAAGCCGCAATGATAGGCGTAGTGATGACTGCACTTTGGAACCACTCTGAAAATCTTTTGTGATCCTGAACTAAGCTGCCATTCGCATTGCGATTGGACCACTCTTTCTTAGCGCGTTTAAGTACCTTACCTACTAAGCAGCGTTGGATCATGTAATCCACTAGCTTAACGATACGTTCAAACAATCCTGTTAATACGCTCACTAATGTACCCACACCAGCAAACGCATCGCCCGCAGCCTCTAAGCCTATCTTAGTGATACCGACCGCTGCGTTTTTAATTCCACCTAATGCGCCTGTCGCAGAATGACGAGCCAAAGCATTGGCAATAATGCTTGGGTGGCCGCCCAATAGTTCAACACCACGGCCTGCATACACTTGCGTAATGAGATCTTTAGATTTACATACCGCTTGTTTTACACCCGAGTAGATATCGGAAGCACTCTGAACGTAGCCCCATCCTGGAATAAAGCTTGAAAAGTTTCCGGCAAACTCTCCAGTCATCCAAGTTGCGAAGTCAGCAAACCACTCAACACCATAGAGTAAATCACCATAGATGTTACGCGCTTTGTTCATTAGCATACGGAAGAAGTCCGAAATCACCTGTTTAACTTTAGTAACCACTGCACTTGCGGTATCGCCGACAACTTTAGCCGCGCCAACGATCTTTTTCCCTGCTTTGGTTTGCTGCAGTTTGTTGATCGCATTGGTTTTATCTAAAAGACCTGATGCTGCCGATTTGAGATCGCTTAGTGGCTCGGAGCCAATGACAAAGTTGTCGAAGAAATGAGCGTTAGAGAATGCTGAAACCTTAGAGATCTCGGTACTCGCTAACATATACATGGCACCCATTCGCGCATCCGCCATTTGGGCGACTTGAACATCTAACGCAGTATTTTTGGTTTTACCAAACATTTTGTCTTTAATCAGACGCTTTAGAATTTTTACCTGCATGCAAGCCTCGCAACAAAATCAAACGCAACCAAATATAAATCGATTGCTAATATTAGTGTTATTTATACATTTGCAAGGATAATACATTTTTTTGCTAATAAGGTGGTCTGTTTAGACAAATGATGTGGAATGGGTACCATTCGACATCACCAGATAGGATCAGAAAAGCTTATTTCTGCAACATTTAGACTCAGCATTGAAAAGACAAGGACATCTAAAACCATTTTTGATAAATCAAATGCCCAGAATTGATTTAAAGTTTAATCTAGATAAGGTAATATTGAACTAACCGTGGGTATTAGCTAGTTTTTAGCTCCAATAATGATAGACAATGTCTACATTAAAGATGTTTAGGCAAGAGAGGATGCGATAATGAACAAACAGAACACAATTATTCAGCTTCCGTTTCCGCTGTTGGTGATAAGCTTATCGACTTGCGCCTATCATATCTTACAGTGCATCTCATAGATGCACGAATAACAAAAAGGGTGCTGAACAGCACCCTTAGTCGAAGTTGTTTTATTACACTTCGTAAAAATCAGGTTTGTAACGAAGAATGACTTTTTCCATCGCAGAGAAAACATGCTTGCGTTCTTCATCATCTAGATCTTGAGTCGCGAAACTCATTTCGTCGCGAATCATCTGCGCTAGCTGATCGTGTACCTTTTTACCTTTCAGCGTTAAAAACAAACGCTTAGCATTTTTGTGGCTTGGATCTTTCGCACTGGCAATCAGTTCATTCTTTTCCGCATGGCGAATAAGACTAGTCATGGTGCCTTTGCTGCGATGCAAACGCTCAGCAATAACGCTTGGGCGAAGTCCATCTTCATAGTCTAGTTCCATCAGTACTAGCATTTGTTCAAAATTCACATCATCGCGAAGCTTCGAAATTTTGTTTTGAATGGAGTTCTGAACCATACGGGTAGCAATAAAGCTCATACCGACAGTGGTTTCAAATAGTTTCTTTGATTCTTCAGACATTGTGATCATTCCAATTTATGTTATCTGCCCTATTATCCATTTATTAGTTCGATACGAAAGCATTTCTAACACACTTTATCATTTAATTTGTGAATTTGTGCGACCAGATATGCATATGTGTTAATGATTGTTTGATTCATCGCTCGTATAAGTGAGGGTAATCATTGAGTGGTGATCAATTTCCACCGCCACCACAAATATCAAGATTCGAGTAATGCTAAATGATGAGATAGCGAGGCAAACCACCCTAGAAACTCTCACTTTAATTTGACACCAAACCAAGATAACTGCAAAATACGCCCGATAAAAAACAGTGTACATTATGAGGAAGCATGACTTTTGAACTCAAAGTGACTCTAAAAGACATCATCATCACAGTGATCTGTGTTGTCTGGTCTACGCTCTGGATCTCTTCAGAAATCGATAGCCATCAAGAAATGCAGCAACAGCAGTTTGATGAGCTAAAAGATGAGCTGCAAAACATCATACAGCTTGAAGCAAAAAAGATATCTGCCTGCCAGTAAACAACCGCTTCCCTAGCGCCTAATACAACAACACCCAGTAATCAATTTGATTACTGGGTGTTTAAATACTCATTTCAACGTTTTACTTGCTTGACCTTTATAAGTAGATGACTCTCTAACATCGGCCAAACTTTGTTAGCCAGCTTGTCTAAACTCGGTATTAGCAAATACACCATTCCGACAAACAGAATCGAGCCAACCAGGTCGATCGGGCGATGCATGCCTAGCCACAATCGACTAAAAGCGACCCCAATCGCCCACACACTGACGACGGCTACCAATCCGTATTGTTTGTTTTGCCAAAATAGACCACCGAAAAAAGCTAAACAAATCGCGGCGAAAATAGTGTGTCCAGATGGGAAAGAGTAATCTTTTTCACCCTGCCAATGGCGAGTACGCCAAGTCGTCACCTGCTGTGAGATTTGATTGATCACCTCTGCTTTTTGTACGGTATCTAACTTGTAAAAATGCGCGGGTTGAGGGATCAAAAGCTGATGCGAAAGCAGCTCTGTATAGGGACGAGGGCTTTCCGTCATATGTTTAAGTCCCGTTTTTGCCGCAAAGCCAATCACTAAAATAATACCAAGCTGAGCCAGTTTGCTAAGCAATTGTGAGTTGGTACCCACTATCTTCCAAGAAGCTAATACCAGAAGAGAGAGTGTGATCAGAAAGCCTTTCGAGCCCGCTGAATCTGTCAGCAAGGTGTAACTTAGCCCGGTCAGATCAGATACTTCACTCAATAGATCAATGTGGCTGACAAACAGCGACATTGGTGCAACAACGAGTAAGAAGGCGACAAGCAAGAGCAAGCCTTCACGTTTGTTTTGAATGAAGTTTTTCACGATAGGGATTCACAACAGCTAAAAACGAAGCTGAATTTTAGTCGAGAAGGCGTGGAAAATTTATCAATACAATGTCAATTTAATGAAATTTCGTGTTGATTGACGACGTTACCCTCTATTTGTGTCCTTTACTCTCAACATACGTTGGTCAGCAATATTCAATAGAGACTCCAAAGTAGTCTCATTGAGCACTTTAGTCGACGCGATACCAACACTGAAACCTAACTGATATACATGACTGGGATCTTGATTAAACGCCTCAATCGCATGTGTAAAGCGATCAATGGCGATATGCGCAACCATTTCAGTCGTACCCGACATTAAGACGACAAACTCATCTCCGCCCATACGCGCGTAAACATCGGACTCTCTAAAGGAAGTCTGCAGTAATCGGGTAAATTGCTTAAGCGCTTCGTCCCCTACTTGATGCCCGAATTGATCATTGAGTTGCTTGAAATTGTCTAGGTCGAAATAGGCCAAAGAGACGGGAAAACCACCAAAACGGCAATAGTCGAGTAACTTATCTCCTAACGAAGAGAACCCACGTCGATTAGATATTTGGGTCAACGGATCTGTCGTTGCCGTCACTCTAGTCGCTAACTCTTGTTCAACAATTTTAGCTAGATCGACAAGGTCGTTCACTTGCTCTTGATTGAACTGACGAGGCTTAGTATCAATCACACACAAGGTGCCGAGCATAGAGTCATCATGGTGAACAAGCGGAACGCCAGCGTAAAATCGCACACCCGGCTCACCGACAACGAGAGGGTTATCTGCAAATCGCTCATCTTTAGTCGCATCAGAGATGACAAAAGGATCAGTACCAAGAATAGCATGACCACAAAAAGAGACATCGCGCGGGGTTTCTTGCGCATCAATCCCATAGCAAGACTTAAACCACTGCCGATCGCTATCCACGAGGCTCACGACTGCGATAGGCACATCGAACAATCTTTTAGCCAATCTAGTCACACGATCAAAACGTTCTTCAGAGTCGGTGTCTAGAATATCAAGCTGCTCAAGAGCATTGAGACGCTGAGCTTCATTATCAGGCTTGTCGGGTACTTGCATTGGTCATCAATAATTTCTCAAAACATACTAAAAATCTTAGCAGTCGAGGATTAAGATGCCTAAAAGTTGACCAATAAATTTCAATTTATGCCGTTCGAGGTAACAATTTTATCAGCAAAAACCACAAGGGCTTGAATACCTTATGCACTCAAGCCCTCACGTTTCATCATGGTTGGACTAGATGTTAATGTCTAGCCCTTGCTGCCAGAATGCCACTTCCATGCGCGTTGCCGTTTTAAACACCTGAATCAAGTTCTGGCCGCGTTGGCTGCTGAGATCAATCTCTTCTAGCAATTGGTTGAAATGCTCTGCACCTTGTTCAACGCCAGATTGAAACTCTTCGCCACCATACAACTCTATCCAGCTGCGATATGGATTGCCTTCTAGTTTAGTCGTATCACTTTCACTCAAGGCCTTACCGATCACCGCGTAGCCAATCGAACAAGGAGCAAGCGCAGCATACAGCTCGACCAGATCGCCCGTCATTCCCGCATCAAGCACATAGCGAGTGTATGCCACTGTGCCAAAATCTTCCGGCTCATTCTCTAAGTCAGATTCAGTGAGCCCCCACTGGCCACAATATGTCACATGGTGGCCAATTTCTGAATCAAGCAAAGCATGAACACTTGGCAAAGCGCGGCGCATATCTTCAAGGTTACGCGCTTTGTATATCGCCAAGGCATAAGCGCGAGCATATTGTTTTAGGAACAAGAAATCCTGCTTGAGATAGTGCAAAAAACAAGGTTGAGGCAAAGTGCCCAATGCAAGCTGCTGTACAAAAGCATGCTCGGTGTACTCTTGCCAATCAGACTCACAAGCTTCGATGAGGTCTTGGTACTTCATTAGTTAAACTCCGGTACGTAGTCCGCTGCTTTTGGCAGTGTCTCAATCAGATTTTGCGAGTACATAAACTCGGCGTAGTCATCATAACGCTTAAGGTCGACCGCAGATGGGCGCAGCGCAAAACGAGTTAAGGTATCATTCCAAGCACGTTGGTTAAGTTCATTATTCAAGGTATCTGGTGCGTACGCGACAAACTGTTTCCAAGAGGCTTGCGGGTGGTTAACGATATAGGTAGTTGCTTGCTCCAACGCTTTGTTGAATGACTTGATGGCTTCAGCATCATGGGTTTTCGCATTAGCGACAAATACTAACTCATCGTAAGCAGGCACGCCGTGCTCCTCTGGGTAGAAGGCTTTCGCTTTGTAACCCTCTAGCGCAAGTTGGTTGGTTTCAAAGTTACGCAAACCGCCCCAAATCGCATCAACCTTGCCCGATGCCAATGAAGAAGAGAGCGCCCAACCAACATTGATGATGTTCACGTCTGAAAACTTCACACCCTCTTGGCCCAGCATAGTACCGATGGTGGCTTCTTCGTTGCCCGCAATCGCAATACCAATGTTTTTGCCTTTTAGGTCAGCCAGATTGTCGTTCTTGCCGTTATCTAGCACCATCAGTGTGTTAAGCGGCGTTGCAATCAGTGTCGCAGAGCGAATCAGTGGCAAACCGGCAGCGACATCAATGGTCAAGCTTGGTTGGTAGGAAATCGCCAAATCGACTTTGCCTGCAGCGACAAGTTTTGGCGGCGTGCTTGGATCGGCAGGTTCTTGGATCTCGACTTCTATGCCTTGCTGTTTAAAGTAACCACGCTCTTTAGCAATGACGATTGGCCCATGGTTAGGGTTAACAAACCAATCGAGCATTAGAGTGAGCTTCTTCTCTTCTGCAATGGCATTCGCTGATAATAGTGAGGTGAGTAGTGCCACTGCACTGATTTTTTTGGTTATTTTCACGGAGTATCCTTTCTTTATTGATTTTCCCAAGGAATAAATTTTTTAAGTAGTTTGTCTGTAATGAAATAGAGAGAAACGGAAAGCAGAGCGAGGATGAATAATGCGGCGAACATTTCATCGATGATCATGCGTGCATTCGCTTGAAGCATTAGGTAGCCAAGACCCGCACTTGAACCGACCCACTCTCCGACTACGGCACCTATCGGTGCAATCACAACGGCAACTCGAATACCTGAGGCCAAAGTTGGCAGCGCAGCAGGGAGTTGTATGTGTCTTAATAGCTGCCATTTACTTGCTCCCATTGTCTTGGCGAGATCGAGATAACCCTTTGGTGTATTGCGCAAACCGTCATAGCAACAAGTGGTCACAGGAAAGAAGATAATGATTGCCGCCATCACCACCTTGGACGCGATGCCGTACCCAAGCCAAAGCATCAGTACAGGCGCAATGGCAAACACCGGAATTGCTTGGCTCGCAATAAGCATGGGTAACAGCCAACGTTTTAATGGTTTAAACAGCAACATTTGCAGTGCAAAGATAAGCCCCATAGAGAGGCCAAGCAGTAAACCCAGTATGATTTCTTGCCCAGTAACAAGAGTGTGTTTCATGAGTACATCAAAACGTGAAATCAATCGCTCGAAGACATCTAGCGGAGCAGGCAAAATGAAGCTTGGCATATCAAAAAAAACCACAACGCTGTGCCAAATGCCCAAAATCACCAACAGGCTAACCGTCATACGCACCATTGGGTTTGTCACCTGAGCGTTGATTCTCTTATTAGGCAGCGTAAGTTCTAGATTCGTTACCTTACTCATAGTCTTGCTCCAACTTGTCTAGAATACTTCGCTGCAAAGCTGCGCACTCACCATCTATCTCGCGCGGAGGCAGTGAGGTAGGAACGTCCAACGGGTGCGCATAGGCAGGTACACCCTGAAGCAAATAGAGCGCATCCGATAAACGTACTGCTTCTTGGGGATCGTGGGTAATCAGCACAACGGTTTTGCCCTTGAGTAACTTGGCTGACAAGGATTGCAACTTATGGCGCGTGACGGCATCTAGCGCTGAAAAAGGCTCATCCATTAGCACAACAGGCTTGTCTTGCATCAGTGTACGCGCAAGGGCAACACGCTGACGCATTCCCCCAGATAACTGAGCAGGCATACTATTAACATGGGCAGCTAACCCAACCTGTTCAAGCAACTGAAGTGCTTTGTCATGATCAACATTTTGCGCACCAAAGTTACGGCTTAACATAACGTTATCTATGACATTTAACCAAGGCAGTAATAGGTCTTGCTGGGCCATGTAGGCGATTTGCTCATGTAAGTCTTGCCCTTGGCTTAGCTTAAGCGTCCCTTGCCACTCCACTTTGTTATCTAGCAAACCAGCTAAATACCGCAACAGAGTGGTTTTACCGCAGCCGCTTCGACCCAGCAGACTGGTCCACTTCCCAGCTGGGATGTGCATATCTAAGCCAGTTAGGGTCGGGGTTGGGCTATCGAGATAGCGAAGCTGTGACGCCTTGAGCTCTATCCCGATCGCTTTAGCGCACATTGGTGTGGCCACAGAAAAAGTGGTTCACTGGGCCATGACCTTGACCCACATCTAACTGATCGGCGTGCGCAATGGCTTGAGAGATATATTGCTTACCAAGATACACCGCTTTATGAAGACGGTTACCTTGAGCAAGGTATGAAGCAATGGCAGAAGAGAGGGTGCAACCTGTACCGTGCGTATTTTTGGTCGCGACACGTTTTGCGCTCAATAACTCACTGCTTTCTTGCTCAATAAGGAGATCATTACTGTTTTGGTCTTTCTCTAAGTGCCCACCTTTAAGCAGCACTGCTTTCGCCCCAAGCGCGCGTAATGACTCGATCATCGCCCCCATTTGCTCTTCATCTTGAGGAACCTCACCACCAATCAGAGCCGCCCCTTCAGGTAGGTTCGGGGTAATAAGATCCGCGAGTGGTAGCAGTTCTTGTTTGAGCGTAGAGATTGCCGATTGTTCTAGTAACAGATCACCGCTTGTTGCAACCATGACAGGGTCAACCACGAGATGCTTAGGTTGGTATTGACGTATTTTAGCCGCCACGACCTTAATGATTTCGGCATCAGCCAGCATACCAACCTTAACCGCGACGACATTCAAATCAGTAAATACGGCATCAAGCTGGCTTTCAATATGCGCTAATGGAATCGGGTGAATGGCGGTCACACCTCGGGTGTTTTGCGAAGTAATGGCTGTAATGACAGAGCACGCGTAACTGCCTGTCGCTGACATCGCTTTAATATCCGCTTGGATGCCTGCGCCGCCACCGCTGTCAGAGCCAGCAATGGTTAATACAATAGGTGTTGTGTCTTGTGAATGTGGCATAGATGCTCCTACTACAAGACGTATAGGAACTCTCGACCACGAAAAGAACGCTCATAAAGAGACTTACTATCGAATGCGAGTACACTAAACCCGAGAAATGGAATTAGTGTGCATAGTTCCCTACGTCAGTGCTAACTGAATCAGGTTCAACGGGTCTCGCTTCGCGATCTCAGCCCTTTCCCTATTGGGTAGGCTCCCCGACTATTTCCGCAGATGATAACAATAAAAGTAAATTTAGTGCATCACTTATTTGGTGCGATGCTACAAAAAACAAACAAAACATTAGCCCGCACATATGGTATTGATTGCTTATCTTTGTAACAG
The DNA here is from genome assembly GCF_000772105.1 of Vibrio tubiashii ATCC 19109. Classification (NCBI taxonomy): domain Bacteria; kingdom Pseudomonadati; phylum Pseudomonadota; class Gammaproteobacteria; order Vibrionales; family Vibrionaceae; genus Vibrio; species Vibrio tubiashii. The sequence continues at coordinate 1,683,709 of NZ_CP009355.1, forward strand.
GATAAGTTTCTGAACTATAGTAACTTAGCTCACATGGAATTAAGGAGAGAGCTATGAGCCAGGAGGCACTACTATCTCGACTGAACGAGTTACCGAGAATCCAGAAGGTACTTCAAGAGCTTCTCGATATGGTCAACACAAGTGATGTCGACTTTAAAGAACTAGCGAATAAAATAGCAACGGATCAAGTTCTTAGCGCTAGATTGCTCCGTCTTGCCAATTCAGCTCATTTTGGAGGAAGCAAAAGCGTATCTTCGATAAATGAAGCCTTACTTCGAGTTGGAACAGGCCCCGTGAGAACATTAGTTGTCGCTTCAGTTCTCTCTAGTGCCTTCCCTAGAATTAAAACATTAGATATGGATAAATACTGGGAAGAAACGTTCGAAGTGTCGATTATTGCTAGCAAAATTGCCGTTGAGACAGGCATGGATAGCAATGAAGTTTTCACAACGGGCGTATTACACAACATTGGCGAGTTGATGATTCATACGTTAGTTCCAGAGCAAGCAAAAGCCATTGCAGAAAGAGCCGAAGCGGGTGAAAGTGCCATTGCGGTTCAGGAAGAAATATTAGATATCACAGCACCTACTCTTGGAGCAAAACTAGCCAAAACTTGGCGCTTCCCTGATGACATGGTCGACGCCATTGCAAATTTTGCGGAGCCACGAGATGCCGAGATTTCTCCTAAAATGGCCACCACTCTTCATTTGGCCCGTTCGATTCATCGCGACTGGGATCTGCTCGAAAGCGAAGAAGGCAAAGCTCGCTACCTTACCGAACACCCGGACTCTCGCTTGTTGCATATTTCAGCTGCCTTTGCACCAACAATCGACAAATATCGAGGCAATGGTCGTGACCTCGCATCCCACTTAAACGCCGCGTAAAACATAAGGTGAGCGTACGGCTCGCCTTTTTTCTATCAGAAACCTCTGTTATCGCATAAACTAATCTCGATAATTTTATGTTATGAGAAAGTACGATGATTAACCCTGTCTGGCTCAAAACCTTCGTTACCCTGCTCGATACAGGCCACTTTACCAAAACTGCTGAGAAGCTGTTTATGACTCAGCCTGGTGTTAGTCAACATATCAAAAAACTCGAGCAAGCTTGCGGCTATCCATTAATTGAAAGGCACAACAAAAGTTTTGAAGTTACAGAAGCTGGCCGTAGTGTTTACCAACATGCGATTCAGCTTGAGCGACAAGAGTCTGAACTGCTTAGCTCTTTAAACATGGAAGACCCTTTTTCAGGTGATGTTTCGCTGTCTTGTTCGGGTTCACTGGCACTATTGCTCTACCCACATCTACTCAATTTACAATGTAAATACTCGCAGCTCATATCAAGACTAGAGGCCGCGCCTCATCAAAAAATTGTTGCTGATGTCTTATCTGGCGCAACAGACATTGGAATTGTGACGCAGGTTCCATCTGATTCTCGGTTTAGTTCAGAAGTTTTAGGCAATGAGCCGCTATGTTTAATGCTGCCCAAATCACGTGCATCTAAAAATTTAAGCCAAGAGATGCTAAAAGAAATCGGTCTAATCCAACACCCGGACGCGATTCATTACCTTTCGATTTACTTTGCTCAATGCGGGGAGTCTGAGCTGGAGAAAATGAATATCGATGATATTCCGGTCACAGGCTACATCAATCAGTTGAGCCAAATCTTGCTGCCTGTTGCCAATGGATTAGGATTTACCGTCTTGCCCAAAAGCGCACTCGATTCGTTTGCCGAGAGTGAACGAATTTCTATCTTCGATCCAAGTAATGAAGTGGTAGAAACCTTGTATTTCTTGACTAAAAAACATCGCCAGCTACCGAAACGCCTTGAAACTATTAAAAACGAAGTGGTGCAACATTTTCAGCAGTAAAATGTACGCTCGTTAGCCAAAACTGATCGTGGTTTCTAACTCTTCAATCGAAGCGCCACCATTATCGCCAACAAGCACAATCGTCACAGCAAAGCGATTACCGTCTGTCGAACGTAAGAAGAAGGTTTCAATCTTTCTTTCCCCCATCACTAAGTACTGGGTTTTAATGCTATAGACCGAATAATCCCAGTGACCGGACTCGTCAATAACTAAAGAGCCTAATGTGCCAACCTTTGCAGTGACACTCTTAGGATTGAAACGAATGCGACGACGGTTTTCTCCACTGATCGAGAACATACCGGAGTCAAACAGCAATGGGGAGAAGTCACGCTGTACCATTGATAGTAGGCTCGCATCGCCCGACGATGCACCAAAAGAGTTCGCCATATGGGTGTTATTGGTCATTTGGTTTAGGTAAGCCATAACGTTCTCCTTAAGATATCTAGACTCAACTAATGTGAGCATTCATATCTTCTACTAACGCAATGTGCATGCCAAAACAGAAATACTCAACAAGGTGTATATAACTTCGTATTTTCAAATAGATAATATTTCCGCAAAAAATTCGCTATCTGCATTCTCAAAATGGGAAGCAAAACAAGAGTTATAGAGCCAAAATGAAAATATCATTCTCACATTGAATTTCACCGTCTAAAACTAAAAAGAGGAGCTCATTGCTCCCCCTGTAATTATTTCGACTGATAGTAAAGATCGTTATTCTATGTCTCGACTTGGAGGACTTTTAGTTGTTCGACTAATGCAGTCACGATCGCATCATCGGTCGCGCCTGCACCTAAGCCGAGTTCGCTATACCCCATATCATTGATCTTAATGTTGGTTTGTCCGCCGTTCTCATCGATAACTTGTAACAAGGTGTATGCGTCATCATTAGGATCGTTGATATCGTCGACAACAGAAGCGTCTATGCTCGCAAATAAATCATTCATGCTCGGTGCATCCGGAAGTAGGTCTGACAAATCGATGATGTCATCACTGACTGAAAAATCCGCCAAGGTGTCTTGGGTTGGGTTCAATGCCGTGCCTGCATTCTCACTCAGCATGACAAAGGTATCTTCGCCCAGTCCGCCTAACAAGATGTCGTCACTTGCGCTGCCGGTTAAGGTATCGTCCCCTTCATGCCCATAGGTTTGAGAGATAGTGATCGCTTGGTCACTGACTAAGGTGCTCAGCAGCTCTGCTTGAGTCATACCGGAAGTATCTTCACTGGCCAGCTCGCTTATCAGCACATCTTGTAAGGTGATGGTTTGAACCAAATCTTGATTGCTATCGAACAAGCTAATTTGCGTATCAGTTCCAACCTCATCGATATTCACTTGCTGTGCCACTGAGACCGATTGCCAAACATCATTAACATTGACGAAGCCTGATAGGTCAATGATGTCTTCGCCAGCATCAAAGTCTTTCACGTAATCAGTACCTGACTGCGCCGATGTACCTACCGTAGAATCACTCCAAGCGAAGCTGTCTGTTTGACCTGCATCAGAACCGTCATTTGGGCCGCCCCACAACCATTCATCTGCGCTGCTCGCTTGTAGCAAGTCAAAGCCGATGCCACCTTGTTGAGCCACATTACCAATCACCGTAATCGCAATGACTTGCTGCGTGGTTTTTACACCATCCGATACTTGTACAGTGAACTCGTCAGTATCTGTGGCACTAGCGACCAAGTCATTGGTTGAGCCAGGAGTAAGTTGATAGTCCCATTCACCGGTGGTTGGATTAAAGCTCAACGTACCGTACTGACCGACTGAGTTACTCACTAACTGCCATGTAAGATCGCCAATGTCAGTTTCGGTGTCTGTTGCGGATAGTTGCCCAGATGCTTCATTGATGTAGCCTTCTTTTACATCCCCAGACGCAGAACCGGTAATCACAGGCGCATCATCGGTACCTTGAATGTTGACGGTTAGCACTTGAGTAATCACACCACCATTCTGGTCATCAATCGTGACCGTAAAGGTATCACTCACCAACTCATCTTTAAGCAGCAGTCCTACAGCAGCATTGAGAGTGTAGTTCCATGCGCCGGTAGTGCGGTCAATCGTCATTTCACCAAAGCTGCTGGTCAGCACTTGCACATCTCCGGTCAAGGCGAAGGTGTGCGTATCACTGGTGTCTTCATCGTCTATAACAATATTGCCACTTGCCGAGGTAATCGTACTGTCCGCATTGATGGTTTCGGTCAGTGTACTGCTTGAGGTAACGACACTCAGTGCGCCATTGGTACCCGTCACTTCAAACTCAACCACTTGGGTGTCTGTTTCATCTAGCTCATCCATCACTTGAATGGTGTAGCTGAGCATTAGGGTTTCGCCCGCCGCTAAGGATTGAATATCAGCATGAGTATTATTTAGCTCGAAGTCCCATGCACCGGTAGTCTGATTCACCGTTAGCGTGCCTCGGGCATCCGAACTGATCACTGACCAAAAGTGAGGGTCTGAGGTATCAGGGTCGCCACTATCAAACGTACCAGAAAGGGTTAACAATGTATCTTCTGTCACTTCTTGAGTCGCAATGGCAACAATATCTGGCGCGTCATTAGTACCGTTAATGGTGATGGTGATGTCTACGATATTGGACTCGCCATTTTCATCATCAGTCGCTTTAACTTGAATCGTATCAGTGGTGCTTTCCCCTACTGCCAACGCATTGACTGCGGGTGCAGTATCATCGACCACATAGGTCCACTCACCTTGAGCGTTCACTTGTAGCGTACCTAAGATGCCATTCGAGACGATAGAGAAGGTTGCACTGTCTCCCACATCAGCATCGCTAACCACCAACTTACCTGATGCGCTGCTACCTGATGCTTCTTGCACTATTCCTTGAACATCACCGGATAACACCGGCACATCATTAGAACCAGTGACAGTCACCGTCACCACTTGGCTCACTTCCGCACCCAAATCATCGGTAGCGAACACGGTAAAGCTTTCAGTCACCACCTCATTTTCAGCAAGGGCTTGGATATGTGGCTGATCATTGTAAATGGTGTAACTCCACTCACCAGCCGCATCAATAGTAAACAAGCCATAAGTACCATTGAGTGACTTAGCATCAAAGGTCACGGTATCTCCAATATCGACATCATCACCAATGAGCTGTTTGGTTTGAGTAAGCACACCATCTTCACTTAATGTGGCACTGGCATCACCGCTGATGGTTGGAGCATCATTCACCCCGTTGATGGTAATGACGATGTCTTTTTCAGATTCTAAGCCTAAGCTATCGACCACTTTAACGGTGATGGTTTCAGTTACTGGCGCTGAATCTCGACCATTGAGCTCAATAAGATCATTCCTAGTCGTATCCAGGTCATAACTCCATTCTCCCGATGCGCCATTCCACATCCACATCAAGCTAAACGCACCATACTGGGGAACACTCTCAAGACTCCAATTGTGGCTATCATTGGTATCGACATCACCCGGTTGCACTGTACCTGACAGGGGCGAGGTATTATCGGCATTGATGGACTCTGCTAAATCGCCGGTAATGTTTGGCGCATCATTGCTGCCCTGAACATCCACGGTAAATTCCATCAACTGCGGTTGGCCACTACCATTAACAACGGTTTTACCATGCTCATCGACGACATAAAGCGTAAAGGTATCTTGCACCGTTTCACCAGTTTGCAGGGACTGAACCGCATTACTGCTGTTGTTTAAGGTGTAAACCCAGTTACCACTCGTATCCACGCTGATGCTGCCGTATTGACCCGAGCCATCGACTAAGGTCCAGGTTGGGTTGTCGCCTAAGTCTGTTGGTGCCGCTAACGACCCCGAAGCGGTATAAACGCCGTCATCACTACCATCTTGATCATCCACATCCTCTGTCATGGTGAGCGTTTCAATCACAGGGTCCACAACCACTACATCTTCACCCACGCCTGTTACTTGTAAGGTAATGGTTCGTGTATCAGTCGCAAGCTCGCTATCAGTAACCGTCACGATAAAGGTTTCAGTGGCCGTTTCTCCATGAGCAAGATTGTTAACCGCAGCGTTATCGGCCAATACGTAGACCCACTCACCGCTGTCTGCATCAAGTGTTAAGTTGCCGTAAGTGCCTGATGCTGGGGTAGTTGGATCCAGCGACCATGTATGCGTGTCACCGTTATCTGGATCATCAACACCAAGCACACCGGATGCTTGCGGAGAGACTTCATCGGTCACTTCACCCACCTGAACAGTAACGCCCGGCGCAGGTTCAGTGATTGGAGAATCAGTAAAGGTGATCACTGGGTCATCGTTTGTCCCCTCAATCACGACTTCCATGGTGTAGTAGCCTTGATTGGTGTCAATGCGCCATGTTTCGGTGACTTGCTGCCCTTCAGATAAGCTTTGGACTAAGTCAGAGCTGTTATCAAGCGTGTATTGCCACTGACGGCCTGCGACTCCCGTTTGACCAGAACCATCAATCAAGGTACCAAAGATGCCACCCGAGATTGGGGTAACACCAGTGATGTTATTGTTTCCCGGTAAAACTGGCACCATGCCATCTGTCACAGTGGTGACATCTTCGATAAGGGTCGTCGACAAATCGCCCAGATCGGTACCAGCACCGCTACCGCCACCTCCAGAGCCGTTTTCATCTTGGCCATAGACATCAATGGTGATCTGATGCCATTCTGAAACACCACCATCGTTGTCGGTTGCAGAGACATAGAAGGTTTCTTGGCCTACATCACCTAAGTTGAGCGCTTGCGTATCTGGATCGCTGTTGTTTAACTGGTAAACCCATTGGCCATCGTTGCCGAGAGAGAGAGTGCCGTATGTGCCTATACCGTACTCGGCGTCGCCAGGATCGGTACCATTCTCAATCGCCCAGCTGACTACAGAACTGTCTTTATCGACATCCGAAGAGGTTAACTGCCCACTGGTAGAGCTGAAATCGATCGCACCAAAGTTAGCACCATCTTCAATCACGCTGCCTGAGCTATCCCCAGTGATGACAGGCACATCATTAGTCCCTTCAATGTTGATGGTGACGTATTGAGTGATAACACCGCCAAAGTCATCTTCTGCAATCACAGTGAAGACTTCTGACACCACTTCTTCACGTTTCATGGCATCCAGTGAATCTGGGTAGGCCGTAAAGCTCCACTCGCCCGCTTGGTTAATATCAAACTGGCCAAAATTACCTTGGTAACTATTGGCAATAAAGCTTGGTGTGTCGGCATCGTCTATGTCTGACAAGATCATCACCCCCGTAATATCGGGAGAGGCTTGGTCTTCGACAAAGGTACCGGCAATATCTCCGGATACGGTTGGCAGATCATTGGTACCACGAATGGTGATCACCACATCACGACTGTCGATTTCACCATAGCTATCGACCACTTCAACCGTGAAATTCTCTTGTAGGGTTTGATTGGGATTGAGCTCTTGGATCTCGTCGAGCGCATTGTTGAGTGAATAAACCCAAGCGCCGCTAGAGGTCATGGTAAAGCTGCCGTAACTGCCGACTAGATTGCTTGGTGACCATAAGTGAGTATCGTGAGCGTCTGGATCACCATCTTGTAGCTGACCATTGAAGCTGGCGGTATCTTCTCGGATGGTTTTCGCGACATCCCCTTTAATGCTAGGGCCGTCATTGTTGCCTTCGATATCAATGGTGAAATCTTTAATAGACACTTCGCCAAATCGGTCGACAACTTTGATTTGCACCGTATCTTGCAGAAGATCGCCCTCATCAAGTCGATTGACGGCATTGTTGCCATTATCGAGGGTATAAACCCAACCGCCAGTTGAATCGAGTACAAAATTGCCATAGCTGCCGCTTGAAATAACGCTCCAAAGCGCAGAGTCGCCAACATCAGGGTCGCCCGAACCAAAGGTGCCACTGATGGTACTTGGCGCATCATCTTCAACAATGGTAGGCGTATCACCAAGGACGATATCAGGTGTGGTGTTAACACCAGCCACCGAAATATCCACCGTGATGGTTTCTGTCGCGCCATTGATATCCGTGACTTCAACCTCGAATGTATCGACTTCTGTTGTGCCTGGTGGGATCGATTGTGTGCTCCAACGGGTGCTATCGAGTTGGTATAACCATTGGCCGTTATCATCAACGGTTAAGATCCCGTATAGACCGCTCGCCTCGCCGTTAATATCTTCGCCAACCACTTTCCAGCTATGTGCATCGTTGGTATCGATATCAAGGGCGAGCAGCTTACCTGTTGCGCTACTTTTCGCTGGCGTATCTTCAATCACACTACCAGTCGTGCCACCGGTAATGCTTGGTGTGTCATTGCTACCTTCAATCGTTATAGTGATGGCTTCAGTGTCGGATGCATTGTTGGAGGATTTGTTGTCATTGGTGTCATCAGTAACCGTGACCAAGAAGGTTTCAGTTAGTGTTTCACCTGGCAGCAAGGCTTGAACCGCCGAGTGACCATTGGTTAAGGTGTAAGTCCATTCACCGTTAACATCAATTTGTAGCGAACCGTATTGGCCTTGATTGGTTTGCAGTGACCAAACATGGTCATCCAATCCATCAACATCATTGTGATTCAGTTGACCTGAAGTGGTTACTGGCAATGCATCATCTTCGGTCACCGTGCCCACTAGTACACCATCAATTTCTGGTGCATCGTTGCGCCCCTTAACCGTAACAACCACTTGCTTGGTATCCACTTGATTATGTTTATCAACCACTTGGACGGTGAAATACTCTTTGACGTTTTGATTAAGCGAGAGAGCTTGGGTGTTGGCTGATTGCGTAGCATTAGTGTCTAAGGTGTATGTCCACACGCCATTTTGATTGATAGTCAGGGAACCAAATTGTCCATCAGGGTCGCCAACAATCGACCAAGTGTGTGCCTCATTCACATCAGGGTCGCCAGTGTTTAAAGTACCACTTCGAACGCCGCTGCCATCGTCTTCCCAGATAGTTCGAGTTGAACGACCTGAAATATTCGGCGCATCATTTTGACCAAGAATATCGATATCGATTTCAAAGCTGTCAGTGCCGCCATTACCATCGTTGACGATAGCCGTGAACGTTTGTTCTTCGTAGAGTTCTCCGTGTTCAAGCGACTGAGTCAAGCTAGGATCGAGTGTGTATTCCCACTCACCGTTTTGGTTGATGGTGATGCTGCCGTAGCTGCCTTGGCCAGTACCTTGAATTGACCAAGTGTGAGTATCTGTCACATCAATATCATCAACACTGAGCACACCATCGGCCACCAGCATTAAATCTTCTACAGTGTTGCCGCTGTCATCACCGCTGATCACAGGATCATCGTTGGTGCCTTCAATGGTAATGACGATATTTTGTTGCGATGTTCCCCCTAATCCATCATCCACCTCAACCACAAAGGTCTCTTGTACTTCTTGACCTTCCGCCAATGGTTGTGCGGCATTATTATCAAGGGTGTAAGTCCATTCACCCGTTGCACCATCGATGGATATTGAGCCGTAGGTCGAATCCGTTTCTCCGACTAGAGCCCAAGTGTGCGTTGCACCGTTATCGACATCGACTGGGGTAAGCGTACCTGTGGTTTGTAGAGTCGTTTCCTCTTTCACCTCACCCGTAAGATCTCCCAGCATAGTAGGAATATCATTGGTGCCGACAATGGTGACAGTCACGGTATGCTGCGTGCCATCGAGCGATTCTACGGTAAAGGTTTCAACCTTAGTTTCGCCTTCTGCCAAGTATTGAACATCGGCATTATCAACCGTGTAGGTCCAATCGCCATCTTGGGTAATGTCTAAGCTACCTAGAGCGCCTGCACTGGTGATGTCGGTGGCTGCAACGAAAAGTTCTTCGTCTGCACCATCGACATCAGAAATTCGCAGTGAACCTGTATCAATCAGCTGTGGTGTGGACTCATCTTCGGTCACGGTGCCAACATCGTCACCTGAGATCACGGCAGAATCGTTGACGCCAGTAATAGTCACAGTAATGGTGTGCTGGGTGCCATCGAGGGATTCGACGGTGAAGGTTTCGACTTTGGTTTCTCCCTCGCCAAGGTATTGCACGTCAGCGTTATCGACTTGATAATCCCAGTTACCTGCCGCATCGATTGTCAATAAGCCTAATGCGCCCGCAGAGGCAACCACACTGCTTGGTTTAAATTCAGCTTCACCGCTATCAGCATCTGAAATGGTTAAGGTGCCAGAGTCAGTAAGGAGTGGCGTATCATCATCTTCCGTTACGGCACCTACATCATCACCGGCAATTTCGGCGCTGTCGTTGACACCAATGATAGTCACAGTGATGGTTTGTTCAGTTCCATCTAACGATTCAACCGTGAAAGTTTCGACTTTAGTTTCACCTTCCGCCAAATATTGCACATCGGCATTATCAACTTGGTATTCCCAGTTACCTGAATCATCTATGGTGAGTGAACCTAATGCGCCCGCAGACGCTACTACACTACTTGGTTTAAATTCCGCTTCACCAGTATCGGCATCCGAAATAGTTAACGTACCAGAGTCAGTCAGAAGTGGATTACTGTCATCTTCCGTTACTTCGCCGGTATCAACGCCAGCGATCACTGCGCTGTCGTTTACGCCAGTAATGGTCACGGTAATGATGTGCTGCGTGCCATCAAGGGACTCAACGGTAAAGGTTTCTGCTTTGGTTTCGCCATCGCCCAGATATTGCACTGAATCATTGGCAACGAGGTAGTCCCAATTGCCCGATTCATCGATGGTTAACGCCCCAAGCGCCCCTGCTGATGCAACCACACTGGTCGGTTTAAATTCTGCTTCGCCGGTATCGGCATCTGAAATGGTTAAGGTGCCTGAATCGGTCAGAAGTGGCGTATCTTCATCTTCAGTTACAGCTCCAACATCATCACCAGCAATTTCCGCACTGTCGTTGACGCCAGTAATGGTGACGGTAATCGTGTGCTCTGTGCCATCAAGGGATTCAATAGTGAAGGTTTCTACTTTAGTTTCACCCTCGCCAAGGTATTGCACGTCCGCGTTATCGACTTGGTAATCCCAATTACCTGCCGCATCGATAGACAGTGAGCCCAATGCGCCTGCAGAGGCAACCACACTGCTTGGTTTAAATTCGGCTTCGCCGTCATCGGCATCTGAAATGGTTAAGGTGCCAGAGTCGGTCAGCAGTGGCGTATCATCGTCTTCGGTCACCGCGCCAACATCATCACCAGCAATTTCTGCACTGTCGTTGACACCAATAATGGTGACAGTCACGGTATGTTCTGTGCCATCAAGAGACTCTACGGTAAAGGTTTCAACCTTAGTTTCGCCCTCGGCCAAATATTGAACGTCAGCATTATCAACCGTGTAGGTCCAATCGCCATCTTGGGTAATGGCTAAGCTACCTAGAACACCTGCACTGGTGATGCCTGTAGCAGCCACGAAAAGTTCTTCATCTTCACCATCGACATCAGAAATTCGTAGTGAACCAGTATCAATTAGCTGTGGGGTGGATTCATCTTCAGTGACGGTGCCGATATCGTCACCCGTAATGACCGCGGCGTCATTAGTACCGATGATTTGAATGGTGATCGAGTGTGAAGTGCCATCAATGGATTCGACCGTGTAAACCTGGGTGATAGTTTCACCTTCGCCCAAGTATTGGATTGAGCTGTTATCTAACTCGAAATTCCATTGCCCATTTTCATCAATAGTCAGCGTGCCGATCGCACTTTCCGGAGCAGTCAGAGACGCAGGAACAAACAGCTCTTCGTCAGCACCGTCCACATCACTAATCGTTAATGTGCCAGATTCCGTTAACAGCGGTGTAGATTCATCTTCTTTCACGCTGCCTGTATCTTGGCCTGCTATCACCGCCGCATCGTTTACACCGATAATAGTTACCGTCACGGTGTGCTCCGTGCCATCAACCGAACTCACGGTGAAAATCTCTTGTTTGGTTTCCCCTTCACCTAAGTATTGAACGTCTGCGTTGTCTACGCTGTATTGCCATAGGCCGGTTTCATCAATCTCAAGCAGTCCCAGAACACCCGCAGCGGGTACGACGCTGTTGGTACCAAATGCTTCTTCTTGTTCACCATCAACATCAGTAACAGTCAATTGACCAGAGTCTGTTAACTTTACCCCTTGCGAATCCTCCACTACCTGACCGAAATCGACCCCTGCAATCACTGCCGCATCATTGACACCGGTAACGGTGATGGTCACGGTTTGAAGTTCGCTGTCTAACCCGCCATCATCTGTAACGGAGTATAGGAAAGAGACTTGGGTGGTATCACCTTCTGATAAGAAATCGAAATCGGTTCCGGTTTCAAAAACAAAAGAACCGTCAGAATTGACAGTGACGCCACCGAGCTCCGGATTTGCGACTAATTGGTAAGACGCGATGGTGCCATCAACATCTTCTCCTTGAGGTAACCGCCCTTCTAATCTCTGGTTTTCAATAACAGTTTCAACACTGTCAAAAGCGACGGGAGCATCATTAAGTGGCTGGAGCAATATCTGTATACTAGCTTGCTGAACACTATTAAATGCTCCTACACCATCATCAACACTATATGAGAATAAACCAGCTACATCGCCCTCCTGGCACTCCTCTGGTGCATGAAAACAGATGTTTTCGAGTTGTTCTATAGTCAGCGTTTCTCCAATAATGATTGGAGTTCCATCAAAATGAGATATAAAACCTTTGGTTGGCAGCTCCGTGACCGTGATGCTCAATACCTCTCCATTCACATCAAACGGAATTAGTGGAGAAACAAGATTAAACCCTGATTCCTCAGTAAACGTTCTCTGCTCATTGAATACTTGCGGCGATTGATTGGTCGCTTTATATGCCGGGTCATCAAACAAAGAGACTCTCTGCTTTTCTCCTTGTTCTTTATCTAGCCCTCGTGTTTCAAACTCTGTTTTAGCAAGCTTTTCAACCCCCTCTCTTTCTATCGATTGAGACAAGGTAAGACTTGCGCCATTGCTTCCCCCTGCGGCTGGTGAAAACTCACTCAATGCTGTGGGGTCCAAGCCTTGTTCCAGTAAGCGAGTCACATCTTCGACCTCAGAGACAAAAGGGGGGCTTGGCTCTGGGCTCTCAACGAATGCTTTTCTCAACTCGGGCAGGCTATCTAAGTCCGACTGTGTTATGACAATCTCTTCTGGTCGTGGTGGGAGCCCCAAAGGAAGCACTCTAACGTTGCCATCTTTATCAACCGCTATCTGCGCACCTTCAGGAAGGGAAAGTGATTGCTTCATAACTGGCTCCTTAGTCGTCTTGGATAAGTCCTGCCACCAGCATTAACTTAGTGGAACAAGGCATGGACACTACCTATCGCAAGTTATGAGCCAGTTTTTTACCTGATACCGACAGACAATAAGCCTATATTTTTCAAAGCATTAAATAGTTTTTGTAAATTCAGGGGAAACTATTGTCAGATAGACAATCAAATTGAAAACAAAAAGTAGAAACTAAAAAAGGAGCCTATGGCTCCTTTTTTCTGGTGATATCTTTCGTTATGCTTCGAGTACGTCTTCGCCAGACATTTCTGAAATCAGCAATAAATCATCTTCATCGAGCTTCATACCCAAGACTGGTAGACCATGCTGAACCACCCAGCAGAAGAAGAATACGAATACGCCTAAAGCGACCAAACCTAGTGATAACATAGCCAAACCTCCTCCTTGGTTATCAAAACAGTATCGATAACTTGAAGATGCGACTACTTGAGAGGGATAAAGCAAAAGGCCTTTGAAAATACTTAGTTCTTATACGTTTTTCGATGCACTCTTAACGACGGATTCGTTAAGCCCTGTGTCTCTTTTTGCGTTCAGTTTATTCGTATTAACTCTGGGAGTTTACTCGTTTCTCTACACCTTTAAGTTATTGGGATACCCTTTCAATATAGTGATACCGTACAAATGTCGCAACTACATTTAGTGCCATATCAACATAAGATCACAAATTTTATGCTTCCATGCGCATAATTATCCATTGGAGCACTTTTTACCGCTACGAGTGATTCGATTTCTGCTGGTTTTTTCCTGCGATATCTAGGTAATCAAATACCTGACGTACAAAAGGAGCCCCCACTTTTGAGCCGCCATTACCATGTTCGATCACCACAGTGGCGACATATCTTGGCTGATCACAAGGTGCAAATGCAGTAAATAAGCCATGATCAAGAAGATCATAACTCAGCTCCTTGGAGTTATAGACCTGATCCTTCTTCAAACCAAACACCTGAGCTGTCCCCGATTTGCCACCACTACAATAGTCGGCTCCTCGAAACGCTCTACGCCCTGAACCTCTACTACCAGAATTAACCAGTCGCATCGCGTTCATCGCAATATCCCAGGTTTTATCACTCACTCCTTTAATCTGGTCATCGACCTTGGTTGATTTGGGCTTTTCTTCACTAAATGGTGTACCGTGAGCTAAAGTCGCTCTTAACAAATGAGGTGCAATGACTTGACCGTGATTCACTAATACAGAGGTCGCCTTAGCTATCTGCAAAGGCGTCGCGGTCCAGTAACCTTGCCCAATACCGATAGGCACGGTGTCGCCTTTGTACCAAGGCTGACGATAACGGGACTCTTTCCACTCTCGAGTTGGCATATTGGCTCGCGTCTCCTCCGGTATATCAATCCCCGTCAATCGACCAAAACCAAACATATTCATCCAATCTGAAATACGATCGATACCTAGCTCATACGCGATGTGATAGAAAAACGAATCAACCGACTCTTCAATCGCTAGCGTGACATTCACAGGCCCGTGCCCCCAACGTTTCCAATCTCGCCACACCTTAGTTTGTCTTGTCGTACCCGGAATCCGCCACGCACCATGATCATTACGAACTGTATCTGGCTCAATAATATCTTCACTTAACCCAGCCACTGCCATAAAGGGTTTGACTGTCGAGGCAGGAGGGTACACCCCCAAAGTTGCCCGGTTGACTAATGGATGAAATGGGTCGTTGAGCAGCTTACTGTAGGCCTTACTCGAAATCCCCTCTACAAACAGGTTAGGGTCATAACTTGGGCTAGACGCCATAGCAAGAACACTATTGTCACGAGGGTCCAGCACCACGGCACTGCCTTCTCGATGAGCAAGCTTATCGAATACAAACTTCTGCAAATCGATATCAATGTTCAGCACCAAATCCTGACCTGAAACTGGTGGGACATACTCAATGGTGCGGATAATGCGGCCGCGACTATTTACTTCAACCTCTTGATACCCTTGCTGACCATGAAGTAGATGCTCATAGTACTTTTCAATACCTAGTTTGCCGATTGTTTTCGTTGCTCGGTAGTTCGCAAGCTCGCCACTCTCATCTAGCTGCTTGAGATCACGATCATTGATATGTGCAACATAGCCTAATACATGAGTCAGTATCTCACCATATGGGTAATCTCGCTTCATCTCGACATCAATAGAAAAGCCCGGCAGCTCATATTGATGGACTGAGAATCGGGCAACCTCTTGTTCTGTTAAGCCATTCTTGACGATGACAGGTTTAAAACGCTTACCGTGATGGCTGTAAATTTTTTCTCGTTGAGCATCAGAAAGCGAGACCAACTGCCCCAGCTTATCCAAAGAGGCATTCAAATCCTCAACTTTTTCAGGAATCATTTGTAAAACGTAAACCGGAAAGTTGTTCGCTAAGATTTTGCCATTGCGATCGTAAATTAACCCTCGGGTTGGAGCGATAGGCAAGACCTGAATTCGATTGTCATTAGCGCGGGTTTTATAGTAATCGACTTGCTTTACTTCTAAGCGATAAAGGTTGGCAATAAGTACTCCAAGCAGAGCAACCATAGCGACAAAAGCAACAATCGCTCGATTTCGAAACAACTTGGCTTCTTGATCATGGTTTCGTATCGCTTTGCTTTGGTGATGAAAGTTCATAGGCAAGATTTTAAAGATTGGCGAAATGCCACTCTTTACGCATTTACATTTAGTTACATTTACCGCAGACGTTACCAATAACCGAATTCAAGTATGTACGAGCAATGTAAACAAAGTCAGAAAACAGCCAAGTGAAAACAAAAAAGCCCCGAATGATGACATTCGGGGCTCAACAATTTAATAACGCTTATGCGCCGATTACACCGCCATCTTCGCGCGTAATCGCCATGATAGTAGAGCGCGGTTTGCTGTTACCACCAGCAGGGAAATGCGAAGGTGCCCCACTTTCACCTGGGTGCTGAACACCAACAAACATAGTTTTGTTATCCGCTGAGAAGGTAAGTCCAGTAATCTCACAAGCAATAGGGCCTGTTAGGAAACGGCGCACTTCACCCGTCATTGGGTCACCACACAACATCTGGTTGTTGCCTTGGCCGGCAAAGTCACCTTTGTTCGAGTAGTTACCATCGGTTTGAATCCATAGGCGTCCTGCCGCATCAAAACCAATGCCATCTGGGCTGTTAAACATGTTATCAGCGTTGATGTTATCACTGCCTGCGTACAAGTTACCTTTATGCACTTCTGGGTTGCCAGCAATCAGGTACAGATCCCACTCAAAACCATCACTTGTATGGTCACCATTTTGTGGTACCCAACGCACAATCTGGCCGTAGTGGTTTTCTTTGCGTGGGTTAGGACCACCAACAGGTTGACCTTCTTTTACACCGCGATGTTTATTATTGGTCAAGGTACAGAACACATGTTTGTTATCAGGGTGAACCGCAACCCACTCAGGGCGGTCCATCGTCGTTGCGCCAACATGCGTAGCCGCGCGGCGCGCAAAGATCATCACCTCTGCTTGATCTTTAAAGCCGTTCTCTTTAGTTAGACCATTTTTGCCATGCGTCAGCTCTAGCCACTGGCCTTTGCCCTTAAGTTCCTTGTCATCCATTTCGAACTTAGCCACGTACAGAGTGCCCTCTTCTAATAGATCGCGATTCGCTTTGTCGTTCCCTGGTTGGTACTTGTTCTTAGAGACAAACTTGTATAAGTGCTCGCCACGCTCATCGTCACCTAAATACACCACAATATGACCGTTGTCATTGATTAGCAGGGCAGCATTTTCATGCTTAAAGCGACCTAATGCAGTGCGCTTAAGTGGCGTTGAGCTTGGGTCGTTAGGGTCGATTTCAACCACCCAACCAAAACGGTGTGGTTCATTTGGATGCTTAGCAACATCAAATCGTTCGTCAGTATCGTGCCATTGATATTTGCTCTTAGCTGCTTTAACACCATAGCGTTTGTGATCAGCTGACACCTCAGCGCTACCACTAGTACCAAAGTAACCGTTGAAGTTCTCTTCACAAGTCAGGTAAGTTCCCCAAGGCGTTTGACCGTTTGCACAGTTGTTGAACGTGCCTAGTGGCTTCATACCTGATGGATCGAGTTTGGTTTTCATCAAGTCATGACCAGCGGCAGGGCCTGTCAGCTGCATTTCGGTATTTGCTGTAATACGGCGGTTACGCTGACCGTTTTTATCTAGCTTCCACTGGTCACCAGACTTAACGATTTCAAATACGGTTACGCCGTGTGCTGCTTGCGCTTTTAACACATCATCTGCAGTCATGGCGTTACCACCGTGGTCAAACAACAAATCATAGTTTGTATATTCGTTGTTTACGGCAATTACAGCGCGGTTTTCACTGATTGGGTAGAAGCTCATTCCATCAGTGTTATCTCCAAACTGGCGCAATTGTGCTTTCGAATCTTGCTTACCACTTGGATCAAATTCTGGTGCGTCTGCGAAAATTGGATCACCCCAAGAAAGGAGTGGCGTCGCTTTATAGCCTTTAGGCACGATAAACGCATCGGCAGTTGAAGCTGGTACGGCTTCAAAGTTAAGCAGCGGGCTATCATTTTTCGCTGCAAAAGCTTTAGTAATTGGGTTAAGTGAAAGAAAAGCACTCGCACTTACTGCTGCTGTTCCCGCTAAAAATCGACGACGAGATAGACGTGCATCGATCATTTGGCTAAATTCAGAATCCTGATTGTCACACTTCTTGTCTGAAACCGAACGCATTGCTGACTCCTTGCTTGAGTAATAATTATATAAATGCGAGCAAATCGTAGACGGAGAAAATGACACTTTGGTTAAGTTATTGTTTATTTAATATTAATTTGCAATATGACACTTACCCACAAGTTACATTTCAAACTTATTAAACTGCGCCATGGTTCACTTTTAACTAATAAGGTATGGCGTACATACAAAAAAATGTGATCAAAAACCTAGATCTTTTCGAAATTGGGGTCTAAATTAATCCCTGTTCATGAGGAACTACATTCACATAAGCTCAATGACGAGCTGCATTGTTTCTAAGTGAGGGATTATCATGAAGAAAATGAGAAGAGCACAATTGCATCGCGTACGTATTCAGTACTGGAAAGAGTCGAACAAAGACGCGAACAAATCTTAATGTGCTAACACCCAACTAAGCTGGCTTAACCGCCAGCTTTTGCGTTTCTAGCGACAAGGTTTTTCGAAAGTCGTGACTAAGCCGCTCGATTATTCGATGGAAACATCTGCGTCAATTCATGCAAAATGCTTTGAGTTTGCTTTGAATAAAGGTGTTTATCTTTATACCCGACCAGCTGTACCTGACGAACCTTACCGGAAATCAACAGCTGGCGGATCATTCGATTGACCATTTGAACATCCAGTGCGGAGCCTCTCTCTAAACGCGATACCGGATAGAGACAAGAGAGATCAATATTGACGATAACATCATCACAGTGAGCTAAATAATTGGCTAGCTGCTGTTTGACCTGCAATCGGTAACTGAAGCTGCATTCTGCCAATGTCATCCAGTCACAACCAAGATCTTCGGCATACTCCCACGTCCTTTCATCTTGGCTCGCTTGATCGATGCCCAAACAGAACAGGCGACATTCGTTATAACGAGATAAAGCGAAATGAAAAGCGCTCCCTTGGTCTGGTTCAAGAGAAGCTTTAATCTCAAATTGCCGACCAATATGTATGATGCCGAGCTCACGCCGAGGCGAGTGGATAAGAGGTAAGGTGTACAGCACCGTTTCACTGTGGTTCGTTAACACAATGGGCAGAGCTTCAGAGCCAAGAAAACGACTTAAATGAAGTTGATACTTGCCGACGGGTTGTGCCTCAAGGTTGTAATGACCACCGTTTATCCAACAGTGCCCTTCTAGCTCAGAGACCCAATCGTACATCTCTTCTAAGCTTTGATCGGCCATTTCGAAATCCACTTGTTTCATTGGCTTCAAGCGCTCACTAACGCTCAGCAATACCAAACGATGGGACAAAACACCTGTAACACTTTGCGTTTTATTGCGTCGAAATAGCCCGAACATACCTATTACCTTTCTGGGGGCAATGCCCTCGCTGCTTGAAGAACGTGAAGAATAATCCTCTGTTGATTCATTTGAACTCGATGTGCAGGTGCCATCACCGAAATTGCGCCAACTAACTTCGAACCTTTCATCACTGGCGCGCTGATCCCAGAAACACCAGGGTCAATCTCAGAGGTACTAAGCGCATAACCCTGATTACGAATCTGCTCTAACTCTTGTTGCCACTGTTCCAATTGTTGTTGCTGACCAAAGTAACGCAGGATCTTTTCGCATCTTGCTGCAGGCATATAAGCCAACATCACTTTCGATGAGGCGCCTCGCAACAGAGGTTGACTTTGACCCTGGACGTAGCTGCAACGAAGCGCCTGCATACTCTCTTTGCGACTGACACAAAGTGCTCGATAACCAACCAGCACCATGTATGCCGCCATTTCATTGGTCTGTTTTTGCAAACGATTGAGTACTGAATCGACGGTATCTAAATCATGCTGGCTGGTTTCGTAACTACGCATAAGCAGTAACGCTGCCGGACCGATGATCAAGGTTTTGTCATTTGGACTCTCTTCGATCAAGTTCCATTCCCGCAGTAGCTTTAGGTGTCGATAAAGGCTACTGATAGGCGTACCTAACTGCTCACTAAGTTGTTTCGCTGTCACCGGCTCTTCATTCACCGCCACTTGCATAAGTAGCTGAAGAACCTTTTCGTTTACTTGCCCACTATTTTGCTTCATTGAGTTCACGCTATTGTTGTATCGCCACATTCAGGTCATGAGCAAATTGTATTCTTACCCAGTAGGAATGAGTAAGTAAAAATAACCTTCAATTCTCAACAAGTGAGAATAGTTAAGCTCTGTACATATCTCTTGCTGCGAAGAAAACTGACATCATTCGAGACAAAACTTTACTTAACGGTAAAGTTAAAATATCCTTCAAATCATAAAAATAGCGAACCAATTACAAAGTTTGATAAATCATATAAATAAAACAACGAATCAGGGACAGATATGAACAAGCTCGCCCTATCATTTGGCCTTACCCTAACACTTGCTCCAACACTGTTTTTCAGCTGCCAGCTTTCTCAAGCAAAATCGTCAGCTAACTCGACCGCTTACATGGTTCAATTACCTATTGAACGAAAAGCGACTAAATTGATCGCGTTGGAAGGCGAATTTAAACCTTCCAAGTACACACAGATTCTGGCGGAAAACAGCGGAAAAATTGCCAACATCTATGTCCAAGATGGCGATTACGTTGAAAAAGGTCAGCCATTGCTCGACTTCGATGCCACCTTAGCCGCTCTCGCAGTAAAGACTGCTCAAAACGAATATCAAATGGCAACTCGAAACATCATCGAACTTACTCGTACCACTAGTGAGGATGACCCTAGGTTTGAAAGTGCAGTCAGTGCGGTGGAGGCGACCAGAAAAAACTTACTGATCGCCCAGCAAGATCATGAAGCGACCACCATGTACGCGCCATTCTCAGGCACACTGGGCCAATTCCATTTGAATGCAGGCAATTACGTGAATGAAGGTGAGCTGATCACTGAATTGGTCGCGACCGATACCGTAGAGCTGCACTTTACCGCGTCTCCTCAGGTACTGAACGTCTTTCGCAAGGTGTTGAACAACTACCCTGACCGCTTACAGGCTTCCGTTGTCAGTCAGGAAGGCGATTATATTGATGGCAAGTTGCGCTATGTTGATTCGAAGCTCACTAACCAAAGTCAAGAACTCAGCGCTTATGCGGTTTTCGACAACCAAAATGGCGAGCATTTGATCGGCTCAAAGACCGCATTCTATTTGAACAGCCCTCAGCAAGAGCCTCAGCTATTTGTGCCTGCCTCCTCTATCCATACTAATGATGGGATTCCAACCCTGTTTGTCTTGGATGATAAACGTGTAGTAAGGCCAAAGCAGGTGACAATCGCAAAAATCAAAGAGAGCTACACGGGTTATGTTCCGATCAAATCGGGATTGGAAGCCAATGACTTCGTGCTGACTACCCCAGAAGCCCCAGAGCTGGTCGGTAAGAAAATCGACCCAATGGTTGATCTTGTTAATCAGCTCAATGAGATACTCAATCGCCAATCTTGATGGTAAAAGCAGCAAACAAGTCGATAAAAGATGAAAAAACTCTCAATAAGCTATTTTAGTGATAGAAGGCACGATTATTTATGGTAGCTTTGCATCTTTCCCCATCCTGTACGGATAAAGGTATGGACAAACGAAACCAACGCAGCGAGAGAACCAAGCTCAGCATCATTTTGGCTGCGATTGAGTGCTACAAGGAAATGGGCGTAAAAGGCGCCTCGTTAGAGCTCATTGCGAAAAAAGCGAATTCGACAAAGCCGACTGTCTACTCTCATTTTGGTTCTAAAGAGAACCTGTATAAAGCCGTTGTTGAGTACATCATGGAAGAGGAGAAGCTCAATCACGCTTTACCTGATTTCAATCCAGCTATCGGTATTCGCCAGCAACTGATCGACATTTTTACCCAGCAGCTTGAACATGTCATGCAATGTGAAAAGCGACGTCTACTTGTTGCTATTACCATTGAAGCCATGTGTCAGGGAAAATGCCATCTCAATGAGGTCGAGAGTATTAAAGCTTGCCCGATGGAAACCTGGCTTGAAGAAGCAATCCGTCACGGTACTTTACCGCCACAGAACACATCAGAACTGGCCACTAACCTTTGGGCGTTAGTTAAAGGGAGAACCTTCTTCCCCGTCTTCCTCGGTATGGCGCCCAATGACGCAACCGAACGCCAAGTCAATTTAGAATCTGCGATAGACTTCTTTCTTGGCTGCCAAGGCATAAAATTAAAGATCCCGAACCAGTGATTGTTGAGAGCCCCCAATCGGCATGACTCTTTAAGATTGAGAATGGAATAATGTCAGGCGGCTCTTTGGGCTCGAAAAGACCCAAGGACGTACTGACGCCTATTTCGGCAAACACGTCTTTGCCCCAAAGTTTGTTTGAGGAAATCCAGTTGCATCGTTCATATGCAGTTTCTACCAAAGTTCCACCTATCTGATAAAACTATCGCAAGGATTTCAAACGCTATCTTATGAAATGCGGAGCTAGTGCCATCAATTAAGTATGGCAGTAGTAGCATGGTGAACTTGGCCACTACATTGAAGGTTTTGCTATACCTCAAGTTATCCATCAAACACAAATTTAGAAGATGTCTGAGCCTACCTATGACATGGTGAATACACACATCGCATTTCCTACATCCATGAACTCTGCAGCCTTACTTTCAATACGAATCACCCGAACCTTAAAGCTGAACTTAAAGGTGCCAGCTGTGAGCTTTTTATGTTTGCCCGTATTATTAATTTCAACAAATCAGAACACGACCAAATATATATAAAAGGGCAATATTATGAAAACATTCACTAAGTCAAAAACAGCCATCGCCATGATTATTGCGGCAACAACAACGTTTGGAGCACTAAGTGTGGCAAACGCATGTACTACAGCCGTTTATCATAATGGTGACGTGTCCTTATCATCACGCTCTATGGATTGGTTTGGCCACGATGAAGCTGAGGTGATTGGTGCAGGCAAAGGAATCAAGGCCACATACGCAGCATCAGATAATCCAGTTACTTCGACTTCTAAATTTGCAACAATGAAAATTAAGTCATTCCACGGTGCAAGTGATGACATGAATAAAGCCTTAGTTGCTGAAGCAATGAACGAAAAAGGTCTCGAAGCGCGAATTCTTTATTTGGGGCGCGACTACACTGCATTCCCAGAAGGTACAGCTGAGACACCCGATGTATCGGCATTACAAGTACCGAACTGGGCTTCAGATAACTTTTCAACGGTAGCAGAGGTTCTTGAGGCGATAGAAAACGGGCATGTTGACATCATCGAAGCCGAACTGTGCAACTTACCTGGTAAAGAAGGTCACTGTACCCAAGCCCCAGTGCACTACCAATTTGCTGACCGCACCGGCGACATGGCCGTTGTCGAATTTGTCCAAGGTGAGCTTAAGGTATATCGCGGAAAAACCGCTGAGGTTTTGACTAATAATCCTGAACTTTCTGTGCACCTCGAGTTTAGTGCCAACGGTAAGAAATCAGATGGTTCAATTCACCCAATTGACCGACGCTTAAGAGGTAAAGAAATCATTGCAGACATGTACTCTCGAAATGTGACGGATAATGATAGCGCAAAAAACGCAATGCGCGCGGTAGCTAACAGTACATTCGCAGGGTATGAGCAACTTGACCATAGTTTAGAGAGCCCAGATGTGTTCCCAACATTATGGACAGTACATACAGATCGTAATGCAGGCGAGTGGGTATTGGATCGATACGATACTTGGACACCTGAAATGTACAACTTTGAAATGTTCGACGTAAGCTCGCCTAAGTCTGTTTCTCTTGGAATTCATCCAAAAAACAAGTAATGGTCAGTTTGCTTGATACTTAGATTAGCCCAGCGTGATTGCTGGGCTAATCTGTTTGGAAACGGCATTGCCTTGCCTCATTTAGTTACTCCTAGTATCTTTGGGCGATATTTTTCATCTTTACATGTCCACAAACTGCTCTACAAACCATAACCCAGCAGGTCCCAAACGAACAGGTGATCGCGCTGGCTCGTAGAAGACTAGGATCAGGTCTTGCCGTTTGCTTGCTGTGTATCTACACGGTTTCTCCATCCCGTTTGTAGCTACAGTGACGAAAGCTATAACACAGAAATGTCCAGTAATGTTTCGACTCTAGCGAGATTGGACTAGATTCGGTTGGCATTTGGCTATTCATTGTTCCTAGCTCGATTCTGCCCCAAACTTTGTTAGATAAAATACTCTACAAAATGTATAGGGTATGCATTTTCCCTAGCAAAACTAATCCGATTTAAGAGGGGAAGACAATGCTCACTTGATGTCTTCAAGTTGAACGGGGATAGAAAGCACAGATACGAGAGAGGTTTTTAGCCTACAAATGGAGTTTATTGTCAGATCGAGATCTACGGATTAGGCGCCGTTTTGAGTATCAGATAGCTACTTACTGAACAAACTTACGCTGTACGTTCTCAATCATCTTTTGATTAACCCGTTTAACTGTCTCAATTTCTTCATTAGTTAGGCCTTGTGTCAAGATATCATTCCACTCTTTTATGATACGCAATAAGTCTCTTTTTTTTGCGATTAGTTGGTCGGTTGGATAGATTAACTTGGCTCGAGCATCTTGAGGTGAGATTTTTCTGGCCACTAAGCCTTTTTGCTCCAGTTGTTTAAGTACACGGCTGCACATTGCTTTATCCACTTCAACTTTTCGTGATAGCGCCTCTTGAGTGATTCCTGGATTTTTGTAAAGGCAAGTAACAAATGGTAACTGGGAAAAAGAGACGTCACACTTCTCCAATAAGTGGCTAACGTACTTTAGCTCTTGACGGTATAGCATAGCAATAAGACCACTAACAGGACGCTTAGGCTTGTTCAATGTAATCACTCTATTTGGTTGCACTCTTTTAATGCTCCACCATTAGATGTTAGCTGTCAACAAGCTACGTGCATTGGAAGTCAGTATCTACTCGCAAAACGACTTAAGTATCCAGAAGCTCAAATCCGCTCGAACAACACACATAGAATGATTGGAGAACAAAAGATAAACAACATAGTTGACATGTCAACTATAATTGTTAAATATAGTTGATATGTCAACCATGTTCAAGGTTGTTGCTTATCTTGAAATGAGTCTTTTAAGGGAAGACTCCTAGTGGGCGTCAATGAAATTACTAGCCATCGTGGCTTGGCTAAAACACAATCTACGGAAATGAGTATCAAACTATGACTAATACGAACAACAGCCGTTCGCTCCTTGCCATCGCATGTTTATCGGCTATCGTCAGCACACAGAGCTATGCATCTGATGATGCGACCGCTTATATCAACGGAAAAATTTATACCGGGGAAGTAAGCGTACCGATTGTAGACTCAGTGATTATTGAAGATGGACTGTTTACCTACGTAGGAAACGCACCTGAAGTGGATTCTAACTCGGTCCGTATTGTGGATCTCAAGGGTCAAGTGGTTGTTCCGGGTCTTTACGATAGCCACATTCATCCAATCGGAGCGGGGGAGAAGTTACTTTTCGAATGTTCTTTTCCTCAGTCAGCAACTCTTGATGAAATATTTTCGGCTGTAGAACATTGTAGTAAAACAATACCTGAAGGTAGTTGGATTATTGGAGGGAGTTGGTCTGCAGATATAATGGACTCTGCAAGTGCCGTGAACCTTAAAAAACTGGATCTTGCCTCTAAAGGTCGTCCCGTTGTTCTAACAGATTTTAGTCACCATAACTCGTGGGCAAACAGCGCGGCTATGAAGGAAGCGGGGATCGATAAAGACTACGCTAAAGAGTACCAAGATCTTGTTATTCTTGATGACAATGGTGAACTAACGGGCTTTTTTGTTGAGCAATCTCAGGATGCACTGCGTAACGCTATGCCGACAAGAACGGTAAAAGACTATGCGAAAGCCGCAAAGCGCGCGGTATCGGAATTGAACAAATACGGAATTATTGGAGTTAAAGACTCCTACGTTTTTGACAATGAATATAAGGCATGGAAGCAATTAGATGACAGTGGAGAATTAACGGCCCATGTTGCACTCTCTTGGGGGTGGCCATCAGGTAAAACGACCGAGGATAAGGCTGAAAAGTTCAAGGCGATGGTAAAACCAAGTTCCGGCCACTTAGACACTATGTATGCGAAAATAAGCTTGGATGGAATTCCTCCAACGCATACGGCAGCAATGCTTGAGCCGTACAGTGATAGCGAAAAAGAAGCTTTGGGAAAATTGAAATACTCAGAGAAGGTGTTGGCAAAAGATCTACTTTGGCTTGATAGGAATGGGTATACAACTCAGATCCACGCTGTTGGTGATCGTGCAGCAAGAACCGTGTTAAATGCAGTAGAAAGTATTAGAAAAATCGAAGGGAATAAAACGTTACGCCATGAAATAGCGCACGCGTGTATTGTTGAGCCAACAGATCTCGGCAGATTCTCCGATCTCGGTGTCATCCCTAATTTTTCGCCAGTATTCTGGTATCCAAGCCCTATTCAGGATGGGTTAGAAAAGGTTATAGGAAAAGAGAGAGGCACTAGAAACTGTGCAATGAAATCTTTAACAGAAAATGGAAGCCGTCCTACGGGTGGCTCAGACTGGCCAGTATCTGAAAGCGTCAATCCATGGAAAGCAATGGAAGCTATGGTGACAAGAAAAGACCCTAACGGTTTAAGAGAGAACGAAACGCTATGGCCGGAGGAGCGAGTCACTATAAAAGACGCTCTTACAATGTACACCATTAATGGTGCTCTGGCTCAGAGAGCTGAGGCTCACAGGGGCTCTATTAAAGTTGGGAAATCAGCCGATATGGTTATCATCAACCAAGACATTTTTAATGTTGAACCGAGTGCTATAGGCGAAACGGAGGTGGTTGAAACCATCTTTGAAGGCTATTCAATTTACAAAATTAACTAGGTACTTATACGTTCAAAGCGAGCTTAATTGGCTCGCTTTGTGTTCCTATGCATAGTATATCTTGTTATTTATGGTGTGCTGCACGATCAAAGTTAGCTTTTAAGCACTCCAAGATCACGATAGTGCAGTGGTATGCTGAATTTTGTTGCGAATGTGGCGTTAGCTGCCAAGGTAGAGACGTATATGAAGATTACATTCAAGGAACTTGAAAACTCCGATATTCATGATTTGATTGAACCTATGACTAAAGTGTTCAATGATGATGCAAAGCAATTCCAAGGCAAAGAAGCGGGTGGGCCACCTGGTTATGATGATGGTTCATTTCTTGGAAAATGGGGTATTGACAATCCAGACTCTCGCGCTTTCACCGTTTGCATTGATGAAAAGTCAGTTGGAGCCTTTATCATTTGGTGGAACGAGCGTGGTGTAAGTACATTAGGCAATATTTTCGTTGACCCGAAATATCAAAATCGCGGTATTGGTCTCGCTACTTGGAAATATGTAGAAAGCAACTTTCCGACTAAAAAATGGTGCCTTGAAACGGCTTTGTTTCCTAATTCGAGTTCAATTAAGAACGCTCCTAACATGACTAATTGTTAGGCGATCATCATTGTTTCAGGCATACCTAGCCCTGTTATTTTGTTCAACGCTTTTATCATGGCGTAAGTCTCGCCAACTTGGCCATTGTAATTTCTTAAGCTTAGCGTCCCACCGAGCAGTTTCTTTACACGGAACATCGCCGTTTCTGAGAGTGAACGTTTATGGTAGCCGTACTTCTTTTTCCAATGCTTATTTGAACCATATAGCTACTGGCAACCGACTGCTAAGTTACGAGGATGACCTTGTTCCCAGAAGGCTGCGCCTTCTCTTGGTGGAATGAGTGCTGTGGCTCGTTTGATGCGAATGGCTTCGTGGCACAATCTTGTGTCATAAGCACCATCACCAGATATCTCTACAATTCTTCGGCGAGTTTGTTTGAGCAAATTGGGGAGCGCTTCACCGTCATTCACATTCGATAAACTTAACTCAGCGGCAATGATTTCATGCGTGTCTGTATCGACCGCTAAATGTAACTTTCGCCAGACACGACGCTTCCCGTCAGTGCCATGCTTTTTTACCTTCCATTCACCCTCACCGAAGACCTTTAGCCCCGTCGCATCAATGGCCAAATGCTGGATTGTTCCTTTAGTTTTTGTCTTGAACGCGACGTTGACCGTTTTAGCTCGTTTGCTAATGCATGAATAATGAGGGCATGACAACGGTAGTTGAGCGAGCTTAAAAATAGAGTTAATGAACCCTTGAAGACCTCTCAACGGCAGTGAAAATACACGCTTAACAATAAGAGCCGTCGTAATCGCTAAGTCACTAAACAAGCGAGGTCTTCCACGGTTCCCCTGCTTGATTTGCGTCCATTGCTGAACGGCCTCTTCATCAATCCAAAATGTCAGTGAACCGCGATTGATTAAAGCTTGGTTATAGTGTTTCCAATTGGTTGTCTTGTAGCGAGGCTTGGCCATTGGTCTAAGTGTTTGAGTGAACCTAGCTGATCAGATCGTGGGTTACTGAATTAGTTCCCTGATTTAGGAAACAAAGCCACGCTATTCTCGCCGTGACTGCATCGCTGGGGGTTAGCGTAATTGCAGAAGGTGTTGAAACCAGAGAGCAGCAACATTTTTTAGAACAGCGGGGTTGCAAACATTATCAAGGATATTTATTCGGACGACCAACTTTTTTGATCGACTGCAGCAGCATTTTAAATTTAGATATCACTGACCCCGTATAGCGCATGCTATGTTTATTGGGAGTGAGTGGAATCACGCCCCTAAAAAATCTAATGTGTATTACTTTTGTTAGTTCAATAACCCTAAGCCAATTTTGTCCACCAACTTTTCAGATCTTCCTGAACCCTACTAAATGTGACTGCCAAACTTCATGTTGACCCAAAACACTTAGAGGAGGTCATCATGAGGAAGTTATCTACTGCAAAATGCAGTGGCATCAAAAGGCCGTTTAAGCTTGAAGAGATCTGGCGGATCAGAACTAGGCTGGAGATTGAAAATAATCTGATGCAGCTCGCACTGCTGAACTTGGCGATAGACAGCAAGTTAAGAGCGAGTGATTTGCTAAAGCTACACGTTTACGATGTTTCTTCGCAAGGAGTTATCTATGAAAGGGTTCAGTGCATCCAGCAAAAAACTGGCACCGACGTCCACTATGAGATTACTCCGAGAACACAACAAAGCATTAGCCGATGGATCTTTGCAGCATCCTTAGAGGCAAGCAGTTTTCTATTCCCGAGTAACCGACGCTTTGGACAACCTATCAGCTACTCTTTCTATCGTTCAATCATTAGGAGTTGGGCTACTAAACTGGGATTGAATGCCGACTATTACGGTACTCATTCCATGCGCCGAACCAAAGCGACTTTAATCTATGCCAGAACGAAAAACATCAGAGCTGTACAGATCTTACTTGGACACTCGAAGCTAGATAACACTATTCGATACCTTGGCGTAGAGCTAGAAGATGCTCTGAGGTTGTCTGAGAAAACAGATTGCTGACAGACAGGAGCTGTAACAGGCTTTTCTTCTGAAAAGCCTGTGCCCCTTTATTAGTTAGCGTAACCATATATTCCTTGTAACAAAGCAAAGCCATCCTTCGATTGACACTCTATCGTTTCAATATCTCAAGTATTTGCTTCCCATCACTGTGCATGCCCTCGTAAGCACCAAAGATACTTGGATATTGCATAGGAACAGCTGTTACAAGTGTCTGAAGCAGCGAGAAGTACAATCCAAAGTTTATGCAATAACTTAGTAGGTATGGAAGTTGAAACTTGGATGCGAAGTAAAGCAATGTACACATCCCGAGAGAAGTTAGTGGTCCCATTGCAAGTGAAATGACTCTCTCTTTAGATGAGCATCTAGAGGATATCTCAGAGTAGCCTACATGCATTGGAACTTTGGTCGATGATATAGATAAGTTACCCCAATTCAACGTCCTGACGTCTGAACCCAACCCTAACACTATTTTCACCGGATACCCTTTAAGTAGCTGTGGCAGTGCATGTCCCAACTCGTGAGCGAGTGTAAGTGCCGGCGTTATCACAACAAGGCCTAAGATAATTCCGATGATTTCAATCATAGCGTGTCCTGTTCATTATTTTCCGTTTGTTTATTGCGCAACCGATGGTAGCAAGTTCTTTTTCTAAACAAAGTGCTGAGAGATAAACGGCAATATGGGGGAGTTAATGAACCTATTTCATGACGAATGGATGACTTTGGGATAGGAAAAACTATCTAGGAATAGTTAAATTAGAAAAAGTACTGACTCACTCTTGTCCAAATACTAGCTAAACAACCGTATTCAAGAACAAGAGTAAATGGAATTTTGCTAAAGGTGTGTCGATAATGACACCGACACACCTTTTCGTTTTTGGAGTTAGGAACAAACTTTATAGGCTCGCACCGTTGCTTGAAATGACCCCCCGATACCAGTAGTAACTTTTCTTAGGTTTTCGCGCTAGAGTTCCGCTTCCATCATCGTGACGGTCAACATAGATGTATCCGTAGCGCTTACTCATTTCTGCGGTTGAATTCGCCACAAGATCGATCGGTCCCCAGCTGGTAAATCCCATCAGCTCGACACCGTCAAGCACGGCTTCCCTTGCCTGAACAAGGTGATCATTCAAATAAGCGATACGATAGTCATCGATAATTTCGCCATTTTCATCAACTTCATCACGAGCACCTAGACCGTTTTCAACGATAAACAGTGGCTTTTGGTAACGATCATGAAGGAAATTGAGCAGAATCCGCAGACCTTTTGGATCGATTAGCCAACCCCATTGACTCTTTTCAAGGTAGGGATTTGGTACGCTGTCAACAATATTGCCCACCTCTTTTTGCTTAGGATCGGCGCTCGCACAGCCACTTGCGTAGTAACTAAATGAGATAAAGTCGACACTTGCACTCGCTAGCTCTTCTAGATCACCCGGTTCCATTACAATTTCTATCTCTTGCTCACGGAAGTAACGCAGCATGTAGCCAGGGTACTTGCCTCGGGTTTGCACATCACCAAAGAACAGCCACTTATTGTTTTCGTGCATCGCTGCAATCACATCATCAGGGTTACAGGTGTACGGATAGTTGATCGCCCCTAGTAGCATGTTGCCAATTTTGCCATCAGGTATGATTTGGTGACACAGTTTAACCGCTTTAGCATTCGCAACTAATTGATGATGAATGGCCTGATAGATCGCTTGCTCTGAGGCATTTTCTTCGAGCCCGACACCAGTAAACGGAGCATGCAACGACATATTGATTTCATTGAACGTTAGCCACAGCTTGACTTTATCTTTGTAACGTTCAAATACCGTGCTGGCGTAACGCTCAAAGAAAGTAATCAACTCACGGCTCGCCCAACCACCATAATTTTCGACCAAAGCGTAAGGCATTTCATAGTGAGACAAGGTGACAAATGGCTGGATATCGTATTTCGCCAGCTCATCGAAAATCTTGTCGTAGTAGGCTAAACCTTCCTCATTAGGCTCAAGCTCGTCACCATTGGGAAAGATGCGTGTCCACGCGATTGAAAGGCGCAAACAGTTAAAGCCCATATCACTAAATAGGGCGATATCTTCAGGGTAGCGGTTGTAGAAATCGATGGCTAAATCTTTAATCCCATCGGTTCGCTGTTCGCGGGTTTGATGGGGGCTTAAGATCCCATTTGGCAACATATCTGATGTAGATAATCCTTTGCTATATAAATTAAAAGACCCTTCTACTTGATTGGCAGCAATAGCGCCCCCCCACAGAAAGTGATTGGGAAATGTAGTCATATTCGATTCCTAAATCAGCATTAACATCTGCCAATCATTGTAGAGATGAAACGAGGAACAAATGAGGTCTGATTGATTAGCCGTTGTTTCCTATTTTTGCCGAAATTACAGTGGATAATTTTCATCATTTCGAGACCTTAACGACAACATTCACCCAGTGCACATATTATGCTTACTGTAGGATATTCAGAAGAGGACACGATTATGAACTACCGGCATATTCTTGTTGCCCTAGAGCTTGAGGAAGAGACTAAAGCTCTTATTGACAGGGCCGTTTACTTGGCAAAATTAACCGACGCGCAAATCTCTTTTATCCATATTGATGGCTCACATGGTGAAATTTATCCAGAGTTAGTCGATTTAAAAGATAGCCCCGATCAACAACCCTTAGGTGAGAGAGCCATCGAACAAATTATCGCTTTTGAAGAGTATAGTCCGCTTACAATCAGACAGATATTTGTGGGCACTGGCGAACTGGCTGACAAGCTCAAAAACACCATAGAAGACAACAATGTCGATTTATTAATCTGTGGTCATCACCATGATTTTTGGAGCAAAATTGTCTCTTACTCTAAGCATATTGTCGACAAGTCACCGGTTGATATTCTGGTTGTGCCTCTTTAGAACGAGGGGATCACAACAATCTACTTTTATGGCGAGATGATAACGCTCTCGCCATTTCTTTTAGTATCTCCTTCACTCCGAAGCCAGTTCCACATGCTGACCCTTTTATTATGGAAGTTTTATTCCATAGTGATTGGAACAATTGGCTATTTTTCTCTGTTACCAACTGCACTAAATTAGCCCCATCGACATAAGCAAGAGCGGATTTTCGATAATTGGGGCATGTTCCAGCCATACGTTAATTGTTGACGCACCGAACATCAAACCCGACTGAATTCGTAATTTTTAGATAGTTATACCAATTAGGATAAGTAGATGTTCAGATAATTGCGCAGGAAAAATCGCTTAGAGCAAGGCATAGATTGAAGCTAGCTAGTTATTCTACCTACAAAATCTATAACGTAGCTATCAGCGATTTTAACCAGCAAGAATGTTCAGATACTTATTCTGATTGGTTTTAGGAGCCAACATGACTCATCCAATCATCAAAGACTTAAACACTCGTTACACAGCGAAAAAATACGACGCGACAAAACGTATTTCTGCAGAAGATATGCAAGTAATCAAAGAAGCTATCCGCTTATCTGCATCGTCAATCAACTCTCAGCCTTGGAAATTCATCGTACTTGAGAGTGATGAAGCTAAACAGCGCTTCCACAACACGTTTGCCAACATGCACCAGTTCAACCAGCCGCATGCAAAAGAAGCATCACACACTATTTTGTTTGCTCATAACCCGCACTTTACTAAAGAGCAATACGCAAAAGTTGTCGATGCAGAAGTAACTTCTGGACACTTGCCAGCAGAGCGTTACAACGACATGCTAAACGGTGCTTACGGTTTTGCTGAGCTAAATACAGATGAAACTGGCTTTAACGGTAACTGGACTAAAGCTCAAACCTATATCGCTTTGGGCAACACGCTGCACACTCTTGCGCGTATGGGCATTGCATCTACTCCAATGGAAGGGGTTGACCCTGAGCTAATCGGAGAAGTCTTCAAAGATGAGCTAGACGGTTACGTGTGTGATTTTGCTTTGGCTATGGGTTACCACAAAGAAGGTGAAGACTATAACCACGGTTTGCCAAAAGCTCGTCTTCCAATGGATGACGTAATCACCACCCTTTAGGGTCTATTGATCTAGTAACTAACCAAGAGAATGACATCAACCATGACAAAGTTAACCATCATCGCCAATATCATTGCTAAAGACGGTCAAGTAGAGCTAGTAAAATCTGAGCTAATCAAGTTAATCGACAAGACTCGTGTTGAGCAGGGTTGTATTAACTATGACTTGCACCAAGACAATCAAAACCCAGCTCACTTTGTATTCCACGAGAACTGGGAGTCAGAAGCCGCGCTTGATGAACACTTGGCAAGCGAGCATATTGCGGCATACTCAGCAGCGGTAGAGGGCGCGATCGAGAGTTTTACCCTCAACAAGATGACGCACATTGCGTAATCGAGGATAATAGGCGGTGTTTTTTCCAACCGGAGCTCCGCCTTATGAATGTCACTCACCTCAAAGCACTATTACTTGCCATCGAGCTGGGGTCGATTTCCGCTGCGGCGCGTAAGTTAGGTAAAAAACAATCTCAGGTCAGCCAGTGGATCTCTGACCTTGAGATTGATTTAGGTGTCAGCTTTTTCGATCGAACAGGCAACAAAAGCACCCTAAGTGCTCAAGGTGAACAACTACTCCCTTCCCTAACTCATACCCTTGCGCAACTTGATAAACTCAACCATCGAGCAGCAGCACTTAGCCAAGGAGAGCCATCGTCCATTCGCATCGGACTTGAGCACTATATTCCTGAGTCCCCGTTAACCAAGGCAATCACTACTCTGTTTCAACTGCCTAACTTGTGCCTAGAGATTTACCGAGCAGAGTTTCAAGAACTCAGCGAAGATCTGCACAATGGCGACACAGATATCGTCATCCGCCATGAATCAGGACAGCTGCATCAAACTGAAATGGAATACGCTAAATTAGGCTGCTATCAAGAAGGCTTGGTCTGCCATCGTTCGCTGCCTCTAACGCAATCGCAACCTATCTCTGTTGATGATTTAAGCCTGTTCAAAGAGTTGATTTGGGGGGAGCTTGGAGAAGAAGAGGGAGAAGGATTTAGCCCCGACTATGCCGTGATCAATGATCTAACGCTACTCATTCGATTGCTAGAAAACGGCCAAGGATTTGCGTTCTTGCCTCTTGATAATCTCCATCAACAGCTTAAATCGGGCTCTCTCGTCGCTCTTGACTCTGATTTTGAGCAAAGCGCTATCCCACGTCGTGTTGAAATAAACTGGCGTTCCGGCCTCACATTATCAGAGACCGGAAACAAGGTGATTGAGGCGATTAAAAACCTGCACCAATTTAGATAATGCGAGTGGTTACTGCTGCTCTAAATCAAACACTATCTTACCTTTTAGGATCGTCATCCAAATATCAGTGGACTTGATTTTCTCTGGTGAAAGTTGGGTAATATCATGAGAAAGCACTGCAAAATCAGCCGACTTACCTAGCTCTATCGAGCCCGTTACCTCATCAATACCTAGACTAGCAGCGGCATTAATCGTATAAGCCTCTATGGCGTCTTTAACGCTCGGTAAACCTGTTTTTCCCATAATCACACTGTTAGCGATCCCCACCAGAGGGTTGATGTCGTGAACGTTCCAGTCACTGCTTAACGATACGTTAGCACCTGTATCGAAGATAGCTTTTAGGTTCATCAAGGCTCTTGTACGTTTAGCGCCTAAGAAGGCTTCTGCCCACTGGTGATCGTGGTAAGCGACGTAATCAGAGCCGACTTGGAAGTCCGCAGTTACATCTAATTTAGCAAAACGTGGCACATCTTTAGAATTGACTAACTCAACGTGAGTTAGGGTGTAATCTTTATCGCCACCTTGGCCGCGCATTGCTTCGATCGCGTTCAATGACTCGCGAATCGCTCCATCACCAATCGCATGGATATGAGCACCATAGCCAATCTTGTCTAGGGCTTTTAACCACGTCTCCATCGCTTGTGGTGGAATGTAGTTAATGCCATACGGTTCATCTGAAATATAGGTATCAAGATAAGGTGCGAGCGTCTTGGCGGTACCATTAACCAAAATACCATCGCTGTACATTTTGACTTGATCAACCAGCAACAACCCTGACGTATCCGCAGAATATATCTCGCTTAAGAACGATAACTGAGGCTGCATACTGTCCGTTGGGTAAATCCAAGGTCTAAGTGAAACACGCGCCGTCAGATCCCCGCGCTTCTCTGCTTCTTGCCATACGTCATACCAGCCGCGCTTCCAATATAAGCGACCATCACCAATCGTAGTAATACCATGCGCTCTAGCTTCTTCTAGCCCGGCCATAAGCCCTTCATAGCTTTGATCAAACTGTTCTTCTAAGCTGTTCCAAGCCATTTCCATCACGATATCACCCGCATTATCAAACAAAATGCCATTAAGCACACCGGTGTACTCATCCTTTAGGATCTTACCACCTTGTGGCTCAGGTGAGCTTTTAGTGATACCAGCGAGCTCTAAAGCCACCGAGTTAACCCACATAGAGTGAGACGTTTGCTCCATAATAATGACTGGCTGATCTGGAAAAACGGAATCAATCACTTCAAGTGGGGTTCTCTGATTATCTTCTGCAAGAAGCGCTTCTATTGAAAAGCCGTAACCCATCACCCACTCCCCCTTGGTCGCGTCTTTGCGACACGCCTTAAGGTATGGGATTTGATCCTCTAGTCCTGCATCCATGCTCACTTCGCACTGCCCGCCCGCCTCTGATGCTGCTTCAAAGACATGGTTATGGTTATCGACAAAACCAGGCATTACATAGGCACCTTCTAAGTCGATCACTTCGGTATAACGATTGGTGAATTTATCTGATTCAGCGTTTTGGCCAATATAAAGAATTTTTCCGTTGGCGATGGCGATCGAATCTGCCGATTGGTGACCATAAATCTTGGCGTTAGTTAACACCATATCCGCACTGTCTGCTGCAAAAGTATGAGTACTCATTGATAAGCTCGCGAGTAATGTCAGAGTGAAAGCTCGTTTCATTGGCTTGTTCCTTTTTATTCTTCCCTAACGCTTCTCAGTATAGGGTGAGTGAATACGCATAGCCTAACAAGTGATTAGATTGATAGAAAAATAGTCACTATCAGAGAATTGGGATAGTCAGTTTGAACTGCTCCCAGATTCTTTTTAGATTTTTATCGCAATTGATCTAAGTAGCTGCCAAAGTAAGTAGATAAAAATAAACGAGTAGATACTCACCCTGTCATCTTGGCTCTTAAAGATAAGCCCAAAGGGATGGGAGACCAGTGAAGAGATAATTATAAATGGATTCAATTACTCAAGCAGCGTTAGGTGCAACAGTAGCAGGTGCCATTGCAGGCAAAAAGTGTAATGCAAAAGTGCTGTTAATCGGAGCCGCGCTAGGTACCTTACCTGATCTCGATGTCATATTAGATTATGGCGATGCAGTGCAAAACACCATTAAACACCGCGGTTTTAGTCACTCTCTGCTGGTATTATTGCCATTTTCTTGGATTGCTTCTTGGCTGTATTGTCGCTTAAAACCCGATGCTTTCTGGAATTTCTCCCGCACCTTTTTACTCACTGCGAGTGTGTTGGTCACCCACGCTCTGCTAGACGCAATGACGACTTATGGCACGCAACTTATATGGCCAATACAAGGTTACTTTTCACTCAACAGTGTATTCATCATTGACCCTATTTACACCGTACCTCTATTAGTCGCAATTGGTGTAAGCCTGTTCTCAAACTCTAGAGGTAGCAGGTGGTGTTTATCTATGCTGCTCACCTCCACGCTTTATTTGGGGTGGGGCTATGCTTCCCAACAGGTCGTTGCGGCTCGAGTTGAAGATAACTTGGTGTCGCAAAACCTTCCTAGCCAACAAGTTCTGATTACACCAACCCCTTTTAATACGCTGTTATGGCGAGTCATTGTTATGGATGAAGGACAATACTGGGAAGGCTTAGCCTCGATATTAGACGGGCAATCTCATATAAATTTTGTGTCACGTCCATTAGGGCAATGGCCAATGAAAGAGAAATCCGAAACATTAAAAGGGCTACAAGCTTTTGCGCATAACTACGTAAATTATCGAGTTGAAAATGACGCTTTGATTGTCACTGACCTTCGCTTGGGGATGTCAGATAACCTGCCGTTCGAATTTATCTTCGCTCATATGAATGAGAGTGGTGACTGGCGACTACTCGATACAACTAAGCGTTACCCGAGTGAAAGGAGCTTGGCGCAGATTGGTCAACTGTGGGAGCGACTAAAAGGAGATCAAACGATTGACGCAAACTTACACACGACAGCCCCACCTGAAGATCAACCAACTCAGGAAAGCAAGGTACCATTGGGCAGTAGCTAGCGAGTGCGGTTACCTCAAAACTCGATTGAGCTCCATCTCATATGAGGGAAACTGTGAAATCGTGTTGTGGTTGGCACTAGGTATGACAATAACGCCTCTCAGTTGATCGCTAAACTTAGAAACTAACTGCTCGGTTCTTGCTCGTGTGATCACTCGATCCTGTTCTGCAATAAAGATATAGGTTTTAGCCGTAATGTCTTTCACCCTATCTGCGGATTTGTATTTATCTTTGAGCAACCAAGAAACAGGGAACATCCAATAGATATCTTTGACGACGTTTTCGATACTATCAAATGGCGTCACCAGTATGAGCTTGTCTACCTGTCTATGAGCAGCGATATATGTCGCGATACCAGATCCCAGACTTCGCCCCATCAAGGATATGGAATTATGTTTGCTTTCCACTGACTGAAAAATCTGCACGGCATCGCTATACAATGTTTTTTCCGTCGGTATACCTGAATCATTACCGTAGCCACGGTAGGGAACTAAGTAGATGGTATAGTTTGGGGCCACTGACGTGAAAAGGGGAATATTGACCTCGATACTTTCTGCATTGCCACCATAATAGATTAGCGCCTTATCTTGACCATCATTGAGCACCCAACCATGCCGTTGGACCCCATCAACAACGAAGCTGGTATTCATCTCGCCATAGACATTGCTGACAGGCTGAGGGAAATACATAAGGCGACGTTGCAAGGAGTAGATAGTCAGCGCAATAAGCAAGTAGCTCACCACCACAGTAATTAGCAAGCTTTTCATTCTTGCCTCTCACAAGGCTTGATCTTAGGCCGCCAATAGACAAACCCATAAACCACTATATTTATTCCCACTGCCACCACACCGAGAAAAACCTGAATGTCAGAACTCAATCCAGGCGGATAAATTATGGGAACGACATAGTGCTCAACAAATCCCCCCGGATAACCTTCAACACCTGCAGAGAACCTGAGTTTGTTTTCTAGTGGTGTCAAAGGACAAATCCAGCCATTAACACTTATCGCTACAGCCCATAAGGCCGCTGGAATATGGACATACAACATATACCGACGCCAAAGCACTAGCATGCCTCCAAGCAAGGCGAAGATAATAAACAACAGATGAAGTATGACGACTAGATCAGCCAACGTTCGATAAATCATATTTTTTCACCCTTCCCTAGGTCAAAAATAGCTTACCGATACAATTAGTGTTATCTACATATTTGGGAGTTTAAAGTAATGCTCCGATCAACAAACAAGAGTTCAGCTATCAAACCAGAGTCTTTGTAGCGATAAAATTCCAGCACTGTCTGTCTCCAAACCGTGCAGAGAGTTGGCGACATCGTAACTCTCAGAATCGCGCCACAAAGGCACAAACACACCATTCTGAATCAGCCAATCCTCACAGCGATAAAGCTCATTGAGGAAGTCTTGCTCGGTATCACTTGCCAACATCAGTTGATCAACAATAGAGAGAAACGCTTGCTGCTGCTCCGCTGAAAGGCAAGAAGTGAACGCCAAGCTAGTGAGCAACCATTTGTAATAGCCAAACACAGTGTTGTTAGGAAAAACATACCCTCCAACGGCAAAATCAATCCATGTCTGCTTCAAATGCTCTAGAGGGAAGAGCTCAATCTCAGCACCTTGCTGTCTAAGGTGCTCAATCAGTTTTAACCTAGGCTCAGTCTGACCTGAAATACACACTCTCAGTGGTCGAGTAGGCTTACTTTGATTCGGGTGATAAAGAAACACACCTTTGTTTTGATGATAACCAGTGATGGAGTTGGCAATAGGAATGTAGTCACTGGCTTGCTGTCGACAGAACTCTCGCGCTTGGTGAAAAATCCATGCTTTTTCGTCCATCGACAGTTCTGATTGATGATGTTTAAATTCGATCACATCACAGCCTGTTTGCAATGAGATCTTGTCAACACCTCCGCTTGGAGAGGCTGGGCATCGATGATGTACGATATGCCCTTGAACACTGCTATCTGCGTCATCACTCGTCCAAAACTCCGCCCGGTCGATAAAACCACCTGCTGAGAAGTAATTAGGATTCTTCGCCAATATCCAATGATGTTCCGAACTGGCTTCAAGTGCATAAGGCCCCGTCCCATAAGGAATCTCCTGCTCTGGGCTGTCTAAATAGATTGGAGCATGAGCCTCGGACAGTAGATGTAGAATCGACTCATGGCGCTGAGACATCTTGATCACCACCCATAGACCTTCGGCCACCACTTCCAATATATGACGATAGAGGATTTGGTAGTTGTGCGGCTTGCTCACTCGATCTTCGATACATTTTGCGACGTGCTGGGCAGTCAGCTTTTCACCATTGTGAAAATGGACATCGGGTCTAATCCTTAGCCACAGCTCATTTTCTCTAAACTCGTAGTGGTGTGCTAGATGTGGTCGTATCGCTCCTGTTTCATTGTCGTACTTAAGTAACGTATCGAACATGGCTTCAATGTACAGTCGTGAACTGGATCTATAGGCCCACAATGGATGCATAATAGGAAGAGAATAAGGAACTAAGGTCACTAGGGTGTTCAGGTTTTTTAAGCTTTCCTGTGCCTGCGTCAGCCAACTTGGTAGTTTTTTACGAAACATCTCCTCATAACCAAACAGATCCGCGTACCTTGCTGCTTCACTCAAATGCCCTTTGTGACAATGCTGCTCAAGAACACTCATCAATGCGGACTCAAAACTATCGAGCAAGGTTATCTCTGACTTGTTACCCCGACCTCTACCCGGCTTCCACGAAATCCAACCAATACTCGCTAAGGTTTTCATTAGCTTGGCAATATTACGCTCAGAACAGCTAAGTTGCTCAGCTAAAGTCTGGACATCGGTTGTTGCTGCGATATTCAGCGAATAGTAACGACTCAACTGCTGCAATCGCTGCAAGTGGATCTGAGTGATAAAAGGTGAACTTTGATTTTCTACCATATCATTATTACTTCCTGTTTATTCAACAATAATAACCAGCAGAGACAGAGAAAGCAGGAGAGATTTTATGGACCCTTTAGGCTATGCACTTTACACATTGAATGGTAAGGACTATTTAGTCAACCCAGAAGTAAAACAACCCATTACGGACAAAGTACCACCCGCTGCAATGCATGTTTTATGTGTATTTTTCATCGGCTTGTTTGTTGGGATGTTGTTTTAAGAGTTTCGTATTGTGGAGTCGTCACTTTTGAGCGCCTAGAGCAACCACTCCAACACTTGGATGCAAATAAATCAAAATGAAAATAGACAGAGCGTTGTACATCGTTAATATAAGGGGCAATTTTCGCTCTAATGGTTATCTATGAATAAAGCCTTTGTAATCCGTGCCCGCGCAGCTTCGACTGACCATAAGGTTTTCGTTGAGGGAGTCGGTGGCGACGCTCATTCCGAAATTCTTGCTCATGTATTGATGAATGCGATTTTCACTGCTCAATCTCATCGAGATGACGTGAAGGTCTATCTGGTCATCGAAAGTACCGCAGACTTTTCGCGCACTCTATGCTTTGAGTCCTCTCAGCTTTCCAACATTGGTGGCTTTCATGAATCGGCGTTAATCGCTTTAATTGCGAAGGCATTAGAGCACTCTGTCGGCATGAAAAAAGAAGAGCTGCGCAATGTGGCAAGCGGCTTAAGTGTCGAAACCATCAGCTTTGAAAAACTGGTTCAGCGCTTGGCAGAAGACTATATGCTCTACTTACTTGATAAAAAGGGCACGGACATTCGTGACGAGCCGTTTGATGGCAATGCCTGTTTTATCCTAACCGACCACATTCCAATGCCGAAAAAGAGTTGGAACAGTCTTAAGCGTTTAGGAACACAAAAGGTAAGCCTTGGGCCTCAAATGCTGTTTGCGTCTCAATGTATCGTACTTATTCATAATGAGTTTGATCGACGCGGGTAACGCAGTTAGTTAGAGTTCATATAGGTGCCAATTGCCTCTATAACTCGAACTTCATTAAATACAAAAACGGCCGCTAACTAGCGGCCGTTTACAGTGTAAAGGGAAGTTATTTTAGCGTCATTGCCAGTGCAGCGGCAACGTTACGTGAGGTCATCTCGACATTGAATGCCGCTTCTTTAAGCGCAGTCGGCAGATCGGTTGCTCCCAGCACTACGCTGTAGACGGCATCAATGCCGTGTTCATGCACAACGTGGCAATCTTGCGCGATACTTCCCGCAATACCAATCACAGGCAAGTCGTACTGTTTGGCAGTGCGAGCGACACCGATTGGTGTTTTGCCATGAATGGTTTGGCTATCGATACGACCTTCACCAGTAATCACTAAATCCGCATCTTTAACCACTTCGGCCAGATTGACTGCATCCATGACAATGCTGATACCTGGGCGTAGGCTCGCATCAAACAGACCAAGTAGAGCCGCTCCAAGGCCACCCGCAGCACCTGCGCCAGCTTGGTCTATCACTTCTTTACCGTTAGTTTGGCGAATCACCTCAGCGTAGTGAGCTAGGTTACTGTCTAGCTGCTCTACCATTTCAGGCGTTGCGCCTTTTTGCGGGCCAAAGATATGAGATGCGCCTTTCGGGCCACACAGTGGATTATCAACATCACACGCCACCTCTAACTTAACATCAGCTAGGCGGCTATCTAGACCAGACAAATCAATGCTAGCAAGCTTCTCAAGCGCTCCGCCCCCATAAGCTAGATCAGCGCCTTGTTCGTCTTGCAAGCGAGCCCCTAACGCTTGGGCCATACCAATACCACCATCATTGGTCGCACTGCCACCAATGCCTACAATGATATGTTTCACCCCAGCATCAAGTGCTGCTTTAATCAGTTCGCCAGTCCCATAGGTCGTCGTTAACAGTGGATTACGCTTCGCTGGTTCAACAAGGTGTAAACCCGATGCCGCGGCCATCTCAATCACGGCTGTAGAGCCATCGCCCAACAAGCCATAGAAACCTTCAACAGGCTGACCTAACGGTCCTGTCACCGTTGCCGTTACAATGCGACCACCCGTTGCATCAACTAATGACTGCACGGTACCTTCACCGCCATCAGCCATTGGCAACTTAACAAACTCTGCGTCTGGCATTACTTTTTTAAAGCCGTTTTCAATCGCAGTCGCCACTTCCATAGCAGTTAAACTTTCTTTGTACGAATCAGGAGCAATTACAATCTTCATTTTCATTCCTTAAACAAATAAACCAAACACACCGAACATCATGGTCGAGACGAAGGCGATCATTAGACCTACCGCAGACTCGTATGGAATCAACTTCAGACGTTCGCGAATATCCATGTGAACTGCACCGCCCGTCGCATGGAAGAAGCTGCCATGTGGCATGTGATCGAGAACTGTCGCTCCCGAATGAATCATTGCAGCGCCTGCTAATGCTGGCACTCCGAGTTCTAAAATTGTGCCGCTAAATACACTTGAAGCGACTGCCGTACCCGCCGTTGTCGACGCTGTTGCCAGTGCCATCATTGCACCTGAAATTGGTGCCAGTAAGAATGAAGGCAACCCAGATGCCGTCAATACATCAATCAATCCATCTTTAAGGCCAGAGTTAGCAATAATGCCCGCCAATGTACCTGTACCAAGCAACATTACTGCGACTGGCGCCATACGGCTAAGGCCTGCAACAGCGAAGTGATTAGTATCTGCAAAGCGCCCCATGACTACGGCACCGATAAGGCCACCTAAAGGAAGCGCAATTAATGGGTCAACGTTAATACCAGCTATCGGGCGTAGCGACAGCAGTGCAATCGCAACCAATGGTGCAACAATCGCTGCCTTAAAAGCGGGTAGGCGCGAATGATCCACTTCTACCACTTCACACGCATCTACTTTAGAGCCTTTGTTTACAAGCTTTTTCGCGATGAAGTAAGCCAATACTAAGCCGCACAAACCAGGAATCACACCTGCCGCCATCACCGATGTCAGTGGGACATTAAACGCGTCGGCTGCTGCAATCGCGTTCGGGTTTGGTGACATCACATTACCCGCTTTACCGCCGCCCACCATGGCGAGCAAAATTGCGGTCTTAGAGATATCAGCGCGGCGTGCAATCGCGAGTGCAATTGGAGCGACCGTAATAACGGCAACATCGACAAATACACCAACCGCAGTCAAAATCATCGTCGCGATAGCGAGTGCAAGAAGCGCGCGTGTTTCACCCACTTTTTTCACTATGGTTTCGGCAATCGACGTTGCCGCACCCGACTCAATCAAGACGCCCGCTAGTACACCAGCGGCAAGAATACGGAGTACCGCAGTAACGATACCTTGCGCACCACCAATCATCAGTGAAACTGTGTCAGTCAGTGATACACCACCGACCACACCACCAATTAAGGCACCAATAATCATGCCGTATGCAGGCGGCACTTTTTTCAAAATAAGGGCGATGGCGACGACCAAAGCGGTCAACGCACCAAGGGTAGTGACTTCTATCATTTTGTTGTTATTTCCGATTATTTTGTGAACTGCCTGAAGAGTAAGAGCAGAGACAAATAAATTCTTTATGCAAAATGACAGATTTATTATTATCTGAAACGAACGTTTTTGTGCAAAATGACAAAAACCTTCAAATAATCACACACATTTTAGGGCTAAATACAGTTGAACTTTATGGTCTAACTTATTGATTTTTAAACTTGTAACTTCTTCAATCTTTTCTATTCGGTAACGCAGTGTATTGCGGTGAATATGGAGAGCTGCACAGGTTTGAGCCAGATCGCAATCCTGAGCAAAAAATTCCTTTAACGTCTTAACCAGAACATCTTTACTATCGTGTTGCTGCAAAACTTCAATCGGGTGACTTATCTGATTGCGACGCCACTCATCTTGCTTCAAATTATCAATCAGAACCGACAGCTTATGCTCCTGATAAAATAAGATCGCGTCTTTGCTTTCATCGCTACAAGCTAGGGTCGCCTTGGCCGTTTCATAAGAGCGAGATAACCCGGTAAGGCCGGGGAAATACTCTCCCATGGCGATTTTGACCGTAAAATCCGCCTCTTGAGCGATCCGCTTAAGCAGGCGTTTAACCCGCTTTTTCTCTTCAGCTTTGCTCCATGTATTGTCGACTAAGGTCACTGGCTTGAGCACGACAACTTCGTTTTGAGAGACAGACACAATACCTACAATGTTGTCTCGCTCTGGGTACTCCAACAGGTGCACTAGCTTCTGCAACTGCTCTAACGTCAAAGGTTGACCTTGCTTAGGTATCACCTTAACTGTGGCAGCGATCCTTGGCTGAGCTAAATCCAAATCTAATCGTTCTGCTATCGATAGCAGCTGGGTTTCATTTAAGGTAGAACCCTGTATTAGCTGCAGCAGTAGCTCTTCTCTATGACGTTTATTCCACTGAATCTGAGCCATTAAATCAGCTTGCTCAACGATGAGTTCAGCGGTCATCTTAACCAGTTCGCCATAGCGTCTGACCTCTTCAGGCTGCCCTGAAATACCGACTACACCAATCACACTATCTTGATGCAAAATAGGCAAGTTAATCCCTTCTTTTACACCAATCAGAGTACTGGCAACCGT
Source organism: Vibrio tubiashii ATCC 19109 (assembly GCF_000772105.1). Lineage (NCBI taxonomy): Bacteria > Pseudomonadati > Pseudomonadota > Gammaproteobacteria > Vibrionales > Vibrionaceae > Vibrio > Vibrio tubiashii. Next base: position 1,728,693 of record NZ_CP009355.1, read on the forward strand.
ATGATTAATTTCAACTGTTCGGTTGTCATGTATCGCCAATAAGGCGCCTTCATGGGTTCGGTGCAATCGCGCTGGATCGCTTGAGCCGATAATTATCCCGTTCTCATCCATCACATTGACAGGAAACTGGATAATTTTTGTCGCGCGCTCAACGATTTGTCTCGCGATTAACGTATTTAGCTGCATCTCTTTACTCGTACTCGAAGCCATACTCTTCCTAGGGCTAACATAGCACAACTCCCCCGCGCTTTTATTGCGCCAACAGTGCCTGCAGCTGAGTAACCAAGAAAAAATCCCGATGTAAGCACGCGAGGTGCCTGCTAAGACGAGGCCCGAACGAGCCTCTACCTGTTGCCTTACAACGGGAACGCGTACAAAAGGAGACGAAAAACTACGCGATTTAAGTAATATCAACCCGACTGATTTCCCCCACAACGGCTAGTCAGCAAGATTGATATATAGATACCAATCACCATCAAATGCTTGTCGTGATTGGTATGGGATAGCGAGGGAGAGGAGTCCTTGCTACCCCAGACGGAAACTAGAGGCAGTAGACCCTAATCTCGAATCGAATGTCCTGAGCGCTTCTCAATCGCTTTAATCAGCGCTGAGTGGTCCCAGTCCTGTCCGCCTTGAGCTGCACACTCTTCAAACAGCTCTTGTGCGTTCTGCGTATTAGGCAGTGCAACTTCTAACTCTTTGGCACCCGTTAGCGCGAGATCTAAGTCCTTCTGGTGCAGCGAGATTCTGAAACCAGGGTCAAACGTGCCTTCAATCATACGCTCGCCGTGGACTTCCAAGATCTTAGAGCTTGCAAACCCACCTAGTAGCGCTTGACGCACACGCGCTGGATCAGCGCCCGCTTTTGAAGCAAACACCAGCGCTTCAGAAACCGCTTCAATGTTAAGTGCCACGATAATCTGATTGGCGACCTTACATGTTTGACCTGCACCGTTTTCTCCGACTAGGGTGATGTTTTTGCCCATCACCTCAAATAGAGGGCGAGCTTTATCAAACGCTTCTTGCGCGCCACCTACCATGATGCTTAGCGTAGCGTTAACCGCACCGACTTCACCACCAGACACTGGTGCGTCTAGGTACTGTGCACCACTTTCATTGATGCGCGCAGCAATCGCTTTGGTTGCCATTGGTGAGATTGAGCTCATGTCGATCACAAGCTTACCTTCAGCACCACCCGCATTCAGGCCTGCTTCAACACCTTTCTCGCCAAATAGCACATCTTCTACTTGTGGTGTATTTGGCACCATAAGGATAATAACGTCTGCTGCTTCAGCGGCTGCTTGTGCAGAGTTAACAACTTGAGCTCCTGCATCCACCAAGTCTTTTGGCGCTGGGTTAAAGTGATCAGATAGCACAATGTCGTAACCGGCTTTTTGCAAGTTCGCTGCCATTGGGCGGCCCATAATACCTGTACCAATAAATGCAATTTTCATATTCTGTTCTCCGTAACGTTAGCCCACCCTTTGGCGGGCACAGACCGCACTTAGCGGTATAGGTTGATCCAATCTAAGCCTTCAGTGGTGGTGGTTTTCGGCTTGTATTCACAGCCAACCCACCCTTGATAACCAAGCTCATCAAGATGTTTCAAGACGAATGGGTAGTTAATCTCCCCAGTACCCGGTTCATGTCTGCCTGGGTTGTCGGCTAACTGCACATGGGCAATTTGGTCGATGTTGGCACTCATGGTTGGCGCTAAGTCTCCTTCCATGATCTGCATGTGGTAGATGTCGTACTGAATGAACAGGTTGTCACTACCCACTTCTTTAATCACCGCTTTCGCCTGCTCAGTGGTGTTGAGGAAGAATCCCGGGATGTCACGCGTATTGATGGCTTCAATCACTAAGCGAATGCCAGCCTCTTTTAGAGCCTGCGCGGCATAACGTAGGTTGATAACAAACGCCGCATGCGCATCATGTTGACTTACCCCTTGTGGAACGATCCCAGCGAGGCAGTTGATTTGGGTATTACCCAATACTTTGGCGTATTCAATGGCCTTGGCGACGCCTGCTTGAAACTCTTCAATTCGGTTTGGGTCCACCGCGATACCGCGCTCGCCCGCCTCCCAATCGCCGGCCGGAAGGTTGAACAGCACTTGGGTAAGTTGGTTTTCATCAAGTTTCTCCTTGATTTGAGCGGCTTCTAAGACGTAAGGAAATAAATACTCTACGCCACTAAAACCCGCCTTTGCTGCGGCCTCAAAGCGATCTTCGAAGTCCAATTCGGTAAACAACATGGATAAATTTGCTGCAAACTTTGCCATTTTGATTTCCTTATTCTGTTAGCTGTTATTGATTAACGCCGTTGGTGCGTCGTCAGCGCTTTCTGCCAAGGCTTCGAACTCATTGATTGAGTCAATCTCGACGCCCATCGCAATGTTGGTTACGCGCTCTAGAATCACTTCAACCACAACAGGCACCTTGTGCTTGTTCATTAACTCTTTCGCTTGAGCAAACGCCTCTTGCATCTGCTCTGGGTCAGTCACTCGAATCGCTTTACAACCTAAGCCCTCAACAACCGTCACATGGTCTACACCATAGCCGTTGAGCTCTGGTGCGTTCTGGTTCTCAAACGCCAACTGAACACAATAATCAATGTCGAACTGACGCTGCGCTTGGCGAATCAGACCAAGGTAAGAGTTGTTTACCAAAACATGGATATACGGCAGGTTAAACTGCGCGCCAACGGCCAGCTCTTCAATCATGAATTGGAAGTCGTAGTCACCAGAGATAGCAACGATATCGCGATTAGGATCCGCGGCACGTACGCCAAGTGCGGCAGGTGTCGTCCAACCTAGCGGGCCAGCTTGACCACAGTTAATCCAATGACGTGGCTTATACACGTGTAGGAACTGCGCTGCCGCAATTTGAGAAAGACCAATCGTGCTGACATAACAAGTATCGCGACCAAATGCTTTGTTCATCTCTTCATAAACACGCATTGGTTTAATCGGTGCGTCGGTATAGTGAGTTTTACGTAACATCGTCGCTTTACGCTGCTGACATTCGCCAACCCACGCGCTGCGGTTTGGTAATTTACCTGCGTCACGCCATTCACGCGCCACTTCCACCAGCAGTTCAAGTGCTGCTTTGGCATCAGAAACAATGCCAAGATCCGGACAGAACACACGCCCAATTTGAGTCGGCTCAATATCAACGTGAACGAACTTACGCCCTTTGGTATACACATCCAAAGACCCGGTGTGGCGGTTAGCAAATCGGTTACCGATACCAAACACAAAGTCGGATTCAAGCAAGGTTGCGTTGCCGTAACGATGCGCCGTTTGCAGACCAACCATACCTGCCATCAGTTCATGGTCGTCCGCGATGGAGCCCCACCCCATCAGAGTTGGAATCACTGGAACACCTGTAATTTCCGCGAATTGTTGCAGTAACGCTTCAGCTCCCGCATTAATAACACCACCACCAGAAACGATCACTGGGTTAGCAGACTCACACATCATTTCGATGGCTTTTTCTACCTGAGCACGTGTTGCTTTTGGCTGGTATGCCTCCAACGGTTCATAAGTATCAATATCGAACTCGATTTCCGTCAGCTGAACATCCAATGGTAAGTCAATCAGTACCGGGCCAGGTCTGCCTGAGCGCATTAGGTGAAACGCCTGCTGGAATGCACGTGGCACCTGTGCTGGCTCTAGTACGGTTGTCGCCCACTTAGTGACAGGTTTGGCAATAGATTCGATATCTACTGCTTGGAAATCTTCTTTATGCAGGCGAGCTCGTGGCGCTTGCCCTGTAATACAAAGGATTGGAATTGAGTCCGCTGATGCAGAATACAATCCGGTGATCATATCGGTACCCGCTGGACCCGATGTGCCGATACACACACCAATGTTACCTTGATTGGTACGTGTGTAGCCTTCTGCCATATGCGAAGCACCTTCCACATGGCGAGCAAGTACGTGATCAATACCACCGAGCTTTTTCATTGCCGCGTACATTGGGTTAATCGCTGCGCCAGGAACACCGAAGGCAATGTCTACACCTTCCTTCTTAAGTACTTCTACCGCCGCCTCAATTGCCTTCATCTTTGCCATGCGAACCTCCATTTCGATTGTATACAATTCAAAGATACTTTGTGTACTATGAATCATATTCAGAATTTGGCAACCCCTAAATGCAACATTTTTTCAACATAGAGCCATTACTCGAAGCGAACACTAACCCCGAAAACCCTAGAAATCATTGCTTTATATAAAATATCTTTACATAAAAATATTTTCCTAAGAGAGTAAATGAAAAATAAATGTTAAATACCCTTTGATTGTTTACATGAATTGAAATATAAGTATTCGTGCAACATGATTTTTGTACACAAAATCATTCGATATTGTTTAAAGGAGACGAACAATGAGTCTGAACGATGTAGCAGAAAGAGAAGAAACCGCCTGTCTGCGCGTAGTCGGTAACATGGACAACCCTGAATACCAAACCATCCTTAACAAAGAAGCGCTCTCATTCTTAACCAAGCTCGTTAAGAAGTTTGCTCCACGCCGAGATGCACTACTTGCTGCTCGCGAAGAGCAACAAAAGCGTTTTGATGCTGGCGAACTACCGAATTTCCGAGCGGATACACAATCTATTCGTGACAACAAGAGCTGGAAAGTCGCCACTCCGCCACCTGAACTGTTAGACCGTCGAGTAGAAATAACCGGCCCGATTGATCGCAAAATGGTGATCAACGCACTGAATTCAGGTGCTAAGGTCTTTATGTGTTGTTTTGAAGACGCCTCTTCCCCTACTTGGGAGAACATGGTTCAAGGGCAGATCAACTTGCGCGATGCCAATGCCCGCACGATCAGTTATCACGATGAAGCAAAAAACAAACATTATCAGCTAAGTGATAACCCAGCCCTACTGATTGCCCGTCCGCGAGGCCTGCACCTGCCGGAGCAATCGATCCAATTTGACGATAAACCCATTCCTGGTTGCTTGATGGATTTCGCGCTCTACTTCTACCACAACTATCTATCACGAGCAGAGCAAGGACTTGGGGTTTACTACTACATTCCTAAGCTAGAAAGCATGGAAGAATCACAATGGTGGGATGACGTTTTCTCTTTCACTGAAGATTACTTTGGTGTCGAGCGAGGCACGATTCGTGCGACCGTTCTGATTGAAACGCTACCTGCCGTATTCCAAATGGACGAAATGCTTTACGCCATGCGTGACCATATCGTCGCAATGAACTGCGGCCGCTGGGATTACATCTTCAGTTACATCAAGACCCTCAAAAACCACACCGACCGCATTCTTCCAGACCGACACGTGGTTGGGATGGATAAAGAATTCCTTAATGCCTACAGCCAACTGTTAGTACGTACTTGCCATCAGCGTGGCGCCTTGGCAATGGGCGGTATGTCAGCTTTCATCCCAGCCAAAGATCCTGCAGAGATGGAGCGAGTGACCGCCAAAGTGATCGAGGATAAAGAGCGTGAATCTCGCAATGGCCACGACGGAACTTGGGTTGCACATCCAGCGCTCGTCGATTTGGCAATGTCTGTATTCGATAAAAACCTTGACGGAAAGCCAAACCAACTCGATTTTGTCAGCCCAACACATGAAATTGGTGCTGATTTGCTGCTAAAACCGTGTGAAGGGACACGCGATGAAGCTGGCGTTCGCAAAAATATCCGTATTGCGCTTTATTACATCGAAGCTTGGATTCAAGGCCATGGTTGTGTGCCGATCTATGGCTTGATGGAAGATGCCGCAACGGCAGAGATCTCGCGCGCTAATATCTGGCAATGGATTCATCACTCAGTCGAACTTGATGATGGGCAAACCTTTACCAAAGAGCTTTTCCACCAATGGCTGTATCAAGAGCTCAACACTATCAAACAGGAAGTGGGCGATGCTCGATTCGCAGCTGGCCGCTTTGAACAAACCGCTGACCTTTTCTTCGAGCTGTCAACAGCGAAAGAGTTCGCCACCTTCCTGACCTTACCAAGCTATCAGCTTCTTAACGGGGCTGCGTAATACCAACCTAGTTCGTCTATTCGAGCTAGGTCGGTAGAACATTAACAGGAGATAACATGGGAAGTTTAACTCTAGATCAAGCACTCTCCGTCATTGACGGTACCTTTCAGGCAGGTTCAAAGAGCAAAAGCGCACCGCTCACGGTCGCCGTTCTCGACAGTGGAGGGAAACTCATCTCTCTACAACGCCAAGATGGTTCTAGTATGATGCGACCAGATATCGCGATTGCTAAAGCTTGGGGCGCACTAGCGCTCGGGTGTTCCTCGCGAAAGCTCGCTCAGGATGCCGACAATCGACCTGCATTTATCTCCGCTGTTAATGTTCTCGCACACGGTAATATGGTTCCGGTTCCAGGAGGATTGCTCATTCGCGATGCCGAGAAAAACATTCTTGGTGCAGTTGGGGTCAGTGGTGATTTATCTGATATCGATGAAAGCTGCGCACTCGGGGGAATTGACCACGCCCAGCTTTATTGTGATGACGCCGTCTCTTAACACTGACTAACAAAGCAAACAAAACGCCCTCAGTTGCACACGCAAATGAGGGCGTTTTTCTATTTCGTATTTTCGAAGAGATTACTCGTATTGAGTCAGCCAGCCTTTCAAAATAGTGTTCATCTGTTTCTTCTGATTAGCATTAATACCTTTAACCAGCTTTTCCTGTACTGCGGCGTGCTCTTCAATAATTTTGTCGATCAGCACAAAACCATCTTGGCTTAGCTCAACCGTCACACTACGACGGTCTTCTTTACTGTGCTCGCGGCTGATCAAACCTTTAGACTCAAGCTTATCTAATCGGTTCGTCATCGCGCCAGATGTCAGCATCATAGAATCAATCAGCTCTGAAGGGGTTAAGCGAAAAGGTTTACCACTACGACGCAAAGTCGCCAACACGTCGAACTCCCCAAGTTTCAAGTCATAGCGCTTATGTAGCTGAGCCACTTCTGTCTCCATATACTTGGCAATGCGCATCAATCGACCCATTATCGCCATAGGTTCAGTTTCTAGCTCTGGCTTTTCCTTAGCCCACTGGTCTACTACTCTATCAATAGCGTCCATGAATATTTGTCTCCAGTAACAAAATGCTGTTTTGAATATCTTAACATAAAGATACTTTACAAACAGCGTTTTTAGGCGTACATTCCTCACAAAAGTATCTTAACGTAAAGATAGTTGTTATGAATATATTACTTGCCATGATTCCGGCGTTCTTTTGGGGAACAACTTATGCCGTCACGCAATACACTCTTGCGGACTGGCCTCCCCTATTGCTGGGTGCGATCCGTGCACTACCAGCCGGACTTCTGTTGTTGGCATTTAAGCCAAGCCTGCCGAAAAAAGGCGACTGGCAGATTTTGTTTAGCTTAGGTTTGATCAATATTGCGACCTTCTTCGGGCTTATCTTTGTCATGGCGCTAACGTTGCCTTCTGCCATTTCTGGTGTTGGCATGATTTCAGTACCTGTATTTGCGATGCTCTACAACTGGTTGATCAACAAACATCGCCCAGGCTTGATTCAGTCGGTATGTGGTGCCACCTTGATCGTGCTCGCTTGGATGCTGTTTGATCCAGGTTCAATTAGCCTAAATCCGATTGGTTTGGGGGCTATGCTCGCGGCGATCATGTGTATTGTGGTTGGCAGCTCGATCACTAAATCACTCGGCAATCGTATGCACTGGTGGACAGTCTTAACCTGGCAGCTCATCCTAGGTGGTGTGATTCTGTCTATCGCCGCAGGTGTTCAAGGGGCGATGGAACCAGCAAAATACGCCGCGATTTTCAACAACTTCTCAATGACCAACTTGTCTGGTTTATTATGGGTTGTCGGGCTTAACACGGCACTAGGGTACGGCATGTATGTGTGGCTATTGCAACGTATGTCTGTGGTCGACTTTACCTTTGGGGGTATCGCCAATCCGATCGCGGGGATCGTGTCTGGACTTATCTTGCTCGGTGAATCCTTTACCCCATTCCAGTACAGCTTGATGATCGGCATGATTGTGATGTCTTTGTTACCTCAAGCGATACTCGCCATAAGACAAAACAGGCCAGCGCCTGCTGAGTGCCAAAGCTAATGGGCACAAATTGTCTCTTAAATAGCCGCGCCACTTAGCGCGGCTTTTTACTTTTTAAAACGGTTCCTACGTGATTGCTATACTGACTAAGCTCATTTTAGAAAGGTGGAAGCAATGTGCGGAAGACTCAATGTCATCGACGATCCCTTGTGCAATATAGTCTGTGAACAGCTTGGCTTAAATTTTAATACTCATAGCAACAACGATTTGCGTCCGACAGAGCAGGTGGCTTGTTTAGCCAGTGATGGCAGCAAACTACAGCAGCGCAACCTCGCTTGGGGCATTAAGCCTGACTGGGCAAAGCGAGTTATCATTAACGCCCAAGCAGAAACTGTGACGCAGAAACCCACCTTTGCGAGTTCGTTTCAGTTCAGTCGGGTTATTGTTCCATGCAGTGGCTGGTATGAGTGGCGTGAGGAACAAGGGCGAAAGGTGAAATACCTATTTGAGCAGCCAAACAAAGGAGCCCTGTACATGGCAGCTATCTCACTCGAAAACAACTCAAAAGTGGTCACACTCACCACCAAGCCCAATTCGCAATGCGCTCAATATCATCACCGCATGCCGCTACTGATTGACGCAAAACATGTTCCTAACTGGGTTACAGGAACCGTAGAGCAAGCTCACTCTTTATTGAATGTTGAATACAATCAAACATTAAGAATAAGCTAGCCCAACAGGTTAACAGGACTTAGAAAATCGGCTTTTGCTTGTCTTTCACGTAGAAAAACAGACTGATAGCAACAAACAAAAACGTAAAGTAGTAGAAGAATGAAGAAAGAGACGCAATAAAGTCGATGTGTTGCTCTATCTGCTCTTCGCTATAGTTTTTAGACAGCAATTTGTAATAGTAAGCGTACAAAATACCAATCATCCCATAGCCGAGGTTAAACATGAGCCCTTTAAAGCTCAGTACTGTGGCTCGGTTGTGTGATTCGGTGTTTTTGTTGAGGTGGTAGCTAATGAAGATGTTCATCGTCATGATGATGAAGATTAATAGCAACGCCGGAATCACCCCGTAAATAGACCAGCCTAAGCTAATCCAGTAATAGGTTGCCATCGTCGCGATTCCCATGATGGCAATAAACCTTCTCGGAGCGATGCTCTCCGCCAACTTTCGACTTTGCCCCGCTAATACAATTTGCAGCAAACTTATCCCTGCGCCAATCAACCCAAAATAGATGATGGGAATATCGATCGCTCGATAGTACTGGCTGTTCATGGTTAAAAACATCCGTGAAGTGTGCTCGAACAGGCTGTAATAAAGCAGAATAAACAGAACATAGGGTGTGGAGATCACCCACTTACCCGTGTTCATGGTGAGCTTAAGACTTGCCATCGTCGTTGCCAACTTACCGCTGTCACTTGGCAGCGTCTTCTTCTCTTCCCTCATGCTAAATGCTGCGTACATGGCGATAAGGGCAACAAATAAGGTCGCATAAACAGGGATGCGCATTATATCTTGGGTTGTTTCTGGCGCTGAAAATCCCAGTAGATGATAGACATGAGCCATAAAGTTAACGTCGTACATTGCAGCGCCTACCAAGGTAACAACTATGCCGACACTTGAAGCGATACGTAATTGAATCTGCAACACTCGCGGCCAAAGTTCTTCTTTACCCTGCTCTTTAAGCGTGTCATAAGCCAGTGCTTCATCGGCACCACTGGCTAGTGCCATAGCCAAACCGCTCAAGACCCGGTTTACCCAAAATACCATGAACACTAAGGTGGGATTGCCAGTCGGAACAAAGGCGATCATGGCGATTTCTATAAACATGACAATTGAGGACAGCACCACCAGCTTCTTACGCCCTAGAGTATCGGCAAATGCACCCGATGGTACTTCTGCTAGAACAATGGTTGCCGCCCAAACTACATTGAGCATAGCAAACTGAGAAAGGGTCAAACCATAGTCTAAGTAGAGTAAAGTGAAGACTGGATAGTAAAAGCGCGCAAAGTAGCTGCTTCGGAACATTAAGAAGCAGCGAACATTGCGGATTTGAAGGATTTGTTTGAGAGTCATTAAATACTCAGCAGATTGAATAACATAAAACTATGTATATACCCTTTTTTAATTGGACTCTAGAATCTTTACTAAGTTGACCAAGTCAAACGCATCAAGCGATAAACAGATTCCATTATTAGACAACCTCCCAACTTAAGCTTTTACACTGTAAAACAGCTACATTCCGTACCGGAAAGGTTTTCCGATAGTCACCATATCGCGATGAATAGGAGCAAGCGCTTGAGCATAGTGGGCAAGCAATGACAAGGTATACTGACTACGTTGGTGCATCTCATCATCTTGTAATTGGTGAGCTTGGGTCATCAGCGTTTCGATATTGCGAAACATCAGATGATCAGGCAAAAAACAGGCATGGTTGTTTTTGCTGCCAGTCATACGTAGTTCACTTATCGGATAGACACCATTCACACTGGCAGAAACACTCACTAGCAATACAGGCTTGTGCGCTAGCTCTTCATCAGTCGTTAACAGCAAGAAATTCTTAATTGCAGGTGTCGCCATTCCATGCCACTCAGGCGAGATAAGAATCACTGCATCAGATTGCCTTAACATTTCTGCAATAGGGGGCCATTGCTGCCACTCTTCGGATTGCTGCCAAACACCTTCATTCCACAGCGGCAAATTAAGCTGATGTAAATCCAAGATATTGATAGTTTCAAAGTGCTTTTCAGATAATGATTCTAAATAGCGAGCGACGTTTAAGCTCTGCGAATTGTCACGCTGGCTGCCAGATACGATAGTAAGATTCATATTAGTTTCCTTCTAGTGATCGAACGGTTGGAGTTTGATTAGATAGAGTCGATTTGCCTGAAGAGTGATGGCTTACAAGTACAATAGAGACTAAAACCAGTAATGCTCCAAGCAACTGAAATACCGACAAATGCTGGTCGAGAACGATATAACCCAAGATACAAGCAGAGACACTGCTTAAAAAACCGAGAAATGAGACCGTCGTTGTAGGCAGCTGATCAATGCCTCTAAACCACAGAAAATACCCAACTACGGCTCCGAAAACACTCAGGTATAAGTAACCCAGAGCGTTCATTAGCGTTAGTTGATGAGGTACCCCCTCAAACCATATAGCAACTGGGAGCAGCATTAATCCACCAAACAGGAGCTGCCAACCCGTAAAATTCAGCACAGACATGCCTGTAGGTCTGCCCCATTTTTTAGTCAAAACGACCCCACTCGCCATGCTTAATGTTCCAACATTCGCGACAATGAGACCGACTAAATCTAACTTCGCGGTACTATTTAGGACCAGTAAAGCGATTCCAAAGATGCCCACTACTGAGGCGATTAGCTGTATTGCAGACACCTTTACACTGAGTAACCACCAACTCAGCAATATCACGACAACAGGTTGAATAGACATCACCATAGCGGCCATACCACCCGGTAAGTAGGTCGCTGCAAAAAATAGGCAATAAAAGAACAACCCAATGTTCAAAAATCCGAGTCCCCCAAGTCGAGCAAGCCACGCCGAGCTGGGTAGCGTTTTACCAAACAATACGAGCAACAAACCTGCCGGTAGGGCTCTAATCGTTGCAGCGAGCAAAGGGCTTTCCGCTGGCAATAACTCTGTCGTCACTATGTAAGTACTTCCCCATACGATAGGGGCGAATGCCGTCAACACTATGGTTTTAATCTGATGCAAATCCTTCACTAGAGTCTCTCCATATAACCTCAACAAAAAGTATCTTTTGCAAAAGATACTTTTTATAAAGTAATGGCAACTTAACTTTTGATCAAGTATCTTTTTAAAAAGATATTTAGATGAGAGATAAAAATGCCATCAGATAGTGTCGATTTAATTTTGGCTCAATGGAAACAAGCAAGACCCGATTTAAACTGCTCGTCGATGGGAGTTGTTGGCCGCTTGCGTCGCACAAGCAATCTGTGGAAGTCGAAGATGGACAGCGTGTTTAAGCAACATGGACTAAGCAGCATTGAGTTCGACATCTTAGCAACAATGCGCCGTAGCGATGCCCATGGCATTACCCCAACAGAGTTATATAAAACTCTTATGCTGTCTTCTGGGGCAGTGAGCACTCGGATAGAACATTTGGTTAAGCAAGAACTTGTGGAGAGAGTTTTCAGTGAACATGACAGACGCAGCTGTAAGGTGATTCTAACCAATAAAGGCATTGAACTTGTCGATAACGCCCTGAACGATCACGTCGACAATATGAACAATATGCTTAGCGCTCTAAACCCAGATGAACAAGATCAACTTGCCAATCTACTACGCAAAGTACTGTTATCTGAAGGTAAACAATAGCTACCCCAAAATCGATTTCCGACGAACTCACAGCAGAAACATAGAAGACATTCATTTTCTATTTAATCAATAACATGAACCCACTGAAAAGCGGTTCTTGTTTACCGAAACTGTATGTAAACATTAGTTGTTCTCGAAATGCGATAACTAAGAAACCAACTTTATTATTGGCATATGCCAATAATAAGTCGTTATAGTGCTCTAAATTTCAACGAATTTTGGAGCCAGCATGATCTACGCAATTCCTTGTATTAACAACGTGGTAAGTAATCACTTCTCTCGCTGCCAGCAAATCGCCATCATTGATTCCATCACGCAGCAAACACAGTACCTCTCTATCTCTGAGGATGAATCTTGTTGTAGTGCTAAGAAAAAGTGGCAACACGTTATCGCTGGTTACAAAGTAGACATTGTTGTAGTGAGAAACATTGGCCAAAATATGCTCAAAGGGCTGTTTCAATCTAAAGTTAAAGTGTTAGCCACAAAAGCGAAGCAAGATGTGCACAGCATCAATTTTGCCGAGCTGATTGCAGTAGAGAGTTTGGATTACTGTCGAATATCACCAAAGAAAAAAGCTTGTGGCAAAAACAACGCCACTCTCGCTTTGGCACCGTCGCAACCAAACTGGCGTTCAATCCGGAGGATTAGACGATGACGTTACTACTTACAGTACTTATTTTCGTTAGCTTTATAGCCTTAATGGCGATCGGGGTGATGTTCTCTCGCCGACCAATTCAAGGCAGTTGCGGTGGGTTATCGAAGCTAAACATCACTCGGGAGTGCGATTGCAAAGATGTATGCGAAGGGACAAAGCGCACACTTTATCAAATCAAAGAACCTGAGTAGCTCAAGCCTATTGAAGTTTTAGGGCATGACCTTGGATGATGCTGCTAGCAACCTTTTGCCTCGCGCGTTTAATGATGTTTCCAAACGTTTGGCGCGACACCTGCATTTGCACGGCGGCATCAATCTGATTCAGTCCTTCTTGATCAGCAAGTTTCAGGGCTTCTAATTCATCCGGCAACAGCTCAACAATCTGCAACTCATCCATAGTGACGCCATTGGGTTTGTAAAAAGCATGAGCTGCATGAGTGCAAATGTGACGATGTTTCTTAGGACGGGCCATGATCAAGTTCCAACACCAATTCAATGATGCTTCAAAGTTGGTTAGCCTGTAATTGTAACAACCTAACCAATTCGAAACCATGTGAATCCAAAGGTTGCATTTATCACACCTCTTCTTTAGGGTAAAAGCATGACATATTTGTTTAGCTACACCTCTCCAGTTTGTTGCTGCTGTAATCACTTCGATATACGGCGGCTTTCGTGTAGCTATTAGTTAGCAAAAATCTATACCTAATCACAGGCCGCTGATGTTCTCATCCGCGGCCTTTTTGTATTTGAAGGAACAATCTATGACCTCAGCGACTCTTTCGTTATTTGACACTATGTCTCGTGAACAAAGACCATTTAAGTCCATTGATAGCAATACCGTAGGCCTTTATGCTTGTGGTCCAACCGTATATGACTACGCTCACGCGGGTAACTTACGTACCTACCTTTTTGTCGATACCTTAAGACGCGTGTTGTCACTCAATGGGTATCAAGTAAATCACGTTATGAACATCACAGACGTTGGCCATCTGACTTCAGATGCCGACACTGGTGAAGACAAAATGGAGAAAGGCGCTAGAAAACAAAATAGGTCTGCCTGGGAAATAGCGAAATATTTTGAGCAAGCTTTCCTAACGGACTTAAAGCAGCTCAATATCTTGACCCCAACCACCATCTGCCGAGCAACAGAGCATATCCAAGAGCAAATAGACTTCATCACTGAACTAGAAGAGAAAGGCTTCACCTACCGGACCCGTGATGGAGTCTATTTTGACACCAGTAAATTAACTGAATATGGTCGACTCGCACGTTTAGATACTTCAGGTTTAGAGGCCGGAATTAGGGTCAACATGGCTAATAAAAAGCTGGCGACAGACTTCGCATTGTGGAAACTTTCTGGCGAGCAGGCAAGGCAAATGGAATGGCCAAGTCCTTGGGGTGTTGGATTTCCCGGCTGGCACATCGAGTGTTCCGCAATGGCGGAAAAATACCTAGGAGAACAATTCGACATTCATGTCGGCGGCGAGGACCATATTCCTATCCATCACACTAACGAGATCGCGCAGTGCCAAGCAAAAAACGGGCACATACAAGCAAACTATTGGCTTCACGGTTTTTTTCTACAACTTAACAAAGAGAAAATTTCTAAATCTGGCACTTCTTTGCGCCTAGATGCGTTACTCGAGCGTGGATTTGAGCCCTTAGCCTATCGCTACCTAACATTAACGAGTCACTATAGAAGTCATCTAAGCTTTACTTGGGAAAGTTTACAAGGAGCGCAAACAGCACTAAAACGACTGAGAAACAAGGTGGCTAAGCTAGCAGATAACGGGCAGTTGATAGAGGAATATAAGCTGCGTTTTATCCAGCTCATCAATCAAGATCTAAATATGCCAAAGGCTCTCGCTTTGTTATGGGATGTATTAGACAGCGCCTACCCTAGCCAAGATATAAAAGCTACTGTGTTGTTTTTTGATAAGATATTCGGCCTGAATATTGACCATATTGAAGAGGTTATAGTACCCGACGAGGTCATAAAACTTGCCGAGGAGAGACTGTTACTGAAGCAACAAAAGCGCTTTGCGGATGCCGATAAGATCCGAGAACAAATCACAGCACTTGGATACCGAGTTGCCGATAAAGGCGACAAGTTCGAATTTACTCCTCTGTAATAACGTCACTAACGCGCAGAAAGGCTCAATTGCTTTCTGCGCTCTAGCGCTTTAACTCGATAAATTACGCAGTTTTGGATCGTCGGTTAGGTATTCAACAAACTCAATCTCAAATCCTGCGGGATCAACGAAGTAGACATTTTTACGGTAAGGTTCATCAGCGCCCGGCTTAGCGATAGGATAACCCGCTTCAACCAATCGGCCGATCACCGCATCAATGTTATTGGTGACATAAGCAAAGTGGGCGAGTCCTACCTGATGGCCTGCCAGTTCTCGATTGTTTCCTTCACCGTGGTCACTCATTGCGATATATTGGTACTCATCGCCGAAATGTAGCCAGTTTCTCGGTTTGCCACTCCACTCCCCTTGACCTTCATCGCGCACCGACCAATGTGGAAATGCTGCTTGATAAAACTTCAACATCTCAGGGATGTCCTTAACCACTAAATTCACATGCTCTAGTTGAATCATTGCTTTCTCCTTATCAATTCCTAGTCAACAAGAAGTATGCTAAAACCTCAACCAAGGTTGAGGTAAAGAACTATTTTAAATTTTATTGGAGAGTGTTTTCAGGCATCAATACTCAGGATTGCTCGGTAGGTTTAATCACTCGACATGGGCTACCCGCAGCGACAACGTTAGCTGGAATGTCTATGGTCACAACACTTCCCGCTCCAACCACGCTATTTTCACCGATGGAGACACCAGGGCAGACGATCACACCACCGCCAAGCCAAACATTGTCGCCAATAGTAATCGGTGTACCAAACTCGACGCCTTCTTCAACACGACCTTTCACGTCGAGAGGGTGACCTGCCGTGTAGATTTGTACGTTAGGAGCAAAGAGGACGTTATCACCGATATGAACTTCAGCCACATCCAACACCACACAGTTGAAATTAGCGTAGAAGTTTTTGCCGAGTTTTATATTCGAACCGTAGTCACAACGAAATGGAGGTTCTAGGTAAGCGTCTTTAGAATCAGGGATCAGAGTATCAATCGCGCTGCGCCACTCTTCGGTATCTGGAATACTATTGTTGAGCTTTTGCAGAACTTTACGACATGAAATTCGGTCATTGTATAGTTCTTTATCCCATGCATCATACGGCTCGCCAGCGAGCATTTTCTCTTTTTCGCTTCTCATATTACTTACCAGTCAATCTTAAATTTACCATCGAAATATCGCATACCAATGTCAGCTTATAAAAAGATTAAATCACTAAATTAACACAGCGTGTGATAGGTCACTTTTTGCGTCATATCGACGTAAACAGGTGGTTGTAAGTAATTACTCACTGTTATGTTTTCAAAGGTTAATATTAGCCTTTAGCCGATTTCGATAATAACAATTCGTAGAAGCATTTGGCGGCTGGACCAGTTTTCACTCCCTTAGGAAGGGTAATATGCAGCGGGACTTGATACTTTTCATTGTGCTCGACTTTAAGCACCTTAAGCTGGCCGGTGTTTCTTAACTTGATGATGTGCTCTGGTAAACGGCAAAAACCGACGCCTTGCTCCACCGCTCGAAATGCATGGTCAAAATTGTCGACGGTTATCCGCTGATTCGCTTTTAACCAACCGACATTTTGCTCTTTGTTCTCAAGCTGAGTAGCCCCCAGATCGCGAATGACAACTTGGCAATGAGTGGCAAAATCCGCCATACAAACCTGACTTTGACTTGCGAGTGGGTGCTTACTTGAGACAACAGGCAACATATTCGTTATCGAAAAAGCTTGAGCAGGGTAGTTGGTCACCGGCAAGGTAATAATCGCAATATCAGCTTGCTCGCTGGTCACCATTTCGGCCGTTTTAGATAAAGATGTCTCTACTACTTGAATAGAGGTGATACCGTTTTGACTAAGATACTCTGCCATCGGTTGATAGAGCAGGCTCGGGTCGCAAAGATGATCCATCGCGACTGTAATCTCTGACTCGACACCAGCTGAGATTTGTTGGCTTAAGTCTTCCAGCTCTCTTGCCTGTTCAAGCATACTGCTCGCTCTTCTAAGCAGTGAACGACCATGCTCAGTCACTGTGGCACGTCTTCCCTTAACCTCCACCAGCTTAACGCCCAGTTGATCTTCAAGCTTTTTGATCGAGTAAATCAAGGTTGTATGGCTTTTGTTTAAAGCCGAAGCCGCGGCTTGAATACTGCCCGCCCGATCCACTTCTTTCAGCGTAACCCATTGCTCAAGTGTACTTTTCAGCCTCATCACATGACCTGTCAGTTTTTTAGACATTTATACACAACATTATGAACTTTTCTGTTTAATTTATATAGACAACAATATCGCCATCGAACAGCAACACGCGTTCACAACAGACAACAATCGGAGAAACTAAGATGAAATTACTACAAGTCGATTTTGAATATCATGGCCCTATGGGCGCAGAGATGTCTAAAGCATTAGTTGGTCTAGCAGAGTCAATTAATCAAGAGCCCGGCATGATCTGGAAAATCTGGACGGAAAGCGAATCTGAAAAGCTAGGTGGTGGTATCTATCTTTTCCAAGATGAGGTCAGCGCACAAAATTACCTAGACATGCATGCTGCTAGACTCAAACAAATGGGAGTAGCAGAAGTACGTGGCGTTATTTTTGACATTAATCAGCCACTGACTGAAATCAATCGTGGGCCAGTTGGCCTGTAAGGAACCGCTATGACGAACAGACTGTTTTTAACCTTACACGGCAGCATCTACACTGTGTTTGCACTAGCACTGTTTTTTCTGCCGACCATGATGTGGCCAATGTATGGCGTTGAGATTAACGATAAGTACGCTTACTTCCTCTCACAACACACTAGTATTTTTCTCGGAGGCGTAGCTGCAGTAAGCCTGTTTCTAAGAACAGTAGAGCACAAAGAGACAATGCAACAGCTACTCAAAGCTCTGCTTGTCACCAATCTTCTCGGTGTCGTAATAACTGGCTATGCTGGATTTACAGGGATCTTTGTCGGCTTCGGTTGGAGCGATCCGGCCTTCTTCGCTCTGTTGTCCCTGTTAAGCTATCGACAGCTGAGTGCCCAAAAGAATTGAAAACAGTGGCACTTTGGGCATGGTCTAAAAGCTACGCCCAAAGTTGTCCTATTTCGTCACTATAAACTTACTGTAAGTACTAACTTTACCGTTGATGTATTCGATTCCGCAGTGAATGTTTTCTAGGTTACTGCCAACGATTTGATACTCAACAATAAACTCACCACTTATGACTTTTATAAACAAGAAGCCTTCCATCACTTTCCACAAGCCCTGAAGCGATTTGTCACTGAAGAGATCTTTCTCCGACAAAGTACCGTTTGGGTTGAGCCTAATCTGTGAGGCAAAGCCATCAACATTTACCTTAACCCAAGTCTGTTGGTGGACTTCATAGCTTAGAATTTTTCGGCGCTGTTTCACCCACTCTTTGAGCTCTTGCTCTTGGGTAGGAGTTAAGCTTGGTAGATCTTCCATCTCCAGTAGAGTGTGATGTTTTTCGTACCAAAACAATTGTAAGTGAAGCAGTTTCATTCTTGTATGCAGCTTATAGATAGGAAAGTCAGCGCAACTTTGCTCCAACTCTGACTTGAAGTCAAATCTTATGCATTCGATTGAAAATGTGCAGCGCAATACGGGGGGCTTGCACTGCACTATCCCATAAAGGGGATGAAAGGCGCTCTGATTGAGCGCCGGAGCATGGTGCCCTTGTACTAGGCACCTTTTTCAATACTAAGCCGCAAATAGCTTTGGCAAGTCAGCATGATCACAAGCTTGATTTAGTCGACGCTGAGCAGTGAAAATATTCTGCTTCCAGTTATCATCCTGAGCCCACATTTCAATGACTAGAGGGACAACACAATCTGTCTTCTTGAGGGTATCGAATATCGAATTGAAATCGACCTCACCTTCGCCGATAACCAAATCGCGGAATTGCCCTTTATAATCTGAAGTCACTCGATATGTATCTTTAAGATGGATCTGAGTAATGTGTGGTTTACTCAACTTCAGCTCAGTGACGATATCGTAGTTCCAACCAGAGATGTTGCCAACGTCTGGATAAGCCGTGAAATAAGGTGAATCAACTTCTCGGCTCAACACCTCAAACTTGCTTAATGAATTTAGGTAGTCTGTATCCATGATCTCGACAGCAAGCATGACACCCGCTCTTTCCGCCAACTTCGCTGACTGCTTCATTCCTTGAATAAACCGCTGGTGAGTCGCTTGATTGGCTGGCTCATAATAGACATCATAGCCTGCTAGCTGAATCGTACGCACGCCTAGTTTGTATGCCAATGAGATCGCTTTCTCCATATGCAGTAAGGCTTGCTCGCGAGTTTCAGGATCAGCTGAGCCGAACGGGTATTTGCGATGAGCGCTTAAACACATCGATTGAAGAGGAACCCCATAACGTTCGCACTGGTGACGCAGAGCATAAATGGTTTCATCATCCCAATCTAAGCGGCTGCGACGTTCGTCAGATTCATCCACAGAGATCTCTAAAAAATCGAATCCTAGCTCTTTGGTCGTTTTAAGCTTTTCTTCCCAACTTAGCTCGTTAGGTAGGGCCTTTTCATACAAACCGACTCGGTGGCGTTGAAGATTTTGATACATAGACGACTCCTAGTTCCAGAAGCGGTCAATTTGAGCACGAAGTGCTTCAGCGGTTTGCTTACCCTGCTCACCCGCTAGAGCTCGACCCGCAATAAAAGTTTTGGCCTTGATACCCTCAAATAGGTAAAGATCTTCAGGCACGATACCGCCAGTGATCGATAACTCTAGACCAAGTTCAGACAAGGCACGCATTTTTTCCAAGTCTTGTTCGGTCCAGCCAACTCCTGCCAACTCTGCGTCACGAGAGCGGTGATAAATGGCTTGTGAGACACCTAAATCAACCCAAGCTTGAGCGTCTGCCATTGTCCAATTACCGTAGATCTCAATCTGAATTTCGCCCTTGTGTTGATCCGCGACTTTCTTGCACGCTTCTATAGTTGCAATATGTGCGGCAGCGGAAACCGTAATCCAATCAGCTCCCGCCTCGAAGGCCATTTTGGCTAGAATGGCTCCGCCGTCTGTCGTTTTCATATCGCACACTAAAATATGATCAGGGTGATTGGCACGCAGAGTCGAAACCGCATTCATGCCCTCAGCAAATGCGAGGATAGTGCCCACTTCAATCACATCAACAAAGCTTTCAACATTGTTCGCCACTTCAATGGCTGCAGGTAAATTAGTTTGGTCTAGGGCGATTTGAATCATTGGTTTTGTCATTATCGTTATCCTTTAATTTTTTCACGTATTAGACGGGCCAAGCCATCTTGATTGTTATCTGTCGAGCACACGAGTTTGGCGTGTGACTTCACGGTGTCGTCGGCATTGCGCATTGCGACACCTAAATTGGCGTATTGAAGCATTGAGATATCATTGTGATTGTCGCCAACCGCGATCACATGATTTGCGTGGTAACCAAGTTCAGAGACATATTCAGCAAGACGGAGGCCCTTGCTGTTTCCTTTTGCGGCAAAGTCAATTCGGTTTGACCAAGAGCGCTCACCATTGAACTGTCGCTCAACCCAAGGGTGTTCCAACAATCTCTCCACTGAGCTTGGGCATCCCTCAACAACGAACTTCCATACATGCTCTGTCTGTTTTGCTGTTTCACTGAATGAGTCAACCTTGTATATCTTCGGGCGGTGGGCTTGTGGTGCAGTTTTAGCCCAGCTTTCCAAAGCTTGCATGTAGGTTATCGGGTTGTAGTTCGAGTAAGTCATGGCGTCAGAAATGTACATAACCATCTTGACTTGAAACTCGCGCGCCAGCTCAATAAATATCTGCGCATCTTCCTTATCAATCGAGTTCTGCTTGAGAACCTTCTCATTGGCATAGTCATAAACGTACGTGCCGTTACAACATATGATTGGAGTGTCTAGTTCAAGATCGTAATAATAAGGCCTAGCGGCGGTATGGTGACGCCCTGTTACGACTACGACTTTACAATGCCGCTTGGCTTCTTTAATCGCGCGTTTAACTTCAGGATGGATAGTGTGTTCATCTGTTAGCACTGTTCCATCTAAATCTAATGCTAATACCTTGTACATGGGCTCTTCCTCCAACAAAGATTAACGCTGGCCGTAGTAAGCATTTTCACCGTGTTTACGCAGGTAGTGTTTGTCAGAGAGCTCTGGCTGAATTTTAATGCCACTATTCAGCGAGCGAGTTGCCAACGCCATTGCCGAAATCTCTTCCAGTACTACGGCATTGTGAACCGCATCATTCGCGTTCTTGCCCCAAGAAAATGGCGCATGCCCTGCCACAATCACGCTAGGAACTGCCATAGGCTTAATACCGCGTTGCTTGAACTCTTCAATGATAACGAGCCCAGTATTTTTCTCATAAGCCCCTGAAATTTCGTCGTTAGACAACTTACGGGTGCAGGGGATATCTCCGTAAAAGTAGTCGGCATGAGTCGTACCGAGTGCGGGAATATCAATCCCAGCCTGCGCCCAGATAGTGGCACTACGTGAGTGAGTGTGCACTACGCCACCAACCTCTGGAAACGCTTTATAGATTTCAATATGCGTCGCTGTATCACTCGAAGGATTTAGTTTCCCTTCAATAATTTGGCCTTCTAAATCCACGATAACCATGTCGTCTGCGGTCATGGCATCGTACTCAACACCGGAAGGTTTGATTGCCAATACACCAAGTTCGCGATCTATTTCCGAAACGTTTCCCCAAGTGAATGTCACTAAGCCGTATTTCGGCAGCTTGAGATTGGCTTCGAAGACACGTTGTTTTAGTGCGCTATACATAGTTTCTCCTTACGCCGTTTCCGCTAGCGCTTCATCAATAACGTCAAACACATCAGTTTTAGTTCTGCAGCGGCGCAACTTGTTAAGGTCAACGCCCGTTTCACTATCTTCGTCATCAAGTACCGTGGTCACTTCCATTAAGCCTTCCATATGCTCATCAGAAGAGCTTCCAGCTAACGTAATCAGTACATCAACAGGCTCATCCTCCCCTTCAAAGAACACAGGCTCTTCTAGAGTAACGAGCGCAAAAGCCGTTCGAATTACGCCATCTTCTGGGCGAGCGTGAGGCAGTGCCAAGTTAGGAGCAATGCAGATGTAAGGGCCTAGTTTCTCTACACTGTTGATAATCGCCTCATGGTAGCTTGGCAAAATCGCACCGGATGCGGTCAGCATGTCTGTACCAATGGTGATAGCTTCACGCCAATTAGAAGCAGAAGCTTGTAGTTTGATTGAGTTGTTGTCGATCAGTGATTGCTTAAAACCCATTGTTCTATCTCCAGTGAAGTGCCAGCAATAACTGGCACTTAGTTATTGTTATTGGTTGTTTTGTATAGAGGTTACTTTGCTCCAGCGAAGTTCTTATCGATGATTTCTAATAACTCATCACCAAAAGAGTTCGGATTGAGCATGTTCTGTACACCCAAGACAAACTTGCCTTCGCCTGGCTCCATTTCAGCAGATAAGTGTTTCGATGAGACGATGATGTCAGTCGACGCAAGCTTAGACTTGTAGTCAGATACCGCACATGAGTCCATGACATGAGGGATACCTTTTTTCTCTAGGTATTTACCAATCTTCATCTTCATCATCATTGAAGAGCCTTGCCCATTTCCACATACCGCTAGGATGCTTACAGGGCGAACACCGTCGCTCGCTTTGATTGCTTGCTCTACCGCTTCAATCACTTCAGGCTCTTCTGTAACAGAAACAACACCTTGCGCATCTTCTTCTGCTCGAAGCTGTTTGGACGCAAAGAACATGTATACCAGTGAAAGTGCGACTAATACCCAGAAGAAGGCTTTTGACATTGAGATGCCGGCAAAGATAGGTGGGAACACTAGAGCCCAGTCAGCCATACCCATCCAACCACTGAACTCCACACCATGATTACTAATCAGCTGAATAGCCCAAGCAGAGCCAACCACTTCGATAATGCCCATCACGAAACAGATCTTCATAACCGCTTTCCAGCCACCAAAGTGGTTAGCGAAGACACCAATTGTTGCGTTCGAGAAGAACATTGGAATGAAACCTGGAATGATCATGATTGGAGAGTCAGCAAGCAGCAGCGCGCCAACAGCAAGGAATTGGCCAATAGCACCCCACATGAAGCCAAATACCATAGCGTTAGGAGAAAACGCGTAGATCGCAGCACAGTCGATAGCCAATACTGCATTTGGAATCACGCGTTCAGAAATACCCTTAAATGCTTCTGACAGTTCAGCAACGAACATACGAACACCAGCAACGATAACTTGAATCGCTACGGCAAACTTCAAGCCTGTTTCTAGGATGTAGATTGTCCAGTGCGTTTTACCCGCCATTGTTTGTAGGTTATCTAGGCCAAACGACAGCAAGATAATGCCAAAGAAAACCGTCATAACGATCGCTGTTGCAGCGATACTGTCATGAAAGATATGCAGCCATTTAGGCAGTTCGATATGGTCTACACTATCGTTCTTATCGCCAAGTTTTGGTGCAATCTTAGTCGCGATCCAAGAAGCAACCTGCTGTTGGTGACCAATAGAGAAACCAGCACCACCCGTTACTTCCTCAGTAGGCTTGAACATGATATTGGAAGAGATACCCCAATACAGCGCCATTAACACTGCTGAATATAGGATGGTCTCCCACATTGAAGCGCCAAGGATGAAGTAGAAAACAGCAACCAAACCTGCCTGTTGGAACATGATATGCCCAGTCAGCATAATGGTGCGAATGCCAGTGAAGCGGCGGAAAAGGACGAGGAGAATGTTAATGCCTAACGCTAGCAGTACTGCATAGCCAACCCAGGAATACATGTCTCCCATGTTTTCCATCGTCGCCATCATGGTTGTATATGGGTCAATAACGGATCCCGTCAATCCATGATATTCCGACAACTTTTCAATGACGGGTTTAAACCCCTTAACCAATGTGCCCGCACCAACTTGGACTAGCATAAAGCCAACAATCGTTTTGATTGAGCCTTTGATTATCGTCGTAGGATCGCGTCTCAGCAGCCAATAGCCAATAAAAGTAACGAGACCAAGCAGCAAGGGGGCTTTGGTCATTACTTGGCTGTAAAATATATAGAAGATGTCGTATAAGAACTCCATATCTTTACCCCTAATAGTATTTGTAATTTTATTTGGTTCGTAGGACAGAACGTTTTCAACTTAATGTGTGAAATACGCTCTCTTTTGCTCACGAATTAAACTTTAACAATCAAAAGTAATCATTCAATGCTCATTTGTGATTATTTTGATTTTTATCAATTTTGCCCTCGTTCAATGGCTGTTTTTGGGTCACCGATCACACCAAAAATCATTAAACACATAAAAATCAGCAACTTATAATTATTTGTGATTTATGGCATATTTTTGTTTCATGGTTATTTGACAATCAAACCGATGATTATTAGAATCAAAACAAATCACAAGCAATCACCAAGTAATCACAACACTTGAAAAGGTGATAAGAATGAACGAAGTACAAAGACACGACGGTATCTTGTCGTTATTAGAAGAAAATCGGACGATCAACGTCTCGCATATCATCAACAGCTTTAATGTTTCTCCTGCGACAGCTCGTCGTGACATTTCAAAGCTCGATGAGTTGGGCAAATTACGTAAAGTTCGTAACGGTGCTGAGCGTATTGAGAGCCAAAAGAAAAAGTGGTCACCACTAAACATCAACAGTACTGAGCACTATGAAGAGAAGTCTCTTATAGCCTTACGTGCCGCTGAGTTGTGCGACTCGGGCGATAGCGTGGTCATCAACTGTGGTTCAACCGCATTTTTACTGGGCCAAAAGCTGTGTGGCCAAGATGTACAGATTGTCACCAACTACTTTCCATTGGCGAGCTATCTAATCAATGAGGATCATGACGATGTGATCATTATTGGTGGCCAATACAATAAAGCGCAAAACATTTTTCTTAACCCTGCTCCTGATTCGTTGGGTGGGTACGCGGGTAACTGGATGTTTACCTCAGGCAAAGGCTTAACGGAAACAGGGCTTTATAAAGCAGACATGCTTACCGCTGTAGCAGAGCAGCAAATGCTTGAGCAAATCGATAAGTTAGTCGTGGTAGTGGATAGTTCGAAAGTGGGTCAAAGAACAGGGATGGTTTTCTGCCCCGCGAGCAAAATTGATATCGTTATAACCGGCAAAGATGCCAACCCTGACGTTGTCAAAGCTATTGAAGCTCAAGGAACACAAGTCATTCTGGTTTAACACCACCCAATAGATAAATAACACCATAAATTGCTCAGTGTCTTAATCTCATATTAAGACGCTTGGCTCCCTACATCCTAAATAAATCAAATTTCGTGAAATTAAAGGTACTGTTATGAGCAAAGTGAATGAAATAACCCGTGAATCTTGGATCTTAAGCACTTTTCCTGAGTGGGGTACATGGCTAAACGAAGAGATCGAAAATACTGTAGTAGAACCAAATACATTCTCTATGTGGTGGCTAGGGTGTACAGGGATCTGGCTTAAGAGCGAAGGCAATACCAATATTTCGATCGACTTCTGGTGTGGTACAGGTAAGAAGACGCAAAAGAATGCGTTCATGAAAAACCAGCATCAGATGATGCGTATGGGCGGTGTTGAAGCACTTCAACCAAACTTGCGTACGGCGATTTTCCCACTTGACCCATTTGCGATCAAAGAGATCGATGCTGTACTCGCCTCTCATGATCACGCTGATCATATTGATGTCAACGTTGCCGCAGCGGTCCTACAAAACTGCTCTGAGCACGTTAAATTTATCGGCCCACAAGCTTGTGTCGATCTATGGATGGGCTGGGGAGTTCCTGAGGAGCGTTGTGTGGTAGCAAAAGTTGGTGATGTATTAGAAGTGGGTGACATGAAGATCCGCGTTCTCGACTCATTTGACCGCACTGCACTAGTAACACTTCCAGAAGGCACATCGTCGTACGATAAAGAGATCTTGGATGGAATGGACAAACGTGCCGTCAACTACTTAATCGAAACAACGGGTGGTTCCGTTTATCACTCTGGTGACTCACACTACTCGAACTACTACGCATCACATGGTAACGAGTACCAAATTGATGTTGCATTACTTTCTTATGGTGAGAACCCTCGCGGTGTCACTGATAAAATGACTTCATCGGATATTCTCAGAGCGGCTGAGTCACTAGACTGTGAGGTCGTAATGCCATTCCACCACGACATCTGGGCCAACTTCCAGAATGACCCTCGAGAAATTGAAGTACTATGGAACATGAAAAAAGATCGTCTCCAGTACAGCTTTGCTCCGTTCTTCTGGCAGGTTGGTGGTAAGTACACTTACCCAACAGACAAAGGGCGCATGCATTATCAACACTTCCGTGGTTTCAAAGATATCTTTAAAAATGAACCAGAACTGCCTTACAAGGCGTTCCTATAACATTATCCATACCAGCCAAGCCGAGTGTTTATCCACTCGGCTTTTTCGATAACCGAACCTAATACCCACCTAACACTCACCTCGCCTTTTGTATTCAACCTGCGTAGAATACGCGCTCTTTTCCCATTCACGAGCAACGATAGGCAGTCAGTTTGCACACAGTAGAACAACTTAAAAGCGGAGCGCTTACAGGCATTCAGCGTCTTCAACTTTCTGAACAATTAACCGAGTTACCACAAGAGATCTTAGCCTTAGCTGATACGTTGGAAATTCTCGATGTTTCAAACAACCTTTTAAGTGAACTGCCGGAATGGCTCACTGAATTAAAGCAACTCAAGATAGTATTTGCTTCCAACAATCGCTTCACTCACCTGCCACTGGTTTTAGGTCGCTGTGACAAGCTTGAGATGGTCGGTTTTAAAAGTAACCAAATTGTTCGTGTCGCCGAAGAGTCATTGCCAGAGCAACTACGTTGGTTAATTTTGACCGATAACCAAATCGCTAAGTTGCCAGAATCTTTGGGCCACCGCCCGCGCCTGCAGAAATTAGCCTTGGCGGGTAACAAACTGACATCACTACCCAACAGCTTTAACCAGTTGCTCAACTTGGAGTTAGTACGCCTGTCTGCAAATCAACTTGAGCGCTTCCCGAGCGTACTACTTGAGCTTCCTAAACTGGCGTGGATGGCTTTTGCAGGCAACCCTTTCTGTGAAAGAACCAGTCTTGAAGAGAGTGTTCCACAAGTTGCTTCAAGCGCTTACAAGCTTAATCAGGTTTTAGGGCAAGGGGCTTCTGGGGTGATCTCTCACGCGGATTGGCTCGACGCCGATTTCGACTTCCCAGCCAATGTTGCGGTAAAAGTGTTTAAGGGGGATGTAACCAGTGATGGCTACCCTTGCGATGAGTTGCAAGCTTGCCTGCAAACAGGTCACCACAACAACCTTGTGAAATCTATCGCTCAAGTAAACGAGGACAATCACCTTGCCTTGGTGATGGAGTTGATCCCAGATAGCTACTTCAATCTTGGTCTACCACCAACATTACAAACCTGTACACGAGATGTTTTTAAGCAAGACTTCACCCTTTCGGTCAGTCAGATTGAAAAGATTGTTGACCAGATGATGAATGTGTTTAATCACCTACACGATAACAAGGTATGTCATGGTGACCTCTACGCGCACAATGTGTTGGTCAACGAACAAGGTGAGATGATATTTGGCGATTTTGGCGCCGCATCAGTCTACGACTACTTAACCGAAACCCAACAACGCGGTATTAGAAAGATTGAAGCTCGCGCTTTGGGGCACTTTATTGATGATCTACTTTCGGTGTGTAAGCCGATTGAGGCACAAACTGCGGCCTACAAAAGCTTGAAAAATTTAGCCCTTATTACTGGCTAATCTTATCAGGTGTAGCGCTACTTTTGATTTGATAGCGAAACGACCATCAGTGCGTGATGGTCGTTTTCACTGAGAGAACTACCGCCCACCCGCTATATCAATAAAAGAGCCGGTGACGAACGACGCCTCGTCAGACAGTAGCCAAGCAATAGAGTTCGCCACTTCCAATGCCGTTCCTCCGCGGCCTAGTGGAAGTTGTGGTCCAAGCCTATCTACTCGTCCTGGCTCACCCCCATCGGCGTGCATCTCAGTGTAAATACAGCCTGGCCTGACTCCATTAACACGAATATTACGTGACGCAAGCTCAAGTGACAGTCCTTTGGTTAACGAGTCCATCGCACCTTTAGAGGCCGCGTAGTCTACATATTCAAATGGCGCTCCTGTTCTTGATGCAGCGGAAGAGACGTTAACGATAGAGCCATTACTATCAAGCTGATTGATAAACGCCTTACAGCACAAAAAGCAGCTTATGACATTGGCATCCATTACCTTCTTGAATCGTTCTAGGTCAATCTCGCTCAAGGTTGATTGAGTAAACAGAATTCCTGCATTGTTCACCAAATGAGTGATTGTGCCATAGCGCTGGGTAACTTGGGCAAACATAGCTTCAACTTGCTCTTGGTCTGAAACATCAGCCTGAATCGCGAATGCCTCTCCACCTGTAGAAACAATCTGCTCAACCACTTCATCAGCACGCTGGTGGTTTTTAAGATAATTGACCGCGACGGTATAGCCTTGGCTTGCAAGAAGTTTTGCGGTTTCAGCGCCAATTCCCCTACCCGCTCCCGTTACAATAACCACTTTATCCATTTGATTTCCTTTACTCTTCAATTCCAATTGAGGTGACTTTACAGTGTAAAATCCGTTGGCTCTTGCATCTTCTCTACGCCAGCCATTAAGCGCTCTACCAACAAACTCAGCGCCTTAGGTTGATAGCGCCTTTGCTTATACACCAAGTAGGCTTGTCTAACACTGCGTTGATACTGGGGCAACACCCTAACTAAGTTCATCCCTTTATGCACATGTCTGAAAGGCAACGACGCCACACCTAAACCTTTCTCTACAGCGCCACATACCGCCAAAATATCATTCACGATCAGCTTAGGCTTCACGCTCATCACATCAACCAGATGCTCTTGCTCATACACGGAAATGTCTAGAGCATGATCAACGCTGACCCAGTCAAGCTGACTCAAAGAGGCAAGATCGTTAACCTCCCCTACTTTGGTTAAGTATTCAGGACTGGCAAAAAAAGCATGGCGAGCTTTAAATAAAGGTCTGGCGATCATGTCATTCATCTCAGCCAAGTCGAAGGTGATCAACAAATCTCGGTCAGTCTGCGGTACTGCTTGCTCTTGGCTAAGCACCAAGTCGAGCGATACTTTGGGATAGTCAACCAAAAACTGCTCGACCACCTCCCCCACAAAGGCTCGATAAAAGTTGTGTGGAATAGCAAGCTTTATCTTGCCTGACACTTCCTGTGTATCAGATAGCATTTGTCCGAAGCCAGACTCGACCGATTCCATGCCACTTCTAAGCAACTCAAAGGCTTCTGAGCCACTTTGTGTTGCAACTAGCTCTCTGCCCTTCTTTTCCAATAATCGCGTATTGAGGCGCTGTTCAAGCGCAGATAAGCGGCGTGACATGGTCGAAACAGGAAGCTGAAGCTTTTTAGAAGCCGACAGCAAAGAGCCTTCTTCCACCACACTACAAAACAAATAGAGATCATCCATGTTTCCAAATATGGAATTCATACTTCTATACCTGCTTATTTTTTTCACTATTGGATAGTTATATCCTTAAATACATCAGAACAACAACAAGAAGAGGAGAATTTATGAGCCGCAAACATTTTTGGATTTCCGCCCTGCTTTCGTCTTTGACCATGGCCATCATTATGTCGGGATTAATTTCTGGCTATAAACTGGGTTTTAGTAACGAGTGGCCAGCAATTTGGCTAGATAGCTTTCTTCTGGCATGGCCAGCAGCGCTAACACTTAACTTGACTGTCTTACCGCAAATTAGAAAGTTGTCTAACTGGTTAGCTGGCGCAAACGCTGTCTCGCAGGCTTAGAGCGTTTAAAAAAACAAAAGGGGACCTCATGTCCCCTTGTCATATTTGTTCGTACCACTATGGCGTGATAATACCTTGCAACTCTTGCTCTCGTTGAGCCGTTATCCAGTTGAGGCATTGCTCTTTTAACTGTGGCTCGACTGACGCGATCAAGCGACATGTCGCATCGCGATGTTTAATCCACTGTCTTTGCACTTCTCTTACATCATCAGCTTGTGGTTTTGGCATCGCATAGTCTTCAGATGGCAGTTTAAGCGCACTCATTAACTTTTTGTATGTCGCATTTAACTGGCTATCTGTTTCACTGAGTGGCGTGGAAATTGCCTCTATATCGCCTTGAATGGCTTTCTCTAGCGTTGAAAGATAAAGATCCTTCTGCGACTGAATCGAGTCTATTATCCAAGCAGTACGCCCCGTACCACCATGCATTTCTTCTTGCTGCGCTTTGAGCGTGACATAATCTTCCATCTCTTTATAGGCGAGATTCAACAGAGCTAGGCTCTCCCCTGGCAGTTTTTCCGTTAACGCGGAAAGCTCACTTTGGCGACGTTTCTCCTGCTCTACGGCATCCCTATCAGCGCAATACCCAGCACCCGCGCCACTGGTCACGTAATGACAAAGGTTAAAAGGCACCACTTGATCATTTTTCCAATGCTTATAATAATCAGTAACCGCGAATGACAGCTCTGCTGGCACATCACCACCACGCGTGATCAACCAAAACACCAGCTCCGGATCGGGTTTACCAAACTGACTTCCCTCTTTTGAAGCTTGTTCAGCTAACTCCCATACATCGTAGAAGGGCCAATCTCCA
The DNA here is from genome assembly GCF_000772105.1 of Vibrio tubiashii ATCC 19109. NCBI lineage: Bacteria > Pseudomonadati > Pseudomonadota > Gammaproteobacteria > Vibrionales > Vibrionaceae > Vibrio > Vibrio tubiashii. Next base: position 1,759,572 of record NZ_CP009355.1, read on the forward strand.
TCTTCATCCTCTACCTGATAAGTTTTAAAGAACGCATCAGGGTTACGCTCGGGGAGTTCGGCTGCGTAAGTCAGTACTTGCACCTTTTCTTGTTCGTCATAGAGAGACAAACTAGGATTTTTCTGTTTGGCTTTATAGTAAGTCTCTAGTGCGGCTTTAGGATCAGACATTCTAATGCTGCCTGCGCGGAAAAAGACCTTATCTAGATAGTATTTTAGCGCCTCTTGATGACCATGGACTGCGGCTTGCTGCAAATGGTAGACACTCTCTTCATCCGTTAAAGTGTATTGGTAAGCAAGTCTAAAGTGCGCTTCTGCACTGTCCTGCTCAGCTGCCTGAGTAAACAAAGTCTGCGCTTGTTTTTGATCGCCTGCTTCATAGAGCTGCTGCGCTTTCGTCACGAGATCCAGCTCGGTTGAAACGGCGGAAAAAGCCAAGCTACAACCCAATACAATCGGAGTAAATTTGGTCATCATTGGTCCATCAATAACAGAGTGAGCAGAATGAGTACTCTTTCGAGTTTGGTATCAGCCCTATTTTTAACACGCGCAAACAAAAAAAGGGATCGAATCGATCCCTTTTTAGTTTATCTGATTTTCAGCGCTTAGCGATTACAGCTCAGCGTTGTGGTAAACCTGCTGAACGTCATCACAGTCATCAAGAAGGTCTAAGAACTTCTGGAATTTCTCTGCATCTTCACCCGCAACTGGCGTGTGAGTTTGAGGTACGAAAGTGATCTCTTCTACATCAAGAGTCAGGTCTGGGAACGCACCGTTTAGAGCAGTCTTAGTTTTGAAGAACTCAGTGTGAGGAGCGAAAACCGTAATCACGCCATCTTCAAGTTCAACGTCAGTCACGTCTACGTCTTCCATCATCAGCGTTTCTAGAATGATCTCATCATCATCGCCTTTGAACTGGAATACTGCTTGGTGATCAAACATGTGTGAAACAGAACCTTCAACACCAATTTTCGCACCTGTTTTAACGAAGCACTGGCGTACATCTTGGAAAGTACGGTTACCGTTGTCAGTTAGACAATCAACGATGACGCTTGTGCCGCCAGGTCCAAAGCCTTCGTAGCGCGCAGGAACGTAATCTTCACCGCCACCACCAGTTGCTTTATCGATCGCTTTTTCGATAACGTGCGCAGGAACTTGGTCTTTTTTCGCTTTTGCGATCAGGTGCTTAAGAGACAAGTTCATGTCTGGGTCTGCACCGCCATTTTTCGCGCACATGTAAATTTCTTTACCGTATTTGGAATAAACTTTAATTTTTGCGCCTGCAGTTTTAGCCATTGAGGCTTTGCGCACTTCAAAACTTCTTCCCATCGGGATGTTCTCTCTAATTCAATTTAACGCGAAGGATTTTAGCAAAAAGCGAGCACATTTCAATTTCTCGCCTTGCAGAGGAAATGGTTACGTTACGCGACGCCCATTACTCGCTTATATTTAGCAACAGACTCTAGGAATGAAGCCTTTTCTTCTTCATCGACAATTTTGGCTGCCTCCTGATCAATCTCATCAGGCACAGCTTTCGCTTCACGAAGCTTCCAAACCAAAAAAGAGGCTTGCTTATCAAGTTCAATCTTGTTTTTTTCGCTTGCAGGGAGAGTTGACAGGTTTATCGACATAGCAAAATTTAAATCTGTAAAAATATGGGAAGGGAATATACCACACCCAAAGCGAATGTAGCGAGGAATTGCAGTGGGAGTGAAGGGTTAGATCAAAAAACTCTCAAAAACAAAGGGTGGCTTTCCTGTGCCACCCTTAGGTAATCGCATATGTGTGTCACAACTAGTGCAGAATGCCTAGTTCTTTTGCCTCTTCGATAGTTAACCCACTCTCACGAATCTCTTTTAATGCTTCGATACGACGACGAGCTTCGGCAGATTTGGCACCCTTAGTCGGCTTTTGTGACTCTACTTCTTCCGTGAAGTCCCACTTGCCAGCAATTTTACTCATTTCATCATGGTCAATAGAATTAATGGACATAATAACCTCCGAACAAACCATGCTAGGGACAGGTAATCTGTAGCAAAACCTCTCGCCCCTTGTTAAGAATTTTAGCTCCATAATGTGATTGTGCTAATAGTTCAGAAACTCTTACTGTTTTTTGTATAAATAAGTTTTGCGCCTGCCGTTGTCGCACAGTACATTTAAAGGATTACCCCTACAGAAATGAAGGCGATCCGGGTCTCATTTTTTCTTAAGCGTTTTCTTCTCAAACCCCCAGTGCTGAACACATTCTGAGCGCATTTTTCGAGTCACTTCACTGTTTTCAATCGTACTTCTTTTCACTCAAAAAATAAGAGTTAATGATAATCATTATCTTTTGTGTTTTTGAGTAAGATTATGAGTAAACTAACCAGCACGCATGCCTATCATGCAGACCCGATCATCAAGATTCGGGATTTATGTGTCGACTACATTACCGACACGGGCGACTTCAACGCGGTAAAGTCAGTCAGTTTTGACATTGGTAAAGGTGAAATATTTGGCCTTGCCGGCGAATCAGGTTGTGGTAAAAGCACCATCGCTTTTGCAATTAATCGTCTACATAAGCCACCTGCGTTTATCTCTGGCGGTGAAATTCATTTCGAGGGGCAAGACCTACTTAGGCTATCCGATAAAGATCTCGGCGCTATCCGCTGGAGCGAAATCGCTATGGTCTTTCAAAGTGCCATGAACTCACTTAATCCCGTCCTGCCAATTCAAGAGCAATTTGCCGATGTACTGCGCCACCATAGAGGCATGAGTGAGGAACAAGCCAAAGATCGCGCAGAAAAACTACTCGATTTAGTCAACATTCCCCGAGAGCGACTCACTGAGTACCCTCACCAGTTCAGTGGTGGTATGAGACAGAGATTAGTCATCGCGATTGCTCTATCACTCAATCCAAAGCTGATCATTATGGATGAGCCGACTACAGCACTCGATGTGGTGGTCCAGCGCGAAATATTGCAGCAAATCTATCAGCTACGTGAAGAGTTTGGATTCTCGGTGCTGTTTATTACCCACGATTTAGCTCTGATGAGCCAATTGTGCGATCGCATTGCCATCATGCGCCATGGCGAAATTGTCGAGGTCAATCAATCTAAGCAAATTCGCAACAACCCTCAGCACCCATATACACAAAAACTGTGGGCTTCATTCCCGAACATTCACGAAGGTAAACATCAACAGCAAGGAGCCCTCGCATGAGCCAACCCATCATTCAACTTAACAATGTGGTTAAAGAGTTCACTATTGGTGGTGGATTTGCGTCTGTTGAGCGATTCAAAGCCCTGCAAGGGATAACCCTCAACCTGCATAAAGGCCGTACCTTAGCGCTAGTTGGAGAGTCTGGCTGCGGTAAGAGTACTTGCGCACGCTTGATCACTAAGGTTTACCCAACCACCTCAGGCGAGATCCTGTTTAACGGTAAGAACATCGATGAAATCACCAGTAAGAAAGAGCTGCTAGATTATCGCAGCAAGGTGCAAATGGTGTTTCAAGACCCATTTGGCTCATTAAATCCAACCCAAACCATTGAGCACCATTTAACTCGTCCACTGAAGATACACAAACAAGTGGCAAACAAAGCCGATATTCCCGATAGGCTGAAGGAGCTGATCGAGTTAGTGGAACTGGCTCCTGATACAGTAGACAAGTACCCACATGAACTAAGCGGTGGCCAAAGACAAAGGGTGAACCTGGCAAGAGCGCTCGCGGTAGGCGCTGAGGTAATTCTTGCTGATGAGCCAACCTCAATGTTGGATGTCTCCATTCGTCTCGGTGTCCTCAACCTGATGCAACGAATGAAGAAAGAGCTCGGTATTGGTTTTTTGTACATTACCCACGACCTTGCGACCGCACACTACATTGCCGAAGAAACGGCAGTGATGTATAAGGGGCAAATTGTTGAATGGGGCGATACTCAAGCGATCTTAACCGATCCGCAACATCCTTACACCAAACTACTGATCTCTGCGGTCCCCGATCCCGATCTGCCATTTGGTCAATTAGTGGAAAATGAACCAAACTATTCTTTAGATGCTGATCAGATCCGTGAGCAAAGTGCGATTGTCAAAGATGGGCTTGATCAAGTCGGACCAAATCACTTTGTAAAACAATGGGTTAAGGCAGCATGAGTCAATTAGATACGTGGGTAGAACAGATCGGGATCTGGTATCAACACCGAAAACATGATCAAGGGAATAATCTTGAATCATTGATCCTGTCGCCTCCAGAGCAAATTTGGGGGCCGTTAATTTCCGATCAGCAGAGTAAGGCGATTGCCTGTTGGTTAGATGGTTGCCTGCGTATCTTTAATCATGCTCGTTACGACGCGCCTGATAAAGCGTACCAGTTTCTACAACTGGCCTATAGCAAACTGCAAAATGTGGTTTCGAATCCGGCCAGTGAGCTAGAACTAAAAGATTGGTGTATGAAGCGCATGCAGCACCTGACAGTATTAAGCTTGGAGTTCTGCAATCAACAAAGTCATTGCAGCTGGCAGGAAGAATCTCATCAATTGATCGATGCCCATGTTCAGTTTATGGCAGCCCATGCTTGGAATGAACCGCGGAACGATGATCAAGGAATATCGAGTGTAAAACACTAAACGCTCACTGCATCAGTCAGTGATACCTGTTCTGTAAGAGCTCTCCCTGCTCCACACGATAGATTCAATACAAATGACGGAAAGATGATCAAGGGACATTACCTTGATCATCGTTTCGTAGAAATCAGGTAATTTGCTGAATTTTAGGCAAAAAAAAGCGAGCTCGGAGAACTCGCAAAATATTCAGAATGAATGTAACAATATGAGCCAATCTATCAGGGATAATCCTATCCCTCATTCATCAGAAAGGACAAAAGGTTGTCTATTCGGGATAAATATTATCCAACTGCTCCTGAGCCATTGTCAGTGCACTGTCAGGGGAATGTAGTAGCTCTGTTTAATAGCGCAAAGAATGTAACAAGGTGTATATCAGCGTAAATAAACACAAAAAAGCCAGCGTTTGAATCGCTGGCTTCATATCTTGCCTTATTTGATGGCTTAAACTGCCACCTCATCTAGCGCTCTGAACACCGTTTCGTCTAGGTGACCTTCAAAAACTTGTTTACATACTTTACGACGCACAGCCAAGCCCGCAATTAGACGCTCAATAGACAAATGTTTGTTCTCACTCTGGCCATTGTAGAGCTCTACCATCTTGCTTAGCGTCTCATAAGGAATCGCTTCTTGACCGACTCGTAGGTAATCAAGCTTGTCAATCAGCTCCAGACACTCTTCTTGGATTGAGCTATGGGAATGCCCTGTCATAGCAGCTAAAGCCGATATGGAGCGTTCTAGAGCCTCTGAGGAGGTATATTTGGATAGAGTAATGGTAATCTCATCCGCATTGATCTCAACCAGGTGCTTACGCTGCTTAACACGACGGCCTAACTTACCGCGTGGTGAACGCTCTTTGCGTTGGATTGGCTCAAATTCACCATCGATGATCTGAGACATCTCTTCAAGCTGCTGTTTTGACACCATTTCGTTACGAAGCGGGTTTGGCAAGGTTGGAGCCATATTACGCTTACCCGCGTTGGTGGTTCTGGCGCGCGAGTAACGCAAGACTTCTTCGGCATCACACTTGATATCAAACTGATAATCTTTGACTTTGCCATCTTCGATCATTGCCGAGATCGTTAAGTGGTAACCCCAAAGATTGACCAAAAACAGATCTTCGGTGCCCTTGTCTTCAGCTAGCCTCTTCAACTCGCGGATCAGATCCATCGAGAAGCGACGCCATTCAATGTTTCGCGCCAATTTCTGGTTCAACTCACTCAGTAACATCACATCTGAATGACGGCGAGACATACGGCTACGGAAGTAGCTGTACAACTGAAACACTAATGTGTGCTGCTTTAGAATTTCAGGCGGAAACAGGAAGAAATAATCGCGCGTAAGCAGCTCTTCATAGAACGACGGTTCCCAAACTAGGATGTATAAGTTTGGTTTAATGCGAATTTCGCCGTCAGCGCCCTCTGTAGGGGCTTCTTCCGATGCGGTAATGGTACGGGCCAAAAACCTAAAACGATCGCTCTTAAAGCCTTCTGGCATGTTCTCACTAAGCCATCGACCAGTAAGCTCGTGTAACTGGAAGTCAGTAAACTCAATTCGATCAATACTGTCACGAATAGAATCACGAGCCGGACCACTGTCTTTTTTTCCACGCAGGGAAAGAATATCGGTGATGTACAGCGGGGTTTTATTCGGTACATGAGTACCATCTAACTGATACTGATGTTGGTGATGCTCATGATATTGCACCGTCAAAGTGAACAGCGCGAACAAGGTCATGAGATCATCAACCGTCATAATATTTTTAGAGGATCGTGTTTCGATCACAGCACGTGTTCCAGAGATCGACACCATGCTCTTTTGGTAGCTTTTACGGGTACGTGGTGGCGCTAGAGCTTGATCTATGATGCCTGCCCAGTTAGTTGGTGAAACGACAAACTGATCCGCTTCATCTTTCATCGCTGGTGGCGTGTTTAACCCATGCTCATTCAACAAGCGTTTATTGACTTGAGTTTGCGCCAGAGCTTTTGATCGCTTCTGTTTTTCCGTTTGTTTTACCGATTCTGTAACCAGGCTTGTAGCGCCTAAAACGGAGATGAGCTGATTAGGGTTAACGAAACGATGCAGCATGGTTTTACCCGCCAGTCCTTCTTCAAAACGAACTGGGACTTGTTGAAACAAACCAATATTGACCGCTGCGCGTAACCTTTGCTGGATAGCGGCACGGGTAACTTGGCCATCAGTCGCATCAATCAGTTCAGTGGTTGAAACTAATCCGTCTTTGCTGCTAAAGCCTTTTAGGGAGATAAGATTAAGAAGTTCGACGATACTTTTGGTAACGCCCTTGAAGTGTTGATACTGCTCTATCCAATTAACAGCAACTTCAGATACTTCAAATAAGTGTCCATCTTTGTGGCTTCTTGGCGCTTTGATCAGTAGTTTTTCGTCTGAGCTCAT
>NZ_CP009356.1 GCF_000772105.1 Vibrio tubiashii ATCC 19109
ATGAGTACGAACCCTAAGAACTTACCGAAGCACATCAAGAAAGGCCATGAATTGGTTTTCTCTCAGCAGGATCTGACTGCTCGTGAGGCAAACTTGTTTGGTCTGATGGTGGCGAACATGAAACCTGAAGATTGGGACAATCAAGGCAAGACACCTGAATACCGATTTACGGCGTCTCAATTGTCCGAGTGGTTGGGATTAAACAATCGTGCGATTGGCTCTCAGTTAAAGCAGGTTGTCAGCCGTTTGGCATCACGAAAGATTGGGATCATTATTGAGAAGCAAGGCGACACGGAATTTGAATTCACGCCTTTATTCAAAAAGGCGACGTACAAAGATCGTGTCCTGACATTGATCCCCAATGATGCGCTATCAAAAGAGTACATCGAGTACAACCAAGGTTTCTCGTTGATCAACACCAAAAGTTTTTTGGGGCTCAAGCGTGAGTACACCAAGCGTCTGTATGAGATCTTGTCACGTTTTAAAACGGATGGAACCAACTTGAAGCCGATCGAGATCGATGATCTAAGGGCCTTTATGGGTTTGCTCAATGAAGACGGCTCTCTCAAGGCCAATAAAAGCTCCTTTAAGAACACCAGCGTATTTCTGTCACGGTGCATCAAGGAGAGTATTGAAGAGTTAAGTGAAGATCCCAAGACCAGTAAAGAGATTTTGTTCTTGGAATCAGAAGACGGTTTGGGGATCCGTCTGCACAAGCATGGCCGTAACATTCACGCGGTCGAGTTCTTGTATCGTTGGATAAACAACGCTAACCCCGCGCAAAAGCTGCATTTTGAGGACGCCAAACGCAATATTACCCGGTTGGAGACCAAGCGTTTAACCACGGATGAGCCGTTGACAACAGAAGAGCTGGAGCTGCTGTCTTACTCGTATCGTTCAATCGATGAAGACGATAAAGCGGCATTTGTTGACCAAGCGCTAATGAGTCGTCAAAGCAGTGGCAATGGCGACGTAACGCCTGAACTGGTCGACGGTGACGACGACGACAAGTCTTTCCTCGATAAATTGGCGGAGCTGGAGCGTATTAACGGCGCTAAAGGTTATTGATCCAATATCACACAAGAAAGTTTGCTTTGAGGGTTCAAGCAAACTTTTCTGTCGACTATCTCTCCCCTACTCCGCGAAAACGACAATATATTTAGGCATTCCATCATTTTTTGTTGTGTGAAATGAAAAATAGAGGATATACTAAATCCAGAAACTTGGTGGAGATAGAAATGGATACTCTGCAAACTACTGCAACCTTTCAGAATTTAAAAGAAGGGGCGGATCGCTACATTAAGCGCCGCAATCTTCGTTTGTTGGCAAATCATCGCAAAGAGTTACGCAACTTTACTCGTGCCGAAGCATCGGTGTATTTGGGCATCGATGCAAAAACCTTAGACAAGTACGTGGCAACGGCGGGCATCGATCCTCGTCGCCATGAAGACTCTCAATGGTCGATAGACATTGGTGAGATGTATCAAGTCCGTGATCTGCTACCTGAAGCTTTACGCAAAGATCCAAAATTTGTCCGCCAGTCGAATCAGAAGATGCAGGTTTTGGTGATCCAGAATCAAAAAGGCGGTGTGGGTAAAACGGTCTCTGCGGCTACCATCGCCTCCGGCTTGGCAACGGAATTTCACCAAGAATACCGTGTTGGGTTGATTGATATGGACGGCCAGGCAACGTTGTCTATGTACTACGCACCTGAATCCGAGCTTGAAGGCTGCCTATCCATTGGCGATCTGATGATGCGCAATTTTGAGTTGGATGAAGGCGAAACCTTTGAGCAAGCGGTGTCTGAGTCGTTTCTTGAAACGACAATCCCAAATTTACGCATCTTACCGGCGTCGCAAACAGACCGGGCGATTGAAGGCTGGTTTCATGAGCAGGTGTTCAGTCAGAAGCTCGCCACGCCGTACTCTTTGTTGAGTGACATTATCGCTTCGGTTCAAGATGAATTCGATATCTTGATCATCGATACCCCGCCTTCGTTGGGGTACGCGACGTACAATGCGTATTATGCGGCAAGCAGTGTGGTCTTCCCGTTGTCGATCACTGAAAATGATATCGACGCAACGTGCTCTTATTTCAGCTACATTCCTCAAGTCTGGGCACTGTTAGCCAACGCCGAGCACCAAGGCTACGATTTTATGAAAATCTTGCTGACCAATCACAGAGACAGTTCGACAACCACAGAGCTGATGAACAGTTTGTACGATCATTTCTCCACCTATTTGTATTCGAAGGAATTCAAGCACAGTGAAGCCGTTCGTCAGTCTTCTTCGCTGCTGTCGACGGTATTCGACATGTCTAAGAGCGAATACCCTAAGAGCAAGGCGACCTTTCAAGGGGCGCAGCAGAATGCGTATGAAGTCACCAGTCAGATACTGCGCGACATCGTGAATGTATGGCGTGAAGAGGAGCAAGACTAATGGCAAAAAAACGTGGCGCGATCAGTCCGTTAGGCAACACCGTTGGATCTGAAGAAGCGCAGAAAAACGCCCGTGAAGCCAATCTAGAGTCACTGAGCCGTCAATTGAGCTCTGAGTTGGAAAAAGCCGGAGAAAGCACGCACGCGTTCTTAGCGCGCCAATTTGGCCTGGAATCGGTGGGTCAGGCGGTGGAATGGCGGCTTGCTTCGGGACAGTGTGTTCAATTTCACGAAGTGACCCTCTCTTATGAACAGGTTAAGCAAGACACTTTTGTCACCTTTGACATTAATGGTCGCGATCAGTCGCTGCTAACCCCGGAGTCGTTAGCTGATCTGGATTCACTGGAATATCAGCAGTTTTACCCTGCGGTTGGTCGTGAAGTCGAAGGGAAAATTGATATCCTTGATGGCTCTCGACGTCGTGCTTGGTTTTTGCTCCAGCAAGGGAAAGTGGCCACATTTCGTTTATTGGTGACCAAAGCCACCATAACGGTCAATGACGCTAAAGCGCTTGCCAAGCAATTGCAAACGGCCAAAGAGCATAACCCAAGAGAGATTGGTCTACAGTGTCTGACCCTTATGCAGCAGGATGGGCGCACTCAGGAAGACGTTGCGAAAATGCTCAACATCAGTCGACAAAGCGTGGGTCGTGCGGTAAAGGCGGCCAGTATCGATGAACGGCTCATCGCCCTCTTCCCAGTTGTGAATGAGCTTTCTCACACCGACTATGAACTTTTGCACAAAGTCATGAAGCATTTTGAGTCGTTGCCAGATAAGCTGTCTCACTTCATCGAGAGCCTGAGTTCGGAGTCCCCTCAAGCGTCTGAGGTGGACAATCGCAAAGAGCAGCGCGTCGAACAGATCAAAGCGGCGCTCAAGTTCGAAACGGCGAAGACGAAAACCGAGAGCGATGTCGTGATCACGCCACTGACAACGTTTTCTTCGAAAAGCATGTACGCCAGAAAACGCATTAAGGGCCGTGCCTTTAGTTACGAGTTTGCGCGTTTGCCTAAGTCAGTGCAAGAGTCACTCGATGAGGCGATTGCCTCTGTACTGAGTGACTATCAGCAAGACAAATAGCGCTGACGCGACTCTGTCCCCTGAAAGCCTGATCTCCTGTCGTGGTGATCAGGTTTTTTTGTGCCCGTTTTTTGGAGGGAGACAGTGTGATGCTCTTAAAGTCGCGTTACTTCGGCTGCGGAATGCGTTTGACGACAAGAAGCGCAATGATTGCAAACACGGCCGCCAAGGCGAAGCTCCACTCTGCGCCGTAGTGTTCACCCAGTGTGGTGATGATGAAGGGCGCGATCGCCCCGCCGAGCCATCGGATGAAATTATAGGCGGCAGAAGAAACCGACGTGTCACAATTGGGGGTTTCCAACGCCAGCTCAGTAAACAGCGTATTCACGATCCCAAAACAAGCGCCACACAAGATGACTCCGGCGCAGAGCCAGCCGCGCTGCGGGACGGTTGATTGGACCAACCACGCCATTAGCAGCATAAGAATAAACAGCACCACCATGCACACGGTTAAAATGGTTTTCGGCGTTTGGTGCGTTTTCCATTTTGAGGTCACGATGGTGGATGTGATGGCGAGCGCCAATCCCCAGCCGAAAAACACCAGTCCGACGCTGACTACACCGAGGTGAAGAACGAAGGGAGCGTAGGCAAGAATGGTAAAGAACACAAAGTTGTAAAAAAATGCCGCCACGCTGATGTTGAGTAAATTGGGGGTTCGCAGTGCTTTGAGGGCGACCAACCCTCTCCCGGGGTGCCGCTGTGAGGGGGTACGTGGCACCCACTTAGTGACAGCGCCTCCAGCAACCAGCATTAAGACTGCCGTTCCAACAAATGGGTAGCGCCAAGACATTTGACCAAGTGCGGCTCCCAATAGCGGCCCACAGGCAATGCCAGCGCCCAATGCGGCTTCATAATACTTAATAGGGCGAGCACGATTATCGTGTGACAATGTCACCAGCAAGGTGAGTGCAGTGGCCACAAACAAGGCATTGCCCAGCCCCCACCCACTTCGATAGCCAATCAATTGATAGACCGATGTTGCTGTTCCGCAGGCTAAGGCAAACAGAGAAATCGCGATGGATCCAAGCACCATGGTTCTTTTGAGTCCTAGGTGGTTCGCGGTATAGTCGGTGGCCAGCATCATAATGGCGGTGATAAAAAAGTAGCTCGAAAAGAGCAGCGAAACTTGACTGGGAGTGGCGTGCAGTCCTTGAGATATCGACACCAAAATGGGGTCGACCAATCCGATCCCCATAAAGCCGACAATCGTTGCAATGAGCACGGCTCTAATCGCTAACCTATTTGAAGGGATGAGGGTCATGGTTCCTCCTGTGTTGGGTGGAATCAATCCGATAGGCTTCGTCAGCCTACGGGGTTGTTTTGTATCGAGTGGTAGATGACTCAATTTTGCGATGACGTCAGGCGGCAGATCCAGTTATTCATATTTATTATTGCTTACGGTCGCTTGACTTGTGTTGAGGTAACGGTCGTGGTGCCACTTTCTTTGACGACTCAGCCTCACTCATTCCTTAAGATGAGCGTGATGGTCAATCGAACGCAGGGCATAGGCGACAAACTAGGCTAGAAATAAGGGACACCACACGGCATTAATCTCCTCCTCTCTAGTCGATAAAGACACGTTACTACACATGGAATTTGGTTTGTTTTCTGCATAACAACGCTCATCGGTGGCGACACCCACGCATACCGCTGCAGAGAGGCCGGGAGATGACGGCAAAAAAGCGTCTCAACGCTTGTGCGAAATCGTCCGTGTAACGGGTGTATTGGTCTGTAGAACAGTGTTGAGTTTTCTTGCTGATCCCCAATTGCCCCTGCGCTCTAGCTCGGTCCAAGGCTTTAAGCGTGGTAGTGGCTGTTGAGATGACGTTCGTGCCCGTATCGTGTGAAGGCCGACCGCCCTCACCTCCCATAGAATGTTGTCAATGCTCAGGCTGGGCATCATGCCGAGCGCAAGAATGGCACGGTGGTTGAGTTGGCGTTCGTCGAGTCTCTGCCGGTGATGCGTGAAGGCCGGCCGACCTCCCCTCCCCTAGAATGTTGTCAATGCTCAGGCTGGGCATCGTGCCTAGCGCAAGAATGGCGTGGCGGTTGAGCTGCCGTTTGTCGAATGACTTCCAGTGGAGTGTGAAGGCAAGCCGCCCTCACTTCCCATAGAATGTTGTCAATGCTCAGGCTGGGCATCATGCCTAGCGCAAGAATAGCGGTGGTTGAGTTGGCATTCGTCGAATGACTGCAAGTGGCGTGTGAAGGCAGGCCACCCTCACTTCCCATAGAGTGTTGTCAATGCTCAGGCTGGGCATCATTGCTTAGCGCAAGAATGGCGTTGTGGTTGAGCTGCCGTTTGTCGAGCCTCTGCCGGTGATGCGTGAAGACAGGCCGCCCTCACCTCCCCTAGAATGTTGTCAATGCTCAGGCTGGGCATCATGCTTAGCGCAAGAATGACGTGGTGGTTGAGCTGCCGTTTGTCGAGCCTCTGCCGGTGATGCGTGAAGGCAGGCCGCCCTCACTTCCCATAGAATACTGTCAATGCTCAGGCTGGGCATCATGCCTAGCGCAAGAATGGCGTGGTGGTTGAGCTGCCGTTTGTCGAGCCTCTGCCGGTGATGCGTGAAGGCAGGCCGCCCTCACTTCCCATAGAATACTGTCAATGCTCAGGCTGGGCATCATGCCGAGCGCAAGAATGGCGTGGTGGTTGAGCTGCCGTTTGTCGAGTGTTTGCCAGTAATGTGTGAAGACCGCCCGCCCTCACCTGCCATAGAATGTTGTCAATGCTCAGGCTGGGCATTATGTCTAGCGCAAGAATGGCGTGGTGGTTGAGCTCCCGTTTGTCGAGTGTTTGCCAGTAATGCGTGAAGGCCGCCCGCCCCCACCTCCCCTAGAATGTTGTCAATGCTCAGGCTGGGCATCATGCCTAGCGCAAGAATAGCGTGGTGGTTGAGTTGGTATTCGTCGAGTTTCTGCCAGTGGTGCGTGAAGGCAGGCCGCTCTCACCTGCCTTAGAATGTTGTCAATGCCCAGGCTGGGCATTATGCCTAGCGCAAGAATAGCGGTGGCGGCTGAACTGCCGTTTGCCGAGGGCTTGTCAGTATTGCGTGAAGAAAAATCTCCCTTACCTGCCTTGGAACGATGTCAATGAGCCGTCGCTGTTGGCTTTTTCATAGAACTGGGCAACCTGCTTATGACGCGATGCGCATCACCGACGTAAGTCATTAATGTCTAATAAAGCATAATGAATATAGCGTAAGGCGCGTGAGAGCTAACATCGGACTGTAACTTCAACCTTGAGTAAGGAGCTTTGGATGAAAGTACAATCTGAACCAGCCGCAACGTTCGCGTATAAAACCAAAATGGTAGAGCCAATTACTCTCTTGACGAGAAAAGAGCGAGAATTGGCGCTAGAGAAATGCGGTTATAACCCCTTTGGTCTACAAAGCCGAGAAGTCTATATCGACCTACACACGGATTCTGGAACGAGTGCTTTGAGTCAAGAGCAATGGGCGGCGTTGATGATAGGAGATGAAGCCTATTCTGGTAGTCGTAGCTTCGAAGCGTTAGAAGAGTCGGTTGCTAAGGTGTTCGGCTATCAACACTTCGTGCCTACTCACCAAGGGCGTGGAGCTGAAAAAATTCTGTTCCCTCTTTTAGTGAAGCGATGGAGAGAAATGCGTGGTCACGCGGTTAGCAACAGCAAACCGATCTTTATCTCGAACTTCCACTTTGATACGACTGCTGCGCATGTAGAGCTTGCTGGTGCTAAAGCGTTAAACAGCGTTGTGGATGAAGCCTATGACACAGAGGCCGAGTTTCCTTTCAAAGGAAATATGTGTTTGGTTAAATTGCAGAAACAAATTGACCAATATGGCGCGCAAGCCATCGCCGGTATAGTGATGACTGTGACCTGCAACAGTATGGGAGGTCAGCCAGTATCGATGGAGAATTTGCGTCAAGTGTATGAGTTGGCGCATGGGTACCGTATACCTGTGGTGATTGACTCTGCCAGATTTGCCGAAAACGCGTACTTCATTAAGCAACGTGAAGAGGGCTATGCCGACAGCGCCATCATCGATATTGTTCGTGAAATGTATGAATACAGTGACATGTTAACGCTGTCAGCGAAAAAAGACCCAATGGTCAACATCGGTGGATTGCTTGCTGTTAAGCAGAACGAAGATCTGTTCCGCCAAGTCCAAATGCTGTGTATCGTTAATGAAGGGTTTGTTAGTTACGGTGGGCTTGCAGGGCGTGATATTCAATGCCTCGCCGTCGGTTTGCTAGAAGCCGTAGACGAAAATTACCTGAGAGCGCGAATTGCGCAAGTAGAGTACTTTGGTCAATTGCTTAAAGACGCGGGTATCCCAATACAAACTCCGGTGGGGGGACACGCAATCTTTATCAATGCGGGGCTGTTGTTGCCACATATACCGCCAGGGCAGTTTCCTGGTCATGCACTTGCCAACGCGCTGTATCTCGAAGGTGGGATTCGTACTGCGGAGATTGGCTCTTTTCTGCTAGGCCGTGATCCAGAGACTGGGATGCAAAAAACCAGTGAAGTTGAATTGACGAGATTGGCAATCCCTAGGCGGGTATATTCTAATGAACAGCTTATCTATGTTGTTGACGTGTTGAAGAAAATCAAAGCCCATGCGAAAAATATTGTTGGCTATGAGTTTACTTATGAACCACCAGTACTTCGTCATTTTCTTGCGCGCTTAAAGCCAGCAGGAAAATTGAACAGCATTGATTAATAGACGCAATCAAGTATCCATTGATGGATGTCTGGAGGAGGATCGAAAATGATTGACGATGCTCGTCTGTCTGTACAGCAACCTCCTTCATCACATCATTCTACACATGGCTTGAATCATAAGAGTTCTGAAATTTCTATGGCTGGGATAAGAGATGCCCATTATCGTGAGACGACGTCAGGTGGAGGCAATAGCCTCGACCTCGACTCGTCTTGATCAATTTCTCGCCAAACGTGCGAGACAGCTTTTTGCGTAACCGGCATATTAAGACGCGAATAGAGGCTTGCTGATTGAGAGAATCTTCACGAATTGCAATGGTAATGTCGCTCATTGAAACGGGGGCATTACAATGGACGAACAAGTAGGCTAGCAAGTCGAACTCGCTGGTTGTTAATAAGGCATGTTGACGACGGTAGCTTAAGCTGCGTGAATGAAAATGCAGCGTCATTCTGTCGTAAGCTAGATGGGTGTACTCAAACTTGTGTTTCCAGTCACTGATGATTTTGTGCAGCCTTGCGTACATTGTTAACTTGGAACAAGGCAGAGACTGCCACTGGATGAGACTTTGGCAGCGAGTCTTCCGTCGAGGAGCAGGGTGTGCGATCTGTGTTACCCATAAAATTGGTGCAGTGAAATAGGGCAGTTGCGGATGAGTTGCGGTCAACCAATGCGTCAATGACGCGAAACTTTTGGCGTAGACAATACAGTCAAAAGGATGCAATTGATCATAGTTGGCGTAGTCCCGAGGTTCGCCCACGATACTGACGCGAATATTTGATTGAGACATGAGTTGTAAGACTTGCGCAGTACGCTGAAGGGTCTCATCAGCGATCAATAAGATTTGAATAGTCATCGGTTTTCTGCCATTACGTAAACTTGGATTATTTATGTCAATAAGCAATTAATTTCGCAATTTATTAGTGTTTTTTAAGTTGGTGAAACCACTAGTTTGACCGACAAACAACGAAACTTTTAAAATGTCACACTGTCACGCATTGTCGACTTTGGAAGCCAATGAAACGAAAGTCTGGTGGTCGTTCCGATTTATTTGCCTCGACCTTGACGAGGTTAGGGGAGGGGGCATTACGGGCAATCGGCGCACGCATTCAGGGCTAAGGGCAATAATATAATTTAATAATTGTCAAAATGTTGCAGCGCCTTATTATATTAGCTTTGCCTTAAATAAATGAAATCTAATAATAAATAACGATAAATTATTATTAAGTTTGAATCCTTAAACGAACTCTGCAAAGTATTCGCTCTAATTAAGTAGTTGAAATAATAAAGTAAATTATTACAAATAGAGTTAGGAGTGACGGCTGAGGAGGTAAAACATGTATGACATTGAGTGTAGAAAAATTTCATGTGCATTTTGTCGAGAGGTACAAGCGATAGAGCACGTGTTAGGGATCAGTGTTAGGTCGTGTGAAGGCAAACTGTTTATTGTGTTGGGGGAAAAGCGAATGGGGTGCAGTCAAAATGCAGTCCGAGCGCTGTGCTACTTGTGCCAGAAAAAAGATTATTTGGTTTCCAAGTCGGATATCGAAGCTTATGTTTGGCAAGGCGGGGTAGTGGGGATGAGCAGTTTACCGGTCTTGATGCATGAGGTGCGGCGTTTGATCAGACATAGTCGCTT
Source organism: Vibrio tubiashii ATCC 19109 (assembly GCF_000772105.1). Taxonomy (NCBI): domain Bacteria; kingdom Pseudomonadati; phylum Pseudomonadota; class Gammaproteobacteria; order Vibrionales; family Vibrionaceae; genus Vibrio; species Vibrio tubiashii. The sequence goes on from NZ_CP009356.1 coordinate 9,860, forward strand.
TGAAATTGTCACGATCCGCAATAAAGGTTTTGTTTTCCATGATGCCAAGCAAAAACGTTTATTAGAGCAGAGTCGCGTCATCCACCAGCAAGCGGTCAACACCTGATGAGCGTCGATAATAATCCATGTTAAATTCTATTAATTCTATATCGACACAAATACGATATAATGGTGCTAGGATCAATTCTGCGTTGAGTTCTTGATAGGTATTCCCTATGGTGGTCCCACACGTCCAGGGTGAACGACAAAGTGTTGTAGGGAGTGACACTGTGCTTATCAGACCGACTACCTGCAAGCAGAATTGATCCGCTTCAATGCCTTTCTGTAGTGGTCGTTTGGATGGTTCAAGCCTCCTCGAGTGATTTGAAACGCTCAATCAAGAAATCGAGAAACAGCCGCAAGCGTTTAGGTTGATACTGCCGGCTGAGATATATGGCATTGAGATCCGCACCGTAGGAAGATGTCGAAGCGTTGAAGTTTTTCATATAGCCATTGAGAAGGGTGACAAGGCGTTGTTGTTTAATGTCGGCCTGGACGTCGAGTATGGATTTCAAGGCAATACCGGCCCCATCCAGCGCCCACTGGCGTATGACTTCACCATCGTCGGAAAATCGCTTTGGCATGACGGTGATGGCATTATGCTGCTCTTCATCTTGAAAGTGCCATGTTTTCAATTCTTCGTTGCTTCTAACCATGGCTAAACAGTCATGGTTAGCCAAGTCCTGTGGTGTGATCGGCGTACCTTTCTGCGCCAAATAACTCGGTGAAGCGCATAAGACACGTCGACTTGATGCAAGTTTTCGCGAAATCAGATTGCTGTCTGCCAGCTCTCCGTAGCGTATCACGATATCCAACCCAGACTCGGCTAAGTTCGACAAATTGTCGTTGAGGTACAAGTAGGGGATGACTTCAGGGTACAGGTCACTGAACTCGGATAAAAGCGGCGAAATGTACTGTTTACCAATATCTCGTGGCGCAGAGATTTTCAGTGTCCCCCGAACGTCATTGGTGCCAGTTTGGAGTAAGTTTTCCGTTTCATTGACGCTATCGATGATCGCAAGACAGGCCTGATGATACGTTGCGCCCGAGTCGGTTAACGAGATATGTCGGGTACTGCGATTGAGTAATTTGACACCGTAGCGAGCCTCCAATGATTGCAAGCGCGCTGTGACCGTCGCGGGCGATAACCCCAATTCTCGGCCAGCGGCAGCAAGGCCGGCATTTTTCACGATGCTGACAAACAGCGTCATGTCTGAAAACTTATCCATGAACTTTCCCCATCGATTATTCAGTTCAATAAAATAATCAATTCGAATAATACTTAATTATCAATTTTTTTCCAATGCTTATACTGACTTCATTGTCATGGGATGGGAGAGAAGTGATGCAAACCAAACAGACGATTTACGTGGTGGTCGGTGGGACATCCGGTATCGGAGCGCACCTGGCGAAACAACTGGAAAGCGAAGAGACCGTGGTGCATGTCGTGAGTCGTCGAACCGGCGTGGATATTGGGGATGAACAAGCGATACGTCGCTATTTCGACACTGTTGGTGCGTTCGATCATCTTATTGTCACTGCGGGCTCTTCTGCCCCCTCCGGTAAGGTTGTCGATGTTGACATTGCCCAAGCAAAAGGGGCCTTCGATACCAAGTTTTGGGGGGCGATTCACGCCGTGAAACACGGCGCACAATACATCCGCGAAGGAGGAACGATCACGCTGACTTCAGGGATGTTGGCCCGAAAAACCGTAGCAAGTACATACGTAAAAACGGCCATCAATGCCGCCATGGAAGCGACCGCTAAAGTGCTAGCAAAAGAGTTGGCGCCGATCCGTGTCAATGTTGTGAGCCCCGGCTTAATTCAAACAGACGCGTACAAAAACATGAGTGAGGCAGACAGATCGGCGATGTATGAACGTACGCGCCTTCATTTGCCTGTTGGCAAAGTCGGTGAAACCACGGATGTGACGCAGGCGTACCAACTTGCTATTCAAAATGCGTACATGACCGGCGCCGTTATTGATGTGGATGGAGGAGCGCTGCTTGGCTAACGTCTTTCCCCCTTTGATGAGGAGTCTAATGTGACACTGTACATCTATGAACATTGCCCATTTTGCGCCCGAGTGCGTTATGTCGCCGCCGTGCTTAACATCCCGCTCAACGTGGTGATCGTTGCGTATGACGACGATACGACCACGGTGGACTTGATTGGGGCAAAACAAGTGCCTGTATTGCGTAAAGAGGATGGTGAATGCGTGGCGGAAAGCTTGGATATCATCGATTACTTGATTGAACTGGCGGGGTCGAGTGACCACCGCAAGCCTTCTTTAGCCGCCTTAAAATGGCAACAAGCCGCGTTTTTGCCTCTACAAAAACTGGGGTATCCGCGCTGGGCGGAGATGGGATTGCCCGAGTTTTCAACCGAATCAGCGCGTTGGGCTTGGCGGATCAAGAAAGAAACTGAGGCGCTAAATTTCGATGCCTTGCTGCGAGATACTGACGATATCGCCAAGGACGTTGAGGGGCTGATCATCGAGGTGAAAGAGATCTTACATCTCGGTGGCGAACTGCAAGCGAGGCTCGTCGATGAGGCGCTTGTGTTCTCGTTGTTACGCGGTTTTTGCAGCGCCACCGCTATCCAGTGGGACGCCGCTGTGAAAAATTGGCTGCTGTCGGCAAGTCATAACACCAACATACCCCTACTTAAGTAAGGATTCCCAAATGAGTAAACTTTTTGAAGCGGTGCAGTTACCAGAGCTGGCGTTAAAAAATCGAGTGGTCATGGCGCCCATGACGCGTGCTCGTACTAGCCAGCCGGGTAATGTCCCAAACCGATTGATGGCAACGTACTATGCGCAGCGCGCCGGTGCGGGGTTGATCATCTCAGAGGCGACCCAGATTTCAGATGATTCGCAAGGGTATTCGTTTACCCCTGGTGTATACACGGATGAGCAAGTGGCAGGCTGGAGAGCAGTGACTCAAGCGGTCAAAGAGCAAGGCGCTGCGATGTACTGCCAACTGTGGCATGTTGGACGCGTATCTCATCCCACTTTCCAACAAGGTCGCGCCCCGCTCGCGCCTTCGGCATTGAAGCCCGTTGACACTCAAGTGTGGATTGCGGATGAACAAGGTGAGGGCCACATGGTTGACTGTATCGAACCTAGGGCGATGAACCAAGCTGACATTGATCGGGTGGTTAGTGACTTTGCTTCGGCGGCCAAACGAGCCATGCAAGCGGGCTTTGATGGTGTCGAGATTCATGGTGGCAATGGCTACCTCATCGATCAGTTTTTACGGACCAACTCTAACCATCGAACGGATCAATACGGTGGGACGCGAGAAAATCGAATTCGCTTTTTGCTGGATGTTGTGGATGCAGTGAGCGCAGCGATAGGCGCGAATAACGTTGGCGTACGACTTGCCCCGTTCATTACGTTCAAAGACATGAATTGTCCCGATATTGTGCCAACGATTTTAGCAGCGTCAAAGCAGTTACAAGCGCGCGAGATTGCGTATCTGCATTTATCGGAAGCCGACTGGGATGACGCGCCCGTTATCCCTGACAGTTTTCGTATTGCTCTGCGTGAATGTTTTACTCACCCAATTATTGTGGCCGGTCGCTACACGCAGGCTCGAGCCGATGAAATCCTTGAGAAAGGGTATGCAGATTTGGTGGCATTTGGTCGACCGTTTGTTTCAAATCCCGACTTGGTCACCCGACTCAAACATCAACACGCTTTGGCGGAGTTAGACGGCGCGACGCTCTTTGGTGGGGATGAACGCGGCTATACTGACTATCCCTCGTATGGCTAACGGCGCAAGGTATAACGTCCCCGCGTTGGGGGCAATGGATTGGGTGTTGACGCGCTTAGGCGTCAACACGGTGGCTTTTTAAACAACGTAGGAAAGGACAGCAATGAAAGGGATAGCCAAAACAATACTGGCAGTAGGTATCATGACGGTGAGCTCGGCGCAGGCGTTTGAGCTGACGAGCGATGACATTCGCGAAGGTCATCCGATGGACAAGACCTTTGAGTTTCAGGGGTGGGGGTGTGAGGGTGGTAACCTGTCGCCGCAATTGACGTGGAAGGGGGCCCCACCAGGAACCAAGAGCTTCGCGATCTCGGTGTACGATCCAGATGCCCCAACAGGCAGTGGCTTTTGGCATTGGTTGGCGTTTAATATTCCGGCGTCTGTCCATACCCTGCCGCGCGGCGCAGACATTAAAAAGTTAGGTGGAACGGAATCACGCATTGATTTTGGCACTGCTGGCTTTGGTGGGGCATGCCCACCCGTGGCAGATGGCATGCATCGCTATCAGTTTACCGTTTGGGCTTTACCGACGGCGAAACTGGAATTAGATGAGCAAACGCCCGCCGCGGTGGTTGGGTTCACTTTAAATAGTCTGGCGCTGGACAAAGTCACATTAACAGCGACTTATACGCGCTAGTTGTCGTTAGGCGGGGCTTGCTCGTCGTTTGAGGCGCGTTCACTTACGGCGTTTTTGGTGGTGGTTGTAGTGAAAGATCCTTACTGTAAAGAGCCGCTGGGTAACCAGGGTCGTACCCTTGTAGTCTTGGTGTCGCGAGCCGATTTGTGACGCCAAAGTATAAAGGGATCAGTGGCATGGTACCCCAAAGGTGCTCCTCGGCTTGCTGGTAGAAATGGACGCGTTCTGCGGTGGTGTCTGCGAGGCTGGCTTTCTCAAGGAGTGAGTCATAGAAGCGGTTGTGATAGTACTTTCCGCCGAGTGCATCACTGGCCAAGTAAGAAAGAAACGCACTGGCCTCATTGTAGTCCGCGCACCACCCCATGCGAGCGATTTGATATTCTCCCAGTCGAGTGCTAGAGAGGTAACTTTTCCACTCTTGGTTGAGTAGTTCGACTTTGACAGGCAAGGTTGATTGCCACATTGCACTGATGGCTAAGGCGATTTTTTTGATCGAATCGCTGGTGTTGTATAGGAGCGTTAGGTGCAGAGGGTGGTCTTTTGTATACCCAGCTTGTGCGAACAACTGCCGAGCAAATGAATCTCGGCGACTCTGCGTGAGATTGGCTAAGGCAGGTTGCCAGTTCGGGGCAGCTTGCGTTGTCGGGGGGATCAAATGGTAGGCAGGGATTTGGCCTTGTGCAAGCAGACGATCGGTAAGCACATTTCGGTCGATGGCGTAAGCCAGTGCCTGACGTATTCGAACGTCGTTAAGCGGGGGACGTAACGTATTAAATTGGTAAAACTCTGTGCATAGATTGGGTTTACGCAAAAGGCTCTCTGGCTGTTCTCGACGCAGTCGGGTGTAGTGCTCTAGAGGGACTGTAGAAGTGAGGTCTATCTCCCCCGTCATAAAGCGGTACATCTCAGAGATCGGGTTGTTAAGCGCGAGGTAGGTCACTCGTTCAAGCTCGGTATTGGCATGATCCCAGTAACTGGGGTTTCGGCCAAGCTCTAGACGTTCGTTAATCACCCACTCCATCAACAGGAAGGCGCCATTGGTCACGATATGTTGAGGTTGAGTCCAGTGATCGCCAAAACGTTGTATCGTTTTTTGATGGACAGGAAGAAAGCTTGTGTGCGCCAGCATATGGACAAAGTAGGGTACAGGGCGATCGAGTTCGACAAGGAGAGAATGAGGGCTCTCTGATTTGACCCCCAGTGCTGAGACTGGAGAGGCACCATCAATGATCGCTTGAGCGCCTCGAATGTGCGCCGCGCTGAGAAACCATGCATACGGAGAAGCGGTATTAGGGTCGACCGCTCGGCGCCAACTGTAAACATAGTCCTGGGCCGTGACGGGCTCGCCGTTTGACCAAAAAATGTCGTCGCGAAGGGTAAAGCGGTAGTGTTGATGATCGCTGGTTTGCCAGTGGTGGGCATTGCCGGGCACGAGATCACCGCGGCGGTTGGTGATCACCAGGCCTTCAAACAAATCACGCAGCACATTGCTTTCGGCCACACCTTGCGCTTTATGCGGATCTAAGGTGGCGACTTCGACGCCATTACCGATAGTCAGATGGTCAGCGCTCGCTGATAAAGAAAACAGTGAGAGTAGAATTAGGAGAAAGAGGCGAGTTTGAGCGTTATTCATAAGGCTGGGTCCGGTAGCAAAAAAAAAAGCAGTGAGAGGGCTCACTGCAAAACGGGGAGGAACTGTGGAGTCGCCTCGTGGTTTCCATTAATCATCGGAAAGCGCAATTAACTTATGGTTGTTTGTTGACTCATAGTCGCCAACGATCTGTGAATCAACACGACTTAATGTAAACCCAACACTCGTCAACAACTATTTATTAACGCGTATTAAGTGTCATTATTTAATGCACTATAACTAAATTTATTGGTGTGAATACCGCTATACGTATGGGGTTGATTCTAAAAAATAAATTTAAAAACATACAGTTATCATTTAGGCCCACCGCCGGTGTGTAGGTTCACGTTGGGCGAGGTGACGGACTAATAGGGATTGATTTTGCTTGTCGACGAGGCTATATGATGAGTATGAATTTGCGGGAGAAGGGTAGGAATATGGAGATTCAGGAACAACACAAAATTTTATTGAACAAAGGTCGTTTACGGGCACAACTGAAACACTGTTCTAGTGACGATTTGATGTTAGCTATCGACAATCTCACCACCGTGATACAAGAGCGTCGCCAAACGACGTTGAACAACAAACTAGCAAAAATCGCCCAACGGATTGATAGAGAAGGGATCGACGTTTCGTTATTACTTGCTCGACTTGGGCAAATGACCACCTCCGGCTCAACAAGTCAAAATGGCGCTTAATTTGACTGGCCAAGTGATAAACGATCAGCAGCGAATGGGATAAATCAAGGTGGCGAACATGCTGATGCTCAGCCTGAGCATAGACAAGATAGGCGTGTCGATTCGTGATTAGGGCCGTCACCTTGGATCGAACTGCGTTGTTTGCTTTGGTTCTTAGGAATCGAGGGTTTGTATTGACCGACTCTGGTGATAGCCACACTGGCGAAGAGGTCGTGATTGACTGGCCAGATCCGTCGACCTTGTCCCGTGTGTGTTGGCGGTTATCTTATGCGGGCATACGAGCGGAAACGGGGCTTCATCGACCTCCATGGCGCTCCGCTTGTACGGTTGTGTTGAGTTTAGAGGCGTTCTTGCCGTCCCACTTTGTGGCTGATGACATTGAGGCCATCGCGGGCCTCACCGCTTCAATATTAGGTCAAGATTGCGATCTTAAAAGGACGGGCATCATCATTCATGAACTCCTGCTATGAAAAGGGTGTGCTCCAAAAGACAGGTAAGGCATTGAAGACACTCAATAGATTAATGACAATGATCCCCAGCCCAAAAACAAAGACGATGAGTAAGGCAATGTTTCCACCATACACGCGATAGGTAGGGGAAGGGTTGTGACGCTTTTGGCGGGTTTTATACACTAACAATGCTGGAATGAGGCACATCCAAATTGCTGCGGCTGCGGCGGCCAGCGCAATAGCACTCACAAAACCAAAAGGCAGCAGTAATGAACACAAGAGAGGCGGCAAAAACGTTGCGGCCCAGGTTTTGGTGCGTCCTCGGCGACTGTTATCGAAATGCAACATGTCGGCCAAAAAGTCAAATACCCCCAAACCCACACCGACGAAGCTTGACAACAAAGCGGCGGTCGAAAAGCTGTTGATGAATAAGGTTGTGTAGCGATGGGGAATGAACTGGTTTACCGCTTCAAGTAAGGCGTCAATGTTACCACCTTGTTCGATCACGGCATGGAAAGCAGCCTGAGGTAAGTTACCATAAACGCACACCAGCCATATTGCGTAGCATAGAAAGGCAATAGACGTCCCCCCGATCAGAGAATATTGCGCCATGCGCTCATTGCGATAATAATCGCGCATTGACGAGACGGCATGATGATAACCAAATGAGGCGACGGCGATCGGAAACAGTGCCCAGATGTATTGGCTCTGCTGCCAGCTAACAATGCCCACTACGTGGTCGACATCGATATGAAAGGCCAGTTGAGTCGCACTGAAGGCAAAAGTGAAAATCACGATGATCATCAGTAAAACAGAAAGGCGATCCACCCAAAAAGTGGAATGCCAGACCACGTAAGAAAAGAGGGCAGTAAACGCAATCGAAGCATAGGGCACCGAGATGTCAAGATACTGATGGAGGAGTTGCCCGGCTGAAGAAATGTATGCATACAATAAAATGCCCCCCACGAAGTACACCATGATGTTGTTCAACCAGGTCATTGGGGTACCCAGTAAGTCTTGAGTCAGCGTTGAAAAAGAAGAAGTGTAAGGGTAGGTTTGGAGAACCTCTAGGATCAAGCAGCCACTGAGGGTCATCACTAACATGGTGACAAACATCGTAAAGAGTGACCACAGTGTCCAAGCCCCCGCCCCGACGGTCGGTAGACCAAGCATTCCAGCCCCAATACAGATGCTTGCGATGATGCATACTCCGCCGATCAAAGACGGGTGTTTTGATTGAGATGTTGTTTCCATTGTCAGGTTCGCTCTTATTGTGTCGTCTCGCAAGTCGCTAAGAAGAGACGGCTTTGTTACAGGGGGACGTGACGTTCGGCTAGCGATTTCAATGATGTTGGCAATCTTGGCTCTTTGACGCCACTGGCGGCTACTTTATGCGAGCCAGAGATCCGGAGCAGGTTATTACTTTTTATTAACGGTAATAATGTGAAGTCTCAGCGCTGTATGTCATCCGCCTCGTCTGAGAATGATGATTCAGTCTTCTTTCCAACCTAACGTTTCGATTGTATTGACGCTTCCATGGTGATGGGCGATGAATGGGGAATTATTGATAACTTTAGCAGATGATTAGGACTAATAGAGGTGGTGTTTCGGACTTAATATCGAGGTGATTTTCTCCAACTGTCTGATGTAATGGATTTTTTTGAAATTAGTGCAATTGAGTTCATGGTTTGTTTTTAAACATGTTCCGTTAACATATAGCGCATCAACAACGACGTATGAGGAAAGTAACGTGTACCAAGAACTTAGCGAATTGCTCGATGAGATCGGTTACGCTTTTGACAAGCATGAGCTAAAAATCTGTACTCTTCGAGCTCATAAAAATAAGGTTATCAAAGCCATGCTGGCTAAGGCCAGAGAGTTAGAGTTTGATATGTCAACCAACATCGCAAAAAGTGTTCTGTCCTCTATCATTAGCCAAGAAGAGATTGATGAACAAGAAGCCATCGAAATTCTTACCGATTACGTGACAAGTGACGTATCTAAACAGACTACGATGCGTGAACGTTTGTTTGCTGCGGCGATCCGCAAAAGCGAGGATTTTCACATTGTCATGTTACTAAATGGTGAGGGTGCTCGACGTGTTGTATAAAGAAGTACTGCGTGAACGCGCGAAAGAGGCGCTGCGCTGCGCACGCCTGCTTGAACTCAATACCGCTGAGCGCCATACAAAGGTATGTTTGATTGCCTGTATCGCCGATACTGACATCCACATCAACAATATTGGCGAGGTATTAAGCTTGTCTATTTCGAACCCAACGCAACTGTTGGTCGGAGCCTTTGAGAAAAGTGAGCTGATTGGACTCATCCAGCCGTTGATCGAGAACAACGGGGAGCCAGTCCTACCGTATCGAAAATAGCGACCTGTGCATTTTAACGCTTTGTTAAGCCGCTACGGTGTCATGGATGCCCGTAGCTTTGTTATTGGCTTAACAGTATTAGAATGTGCCTGCCAAAATCCCTTTCTCTAGTCAGAAACATTACTTTAAATGTGACGAGCCTATTTAGGATTCAATCACCTAATTATCATGATAATTAGATTGCTCTAATAGCGAACAATTAAATGACATTTATTTTTGCAACTAGGGCGTTGTCATTGGATCTGTCGTGGAAGCAGTTCATCAATTTTCCTTTTTCCGAATAGTAAGTAAGAAAATCGATTAAATCGTGACATGAAATTGATCTTACTCCCAAGTCAATGACTGTACCTGCATGATGCTTATTAAATTCAGAACCAACACGAATCAAAACCTTATCGGGTGAAAATATATTTTTTGCTTTGATAAGCATGGATCTGACTTTATTTTTACGCTTTGATTTGTCCCTAAATACTGGAGTTTGGGGAGGGGTACCTTTGAACGTAATATCATAACTGTTGGTGCTTGAAACGGCATTGGCAATCTGTTTTCCGATGGTATAGCCATCCAACACGACATCTTTAATGTTTGACAGATTAACCGCTGAATTCCCGATGGAACTGTTGGGGCTTGTCGCTTTCGATTTTGGGGAAACCACATTGCCCCCTTGGGCAACGATTTGCTCGGCAAGCATACCCGTAGCGGTTTTGACGCCCTCTCCAGCCTGGCTTGGAATGAGGCCTTTCAGAACTGGCGAGACGGTCTCCCCAAATTTCGGGCCTGCCCAAGCCATAGCAATACCGGACAGGTTATGGATGACGGCGTCGGCAAATGGGTTTTCCACCGCTGCGTTCAAAGTATCGCTTGGTTTGTTGATCCAAATTTTAATGCTCTCATAACGGTTTGTGACGTAAAAATACCGTGGATTGCGTGTCTCCATTTTGTCGAGTCCTACCACGATCGCCTCAAGCGTCCCGGATAGGCAGACATCTTTAACCGAGACGTCGTAAGGGCCTTTAAGGAGGCTGTTGGGGGAGGCGAGATCGATAATTCCTCGAACGGCGATACCAAGTTTTCTATCGGCTGCACACCCGTTTGCTTCATAGCAAATAGTGGCGTCGTCTGGGCTCCATGGGGCTTTCATGCGTTCCCTCTCTTTATCACAATAGGGTTTATGTCAACAATATATAAATGGGTGAGGAAAATAAAAATAATATCCTTACGAAAATTATAACTTTGTTCAAATAAATAGGGTTTTTATTATTGATTGACAAAGTTAAATGACTGTCCACTCTTTTTCAAGTCGCAATAAGAATTAACAGTTTTTATTCCAACGAACTTTGGGTTGTTATTTTTTATTATGCAACTCAATAGATACTTTATTTAATTGTGATGATTCATGGCGTGAATGGACCGCTAAAATGGCATATATGGTGGTTTTCTCAAACCAATGAAAATATAAACTGTCGTCGTCTATCAATAAATTTCGCCTTTGGGAAAACAAAGACATGGCGAAATATATTCACGATACCTTAATTAGCAAATTATGAGAGTCTATGCCATTTTTAAAATCTCAGGCTGAACAGCTTTCTCAACCAATCAGTGATGAGTTGGTGTGTGGTGTTTACTTGAAAATGGACAAAAGTGCGTTTCGTCCATTACGGAATGAGTTCAATGTTGCGCAAACCGCATTGCGTAAACTCAGTCAGAATCCGGCAGAAAGCGAAAAAGACGAGTTGATAGCCGCGTGTCACGCAAGTTGGCAGTCCTTGTCCGAGCGTTTGCTTGAAACTTTCGCCCACACCACGCGAGACATCGAGTTAATTTCTTGGTTTATCGCGGCTCAATGTTTGCTCGACCCTAGTCTTGAGAGTGCGGCCAATAGCATCGAATGGTTAGCGGACTTGGCAGAGCAGCACTGGGATCATCTCAACCCCGTCTTGACTGAAGAAAAACTCATATCCGACGAGAGTGCAGCCATCGCCAAGCAACAAGCTGAAGCGAAAATTAAGGCATTGATGCAACTGGTTGGGGAGAGTGAAGAGAGCTGTTTGCTGTATGGGCCACTGCTTCAACTTCCCTTGGTCGGAACGGTAACGTTTTATGACTACCAAAGCGCTGAGCGCCGAGGTGAAACCAGTCAATTAAAGTCGTCTCTCTCCGCAGTAGTCGCTCAAGAGCGCGCTGCCATCACCGCTAAATTGGACAATTTGAGCCAAGCACTCGCGCAGTTGGATAGATTACGCGTAAACGTCGCTCAGCGAAGCCAAGCATTAGGCGTCAAAGCGGCCAATTTTGGCTTCGTGACGGGATTACTGCGTCGCGTGGACCAAGCGCTATTTCATCTCACTGGGATCAAAGTGACGGCGACGACGGAGCCGAAAGCCGCAGCGCCTGCTGATGAGCCTTCTGTGGCTTCCGAGTCCACGATTATTGAGCCATCGACTTGTACATCGGAGCCTTTGCAGCCTGAGACAACGTCACAGCACCTCCATGCTGGGAACTTGTCCGCGTTGGGCGCGCTCAACAATATGAACCGTGATCTGGCGTTCCATCTATTGAGAGAGATCGCGGACTATTTTCGCCAAAGCGAGCCGCATAGTCCTAGCGCTTTCATGTTAGAGAAGGTGATTCGTTGGGGCTATCTCCCTCTGCCAGAGTTGTTGCAAGAGATGATGGCAGAGAAAAGCGCTGACTCGGTCAGTGCAATGTTTAATGCCGTTGGGCTCAATCACCTTGAGCAGGTGACTCTGCCTGAAGTGACACGCCCAGCGATCACCCCGGTGCCTTCGGTGGCTCCGCAAGTTTCGGAAGCACCAAGTGCCCAAGAGTTAGTATCACAGACTTCCCCTGTCGATACCCAACCTCAACAAGATGACGAACCTAAATCCTCAGCGAAATCTGGCTTGAGCTGGTAATCGTCTTTTTAAAAATAAGGAAAAAACATGGCAAGTATTTATATGCGCGTTAGCGATCTTCAAGTTGAAGGGGCGGCAACAATTGGTCAGCTTGAAACGGCTGAGGGCAAAAATGATGGTTGGTTTGCTATCAACTCCTATGCGTGGGGCGGTGCACGTAACGTTGCGATGGACATTGGTAACAGCACCAATGCTGACTCCGGTATGGTTGGCGTGAGCGAAGTCAGTGTCACTAAAGAAGTGGATGGTGCGTCGGAAGACCTTCTGTCTTACCTATTTAACCCAGGCAAAGACGGTCGTACGGTTGAGATCGCGTTCACGAAACCAGCGAACGAAGGCCAAGGTGTGGAAGTGTACTTCCAAATCAAACTCGAAAAAGCACGTTTGGTTTCTTACAACGTGAGCGGTACAGACGGCTCACAACCTTTTGAGAGCCTGTCGCTGTCTTACACGTCGATTTCTCAGAAGCACCACTATGAAAAAGTGGGCGGCGAGCTGCAAAGCGGCGGCGTTGTGACCTACGACTTACCGACCGGAAAAATGACGTCTGGTAAGTAATCCTTCAAGGCGCATTATCGCTCATAGTGCGCCTGTTTTTAGCCAATCTCTAAACTAGGACACTGTTATGTCATTGAACTCGCAACACAAGCGCGTCAGTAAGAACCGAGTCAGCATCACGTACGACGTGGAAACCAATGGTGCTGTTGAAACCAAAGAACTGCCGTTTGTCGTCGGTGTAATTGGTGATTTCTCGGGCCATAAACCGGAATCGGAAAAAGTCGCGCTTGAAGAGCGTGAATTTACTGGCGTTGATAAAGACAACTTCGACTCTGTGATGGGGCAAATCCACCCACGTTTGTCGTACAAAGTGGACAACAAGCTAGCAAAAGACGACACCCAATTTGATGTGAATTTGAGCTTTCGCTCGATGAAAGATTTTCATCCGGAGAATCTGGTTGAGCAGATCGACCCACTTAAGCAGTTAGTTGAGACACGTAATCAACTCAAAGTGTTGTTGAGTAAAGCGGACCGCTCAAGAGATCTCGAGAGTTTGTTAAAAGAAGTTCTACAAAGTACAGACGCCATCAATGGCTTAGCTGAGGAACTTGGTTTAAATCAGGAGGGCGGCGAATAATGTCGGTAGAACAACAAGCAACGCAAAATGTGGCAGAAGCAGAGGCTTCACTGAGTTTTCTTGATCGTGCGATCAGTGCGACCGCCCAGACGCCGGTCGATACGACGAAAGAGTTGTTGAGCATTATGACGGCCCAAGCGCTAGAAGGGACCGTTACGTGGGATAAAAACCTCACACTGACGATTGAGAAAGCCATCGGCCAGCTTGATCGCAAGATCTCTGAGCAGTTGTCTACAGTGATGCAAAACGCTGAGTTCCAGAAAATGGAAGGGTCTTGGCTGGGTCTGCAAAAACTCGTTAAAAATAGCGAGTTAGGACCAGATTTAAAGATCAAACTGGCGGATTACACCAAAGAAGAACTGCTTGAACAATTCGAAGATGCCCCAGCAATTGATCGTAGTCGCTTTTTCAACATGGTGTACCAGGAAGAATTTGGTACGGCCGGGGGTCAGCCATACGGTGCTCTCCTTGGGGATTACGAGTTTGGTTACGGTGATGAAGATGTGTCCTTGCTTCGTTACATGGGCGAAGTCGCGTCGGCATCTCACTCTCCATTTGTTGCGGCGGCAAACGCTGGCATGTTCGATTTCAATTCATTCAGTACCTTTGCTGAAGGTAAGCCAGTCGCTACAGGCTTTGACTCGCCAGCGTATGCAAGTTGGAATGCATTCCGTGAAAGCGATGACTCGCGTTACGTAGCGCTGACCTTACCTAAGACAATGGCACGCTTACCCTACGGCGCGGATACAGTGCCAGTGAAGTCTTTTGCGTTTGAAGAGCTGAAAACACGTGACAACGGTCAAGCCATTGTGTCATCAGACAACGAGTTTGTTTGGAGCAACGCAGCGTATGAATTTGGCTTACTCATGACTCAAGCCTACACAAAATACGGTTGGTGTACGGCGATTCGTGGTACGGAAAATGGCGGCAAAGTTGAAAACTTACCGAACTTTACGCACGTGTCAGATGCCGGTGATCTACTGCAGCAATGCCCGACTGAGGTCAACTTTACCGATGAACGCGAGAAAGAACTGAGTGATCTGGGTTTCTTGCCGCTCGTGCATTACAAAAACACGAACTACGCGGTATTTATGGGCGCGCAGACGACGCACAAGCCAAAGACTTACACAGATCCTGATGCAACCGCAAACGCCGCAATTTCAGCTCGTTTACCTTATACGATGGCTAGCAGCCGCATTGCTCAGTACCTCAAAGTCATGGGCCGTGACCGCATTGGTTCTAACTTAAATCCAAGCGATGTTGAGCGTGAGCTGAACAGTTGGATCAATCAGTACGTGAACCCAAATGCGATTGGTAACGATGCGAAAGCCACGCACCCGTTGGTTGAGGCAAAAGTCACCGTCGAAGAACAAGCTGGCCGACCTGGTGCTTATTCAGCGGTGGCCTACCTTCGTCCTTGGCTACAGATGGAAGAATTGACGACCTCATTACGTATGGTCGCAAACATCCCTGGTTAATCTGATTCGGGGGCTCATAGCCCCCGAATGTTTTGCATTGAGTTTTTGATGAAAGTTGACTCCGAAATACCACTCAGCCCAATAAGCTCTTCCGCCTGGCAGGCCTTATTAGCTAAGGCGCCACGTCAATCAAAAGTGCAATTCAAAGCATGGCTTACTCGTTTGATTGCTCAGCTTGATGCACTGCTCAGTGACCAGCTATCTGAAGTCATTCAGCATCCGCAGTTTCAGCAACTGGAAGCGTCTTGGACTGGAATCGAATCTTTAACAGAGGTTCAAGTTTCGCAGCGTCGTGTGAAAATTAAGCTGCTCGATGCCAGTTGGCAAGTGGTGGCTTCCGATCTTAACCATTCATTCGATTTAAAGCATTCGGGGCTGTATCAGAAATTATATGCCAACGAGTTTGATACGGCGGGAGGAGTGCCTTTCGGGCTTGTCATGGTTGACCATAAGATCAGTGCCGACTACAACCCAGATCAAGAGTGGGATGACTTATTCACTCTTCAACTGTTATCTGAGTTGGGTGAAATGGCATTTTGTCCAATGGTGTTAGGTGTTGATGAACTCTTTTTTGGGGATGACCCTCGTCGACAACTGCATGATCGAGCTCGTATAGACCGTATTCTAAGCAGCCGTGATCTCGTGTCGTGGCAACTGCTACGAGGGCGCAGCTCGTCACGTTTTCTCCACTTAGTGATGCCAGAGTTTTTAATGCGCCAACCTTATCAGCATTGTCCTGCTGGCTTTCTGTTTAACCAAGAACAACGTGAGCATTGTGCCTTATGGGGGAACAGTGGCTACCTGGTCTTGAGTAATGTGATGCGCGAGTTTGACCGCATCAGTTGGTTTGGGTTTTTGCGTTCATACGATGACACTGGAAACTATGGAGCGGTAGTGCCGAACTCTGGATCACTGCGCACGAAAGTAGACTTGTTTGCAGAGGACGATGGCTTTTGGGCCGCGCAGGGATTCATGCCCTTAACGAGCCTTTATTTGAGTGATCAAAAAGGATTTTTTAGCAATCAGTCCGTCTGGCAAGCCCCGAGCCCAGATCAACGTCAACTAGGAATGCTACAGACCAATTTGATGGCCTGCCGATTTGGTCACTACATCAAAGCACAAATCCGTGATCAGGTTGGACGGTACGACAGTGTGGAAAGTTGTCGACGTAGCCTTGAGCGGTGGCTGGATCAATACATCAGCAACGTGAGCTATGGAGAAGACTCGATCTTAGCGCGGTATCCCCTCCGTTCCTGCTATGTGCGAATTGAAGAGTCAGAACACGATAAGACGCGTTATCTGTGTGAAATCATGCTCCAGCCTCAGTATCAGTTTGAAATGATGGACGCCAAAGTCGTGTTGACCGCGTCGGTATCTGGACAAGAAGTGGGAGAGAGTCAATGAGTCTAATGGCAAAACTCAATCAGGGGTGGCGCAATGACATTGATGCCGTCCGCGACGTCATTGTGGATAACGTTTGTGATTTGATCTCGAGTCGGGCACCTCTATGGTCGAACGAGCCATCTATCCCAGAAGCGACCATTGCTGGCTTGGGGATGCGAAATATTGCTCGCGCACAAAGTAAAACAAACACTGCCGACATTATTGACGAAATTGAAGCGCTAATCCGTTTCTATGAGCCACGTTTAACGCAGGTTGAAATTGAGGTGCAGGAAGGGACAAACGCGACGAACCAACTGAGTTTTCGTCTGTCTGCTGTGGTCCACTCCGATCTTGGCGATGAAGCCATCGTGTTGGACTCCTTTCTGGATCTCAGCAGCAACAAACTTGATGTAAGGAAGTCTAATTTTGTCTAATTCATTGCTTTCCTATTTTGAACAAGAGCTGCGTTTTATTCGCAATGAAGCCACACAATTTGCCGAGCGCCACCCAGGGGCAGCGCGCGCGCTCAGTATACGCAAAGACAGTATTGATGACCCACAGATCGCTCGTCTGATCGAAAGTGTTGCACTGATGAACGGTAAGTTACAGCAGCGTCTTGATGACTCTTATCCGGAACTGACCGAAAGCTTGGTTACCTTGCTGTTTCCGCATTACTTAAGACCGATCCCGTCCTATACCATGCTGGATTTTGAGGTGGAGAAGGACGCCAATGCTAAGCATATGATTCCCAAAGAGACGGAATTCGACTTAATGGGGGAAGGGGAAGAGCCGTTAGTGTTTCGAACGACGGAGGACATCGAGATTTTTCCGATCTCCGTCTCGTCAGCCGACGTGTTATTTGCACCTTTTGAGCTGGCTAAGCCATCAGGGGCAGAGAGTGCGAAGGCAATGTTGGAGCTGACCATCACGGCGACCGATGAAGGCATTGAACTCAGTGAGTTGGGTATGGAAAGCCTCACTCTGCACCTCAAAGGAGAAAGCCACTTTGCTTTGCGTCTTTATGATGTCTTGGCTCAAGGTGTTGCTCAGGTGGCACTTCAATGCGAAGGCGGTGCGGTGCTACTGGGACCATCGGCATTGCAACCCATTGGTTTTGACGCTGAGAACACGGTATTGCCCTACCAGGCAGCCAGTTTTGGTGGGTTCAAACTGCTGACTGAGTTCTTTATGTTTCCCGACCGTTTTCAGGGGTTTAGTCTCGATTTGACGCGCCTTGGTCAACGACGTCTAGGGGCGGAATGTCGGCTTCAAATCTTCCTTGATGAAATCAGTGTGGAGCAGGCGCGAAGCATCCAGACCCAGCACTTTTCATTGTTTAGCGTCCCTTTAGTGAACTTGCACAGCAAGATCTCTGAGCCTATCCATATTGACTTCAGCCAGAAGCAATATCCGGTATATCTCGACAGCAATCAACGCAGTGATTTGGAAGTATTTTCTGTCGACGAAGTGGTGGACGTTACAGAGGGTGAACCGTGTGTGGTGCCGCCTCTGTACGGGGAAAAATACACCAGCACAAACAATTCATTGCGATGGCAACTTGTGCAAAGTATCCATGAAAGAGGGGTGCTGAGCAGCAGTTTGAAAGTGGCAGACTTGGGACACGTCAGTGCGAAGGTAGGGGAGCGCGTCTGGACTGTCACCACCACGGCTAGCGATGGTGTGAGCGCAGGTTCACTCCCAGTAACAAGTCAAATTGCTTGTCGTGATGCGCTGACAATACCTGCCACAATGAGTTTGTCACGCAGGCCGACGTTGCCAGTACGAAGTCGAGACGCCAATAAGAATGTGTGGGCGCTGCTGTGCCACTTGCATTTTAACTACCATGCCATTTTGGGTACCGACAATCCAACGGCTACCTTGAGAAATGTACTGGAGTTGTACAACCACAATCAAGCCGTGCAGAACCAAGTATATATTGATGCCCTACTGGAGATTACCCAAGAGCAGGTTGTGGCACCGCTCCGTGTCTCTGGCAAAACGTGTTTTGCCTACGGAACAAAGATCGCTGTGACGTTAGAAGCCAGTAACGTGAATGGGGGCATTGCTTTGTTTGCCCACTTACTGGATCGATTCTTTGCCTACTTTGCGGGCTTTAACAGCTTCACGCAGTTGGATGTTTATCTCGAAGGACAAGATGGTGTTTATCTGTCCTTCCCAAGGAGAACCGGGTGCAAGAGTCTATTGTAAGTCGATTGACCTCGGGTGGCTTCGCGGGTCAGTTGGAAAAGGCGTGGCAGATGTTCAAGCATCAAGCGCATCTGGCGGGGCAACGACCTGAAGTCAGGTTCAAAGCCGAAGTTCTTCCTGCCTATTACCAGACTCAGGTGTCTCAAGTCACGTCTGACCGAGCTGGGACATTCATCGTGTCAACTTCGGTTGCTGCGTTGTCTGGCAATGGAGGAGCGATGCCCCGAGCGATGTACAGCGGCGCGCTCTCAGCGCGATTTAAACGGGGGGACGAAGCCGCCTGTGATTTCTTTGACACGTTTAACAACCGCTATTACCGCCTGCATTGTGAGACCGAACAAAAACACGATCTGGCCTATCAAGTTGAAGAAGAGCACTTCCATTGGAACCAACACCGTCAGTCGATGACTGGCATGCTGTCTTCACTGGCTGGTCAGACGGGAGAGATGCGCGCTATACCCGAAGATCACTTGGTGCAATACACCGGATTGCTTGGGCTGAAGCTGACGTGTCCGCTCGCTTTGAAAGCGTTGCTGGAGGACTATTTTGATGCGGAGTTTGATATCGCCCGAAGTGGACTAGAGTACCTCCCTCTTACGGAATGTTCGTTAACCCAAATTGGGCAGAGTGGTCAGAATCAACAGCTTGGGATAGGTGCGTTGGCAGGGAAGAGTACACCGATGCTCGGGCACAAACTCGCGATCAAAATTTGTCCCAGAAACTACGCCCATTACCTTGCCATTCGGCATGACGAGAAAATGATACATGCGATTGATCATATGGTGCGCAGTTACATGGGGGTCAATACCAAGTTTGCTTTGTACATGAAAGTGCGAAGCCAGTACCTGCCGCGAGTCACGCTCTCTTCCGACCATCAGAAAGCACTGCGAATAGGGCAGTCTGCGTGGATGGACAATCAATCAACCCAACCACAGTTTGTGGAAATGCCACTGGCGAAAAGTTAGGAAAAAAGAATGATCAACATTGAACTGCAGAGCTTGGTTAAAAGGCTGACACCAGCGTTAAAAAACGCTTTAGAGTCAGCCGCTGGTGAATGTGTCAGCCATACTCATTTCTCGATAGAGCCAGAACATTGGTTCTTACTATTGCTGCAGCAAAGTAAAGGATGGGATGCGGCGTTGCAACAAGCATCCTTATCGAAAGCTCAAATCCTCGAGCGTTGTCATGCTCATTTAACAGGGTTACCTCGTGGGAATGACTCGTCCCCCGCGCTGTCACCAGAGTTGGTTGAGTTACTGAAAGATGCCTGGATGTTAGCCTCGCTGAACAATCAACAATCGGTTGTCAACGAGTATCACGTTCTCATGGTGCTTAAACAGCGAATGGAACAGAGCACTTACAATGGTGTCTTGAGTGGCTGGGTGACAACGTTATCGTCAGAGTGGTTGCGCCAGCAGGCTTTGGTGGCCAATACGCCCAGTCCAATCTCGGAGACGTCCGAAAGCATGGTCTCAGCCCGTGGTGATTCCACCACGCCGGCTTTGGACAAGTACTCGCAAAATTTAACGGAGGCCGCACGAAGCAGAACGTTAGACCCGATCACGGGGCGTGGTGATGAAATTCGTAAGGCGATTGACATCTTGTGCCGTCGACGTCAAAACAGCCCCATCTTAGTCGGTGATCCCGGTGTGGGAAAAACCGCTATCGTTGAAGGATTGGCACAAGAAATTGTCAATGGCAATGTCCCGCCTGCGCTCGAGAATGTTGAGCTGCGAAGCCTTGATCTATCCCTACTCCAAGCGGGTGCGAGCATTAAGGGGGAATTCGAGAATCGCTTAAAAGATGTCATCAATGAAATTAAGCAATCGCCGACACCGATCATCATGTTTATTGATGAGGCACACACGCTGATTGGCGCCGGAGGCGCTGCAGGTCAAAACGATGCGGCGAACATTCTTAAACCAGCCCTGGCTCGGGGGGAATTTCGCTCTTTAGCGGCGACGACGTGGGCGGAGTACAAACAATACTTTGAATCGGATGCGGCACTGACGCGACGCTTTCAAGTCGTGTCTGTTGACGAGCCGAGTGCTGAGGATGCGGTGCATATGCTACGCGGCGTTAAACGAAGCTTGGAAAAGCACCACAGTGTCAAAGTGATGCAGCAAGCCATTGATGCGGCTGTGTCGTTGTCTATCCGTTATTTACCCGAACGCAAGTTGCCGGACAAGGCGATCAGTTTGTTGGACACTGCGTGTTCACGAATTGGGTTAAGCCAAAGTGCCACTCCACGTCAAATGGAGGCGGTGGCAGAGCAAATTCGCTATACCCGCAATGAAATTGACACGCTATCGCATGAAGCGGCCTTATGGTCGATGGATGACCCTCGATTAGCGGCGGCAAAGCAGCGGTTGACTACCTTAGAGGCTGAACATCAGGCCATTGAATCACGCTGGAATGAGGAGCGTGATTTAGTGACGTCAATCCTCGAATTGCAAACTCGTCTGGATGAGGAGCTGCAAGATCAGGGCGAGATCACGTCCAATGAACTAAGAGACACGCTATCTGAGAAAATGGCGGCATTGGCCGAACTGCAAGGCGAGCAGCCATTGGTTCTGCCTCAGGTGACGGCACAGACGATCGCGGAGGTGGTTGCACTGTGGACTGGGATCCCTGTCGGCAACATGTTAAGCCAAGAGGTCGAGCGACTGATGGCGCTTGAGTCACACATTGGTGAACGTGTTATTGGCCAGATCACCCCAATTGCTGAGTTGTCACAGGCGATACGTCTTTCGCGAGCGGGATTAACGGATCCGCGCAAGCCTGTCGGTGTGTTCTTAATGTGTGGACCGAGTGGGGTCGGCAAAACCGAAACGGCGTTGGCTTTAACTGATTTGCTGTATGGGGGCGAGCGTAATATCACCACCATTAACATGACGGAGTTTAAGGAAGCGCATAAGGTCTCGATGCTGCTGGGCTCGCCAGCAGGCTATGTTGGATACGGAAAAGGAGGCGTCTTGACGGAAGCGGTACGCAAAAACCCTTACTCAGTACTCCTGCTGGATGAAATGGAAAAAGCGCACCCAAGTGTGCATGACATCTTCTATCAAATCTTTGATAAAGGGGCGATTTCAGACAGCGAAGGTCGCCATGTCGATTTTCGCAACACCATTATCATCATGACCTCAAAC
The DNA here is from genome assembly GCF_000772105.1 of Vibrio tubiashii ATCC 19109. Classification (NCBI taxonomy): domain Bacteria; kingdom Pseudomonadati; phylum Pseudomonadota; class Gammaproteobacteria; order Vibrionales; family Vibrionaceae; genus Vibrio; species Vibrio tubiashii. The sequence continues at coordinate 31,735 of NZ_CP009356.1, forward strand.
GCCGCGGACAGTGCCGTCGTGGATGCTTGCTCAGAAGAGCGACCTGACGTTCCTTCTCTGACTCACACGATCTTTCCTGAACTGCAAAAACACTTTAAGCCAGCGTTTTTAGGTCGAGCAACGATTGTGCCTTATTTCCCACTCAATGACGACGAAATGGCAAAGATCGCGGCGTTATCTCTTCAGCGAATTCGCCAGCGTGTTGATGAACACTACGGGGCGAGCTTTGATTACGACCCACAAGTGATTGAGCAGTTAGTTCATCTGAATGAGTCCCCGGAAACAGGGGCGCGAGCCATTGAACAAATCATCAATCGTCAATTGATGCCTAACTTGGCGAATCAATGCATTCAACGCATGAGCGAGAACCAGCCGGTGGAAGCGGTACATGTTGGTGTCGACAGCAATGGCTTGTTCGACATTCGCATTCAATAACAAGTGATAAAGAGGCGTTAGACCTCACATTAAGCAGCGGTGAGTGATCACCGCTGCCTTGACCAACAACGACGTGAGTTTTTGATTTTTTTGTTGCTAGGGGCGATGTCAGCGCTCCCACGTTAGCAACGTTACATCATGAGTAAGATATAGATGACGCAACCTGTTTTTTCTAAGTCACAACTGGAATGGATTCGACACAACCTCACTGTCGCCGTGATCCACGGTGGGGACAAAGCGCGCGCGGAGAGCTTTATTTTCGAGAACTTAAGCCCGCGTTCAACTAAGACGTACGAACCTGTGGCGCACGATATCGCGAATGCTCTGCGAGAATCGGGTTTTCAACATGTGGAGGTATTGGCTGAGGACATTGATCTTGCTCAGCAGTTGAAAGACAAAGCCATTGACTTAGTGATCACCAATAGCGGGGGACTTCAGGGATTTGATTCGATGTGTCATCTGCCATCCACATTGGAGATGTTGGGCGTCCCTTACGTCGGACATTCGCCAATGACGGCAGGCATATTGGATAACAAACACCTCTTTAAGCATGAGATCCACGCCGCGGGATTACCGACGACACCTTTTATTACTATAGGCATTGACGAACGCTTCGAGGATGACGTCAAGCAAAGCGCGATTGACCAAATTGAGGCGCAGTTTTCGGATGGGTTTATCGTAAAGCCTGTGTCTGGGAGAGCGTCGATCCATGTTTACCCGGTCTTTTCGAGAGAGGCCTTGGCAGGGGTGGTCGAGAAAGTGCGTGCAGCGACGGGGAACACGGTGATGATCGAACCCTTTCTCGGCGGTCGTGAATTTGTGGTGGCGGTGGCAGGCGAGTTCATTTTCAAGTCTGGTCAGCTTACACAGTCGGATACACCGCTGGCTTTTTCTATCACTGAGCGTGTGCTTGGCGAGGACGAGCCGATTTTTACGTCTATGGACGTAAAACCCATCACCCAAGATCGTCTGATTGCGGTCACCGACGAACCTCTGCGTAGTGAACTGGCAGCGATTGGGCAGAAAATTTACCGCCAATTGGGTCTTCAAACGCTGGTTCGCGTTGATTTACGTATGGATAGCACTGGCAAAGTGTACGTTTTGGAAACGAATCCAAAGCCGGACCTTAAACGCCCTCAAGGGGACAACGTCAGTTTGGTTTGCCATGACTTAGCCCGTGAAGGCATGGACTACACAGATCTCGTCCAGTCACTGGTCTTCAATCGTCTGTCTTTCTTAAAACAGAAAAGACCGATGGCGTTGGCCCACTGCCTAACGGCGCAATTTGATGCTTTGCAGGAGTAATGGTTGAACACGTTTAAGCAATACAGTCGCTTGATGCTTGGGGCGTTATTGGTCCTGTTGTCACTGATGTTGATCTTCGTCGTGGGCTATGCCCAGGCATTGAAAAGCTATCAACAACAAAGCCGAGACGCCATTCTAGCCCAAACGGAAGCGGCCAGAATCGGTATAGAGCAAGTGCTGAACTCTGGGGTCCCGCTGCCTGACATTGCGGGGTTAGAAAAAGTGTTGGCTCCCATCGCAGATGCCGATTCGTCAGTGGTCGATATCCGCGTGATCTCGGGACAACAAGAATTGTATCGCTATACCGATGAAAGCATGCTCGGAAGCTTGGTCAGCATCCCTTTGAACAACAAGTTTACCCAGGTGGGAGCATTGGAAGTGATGCTCAGTGATCATGAGATTGCCAAGACAATTGATGGGCACTTCAAACCCATGCTGGGGTTGGTGCTCTTTTTGACCGCCGCGTTTGTGTTTTTTGTGCTTCGAAGTGCCAATCCTAAGATCTACTTTACCGCATTTGGCGGGGTGTTTTTGGCAATGTCCACGAGTGTATTTTTAATGGTGGGGGCTCTGTATAAGTCGGGTTTGGAGAACAAAGCCGACTCCATGGCCAACATCGTAACGCAGCGATTAGCGCCTGTATTGAGTGCTGGAATTGGGTACGAGCAAGTCAGCGGTATTGATCGAATGTTGGACAGTTTTCGTCAGTCCAATCCTGAAGTTTCATCCATCTCCGTGTCGCAAGGGAATACGATGATCGCCAAAAGTCAGGCTCGCGCCGATTCCATGGCTGTGGAGAGTATGGCTGCGTTTCTTGTGGAGGATACCAAAGGCAGCCAAGTTACGGTGGCCTTTGATCCCAAGGCATTGCTGGCTCAACTCCTGAAAACGCTGAAAAACTTTGCGATCTTGTTCGCTGGGTGTGCGTTCATCTGCTTTGCATTTGTGCGTTTGCTTTGTCACTCCAAGGCACAATCTGACAATGAGGCCGTGTTAGCAAAAGTGAAACCTTTGTTGCTTGTGACGGTATTGATGGAGTCATTGATGGCGCCCGTATTGCCGCAATATTTGACGCAGATAGCGGTGGAGAGTGGCGCGAGTGAAAGTTGGTCCTCGTACTTTTTCACCCTGTACTTCGTTGGATTTGCTGCGACATTACTGCCGGTGGCGCGATTACTCGAAGTGTGGGATATCCGCAAAGTGTTGGGGTCAGGGATCATACTGTCGTCGCTGGGTTGCTTACTTTTGGCGTATGACTCTCAATTGATGACGGTGCTCGTGGCTCGTTTGATTTCAGGGGTGGGTCAAGCCACGATCTTCATTGCTGTGCAAGGGTATATCTTGCGCTGCAGCGATCAAAGCAACAAAACGCAAGCCGCCGGTATTATCGTGTTTTGCTTTAATGCGGGCTTTATTTCAGGCGCCGCAATTGGTGCGCTCTTGGCGGACACTGTGGGGGTTCAGGGCATCTTCATGTTGGCGGTGTTTGTTGGGGGGTTAATGTATCTGTTCGCGTTGACTCTCCCTTCGATGGCGATGCAAGCCACAAAGCAGGGGACGTTAAAAGAAAACTTCACCGCCATGGTCAAAGATGCGTCAGCACTGATGCGAGTCCCTTCGTTTATGCGCACAATGTTGCTGGTAGGGATCCCGACCAAAATGATGCTCACAGGTGTCGTGTTTTTTGCCGTACCTATCTTGTTATCGAATGCCGGCGTAGAGCGAGAGAGCATCGGTCAAGTATTGATGGCGTACGCTTTTTCCGTGTTATTTGTTAGCGGCAAGGTGTCACCGATGATAGACCGAGTAGGCTCGGCGAAATGGGCGCTGTGTCTTGGCAGTGGCGTCGGTGCTGTCTCACTTATTTTGTTGTCTTTTTCTTTCCGTTTTGAAGACATAACGTATCTGGTTTTACTTGCCACGTTTGCGATGTTAGTCATGGGGATTTCCCACGGATTGATCAACGCCCCAGTTGTGACGCACGTAGTGACGTCGACTCAGGGCGCGAACGCGAACTCAGTCGCGTCAACGTATCGCTTCCTTGAGCGACTCGGACATGTTTTGGGATCCATTGTTGTTGGAGCACTGCTGACTCATTTGGGACACACTTGGGCGTTTTTCACCCTATCGATCTTCTTTGGTTTCGCCGGGGCGACGATGTGGCTTCTTGATCGAACGCCAAGCATGGAGGGGCAGTCATGAAGAGGTTGATGGGAGTTTTGCTGTGGGTGACGATGTCATCGTTCGTTCAGGCGAAATGGCCTCAGTGGTTGGGAGAACCGCTCAGAGACAATCATTCGGTGGAGTGGGAAATAAAGGCTCAAGAGGGGGACGTTGTGTTCGCGCCGCGCGCAGAACGTCCGCGTGTCTGGGTGCTTATTTCACGCAAAGCGGACTCTTACGATGTGGCCCTCTCCACCATGCTCAAAGTCTTTCGTCGCGAGATGCCTAATGTCTCATTTCGAGTGTTCTTATTGCCAGCGACTCAGCAGCAGTTGCGAACGTGGACGCATGCGGCGGAACGCGAGGCGGCTCTGATTTACAGCGTGGGATCGCGGGCGACGGTGTCGCTTCATGAGGTTTATTCGGGCGGAAAACTGCCGGTGATCTCAGTTAATGCCAAAGATCCTGTCTTGATGGGGCTGACAGACAACTACCAAAGCAGTGGAAACAACTTTGCGTATACATCTTTAAACTTGCCAGCGGATATCACGCTTAACTTCTTACGTCGTTTCCGACCAAGCTTGACGCAAATTGGTGTGCTGTATGCCAAAACCAACACCAGTGCTTACTTGACTCAGTACCTACCACTGAAAATGGAAGCAGAAAAGCAAGGTGTGCGAGTTTTTCCTATTGAAGTGGATGAAACCCAACCCGGACAAACGCTAGAAGAAAGCATGGCAGCGCAAACGCAAGCCATGCGAGTTGGTGATGATACGTTTGAGCGTTCACTGCTTTGGTTAACTGGCAGTTCGAGTTTGCTCAGTCGGATTGATGAGATAAACCAGTATTCGCAGCGTTTACCTTTGCTGACGGCAGTACCGGATGCGGTCAATGCCAGTGCGCAAAGTGCGTTAATGTCGGTTGGTGTCGGGTTTGAAAACAACGCACATCAAGCGGCGCTCTATGGTCTTCGCATTCTGAACGAAGGGGTAAAGCCTCATTCTTTACCTGTTGGACTCCTGTCCCCCCCTGATATTGCGATCAGTTTTAAACAAGCTGAGCGAGTCAACACCCCTGTACCATTCGTTTTGCTCGAAATGGCGAGTGACATCTACGCCAGTGATGGCAGTGTTGTGCGCTCTGCGGGCATGAGCATGGAGGAGCATACACCATGAGAATCGTTCTATTTCTGCTGCTAATCATTGGAAGTAGCAGTCAATCGGCGTGGGCGTTCAGTCGACCAGACCGTTTACTGCTCGCAACGCAAGAGTGGTTTCCCTACCAGTATCAAGAGAACGGGGTAATGAAAGGCCCAGGGATCGATAAAGTAAAATGCGTAATGCGCCATCTGGATCAGCCCTATCAACTGACCATGACCAAATGGGACCGCGCGCAACTGATGACTGAAGTTGGGTCTCAACATGGTTTTTTCTTGGCTTCACACAACAGCAAACGCGATGAGTATGCTGAGTATTCCGCACCTTTGGAAGAGCAGAATTGGAGTTGGTTTTCTCTGTCGGATTCGACGGAGGTCGACAGTGCGATGTTCAAGTCTCAAATCAAGGTGGCGGCGTTGTTTGGCTCGAACAAATGGTTTTGGTTACAGAAAAACGGCTATCGCGTCAGTAAAAAACCAAGAACCCCTAAAGCGTTGATTGAGTTACTGCTCAACGGCGAAGTCGGTGCCATCTTAGGAAATGACGCCGTGATCGACGAAACCATCAAAAAAATGGGCGTTAGCTACCGAGCCATATCCCGTACTCGTGTTCAGTCCCAGTCTTTGGGGGTGTACTTTTCCAAAGCCTTTATCAAGCGATATCCCCGTTTTCTGGCGGAGTTTAATGACGCGGCCGAACAGTGCCGTTAGCGTTCAATATGGATTTAATGACAGGTCAATTATATGCCTCTATCAATCAGAATAATCAGTTCTCCGGACGGTGAAAGCATTGCCGAGTGGAATCAAGCCTTTCCTGAAGACGGTGGTGATATCGGTCGTGCTTTCGGGAACACATTGCAGCTCAGTGATGCCAGTCGGGAAATTTCGGGAACGCATGCGATCATTCGCAAGAATTCGCGTGGGTACCAAATTGCCGACAACAGTACCAACGGGTTGTTTATCAATGGATCTGACAAGCCATTAGGGAATGGAAACCAATCGACTCTTAGCGATGGAGACGTGCTGGATATCGGTCGTTACCGCCTACTGGTGTCGTGTTTTGTTCCTGATCTTGCTGTTGTGAAATCTGGATTGGGAGCGGAGCGTCATTCCCCTTTTGGAGACGACCCGTTTAGTCAAGAGACTCCTATCGTTGGTGAGATCCCAACTGAAGAAGTGGATGAACCGGAGGTCGTGATCTCCACGTTGGATGTGGTTGATGACGATCCGTTTGTCGCCCATGTCCCTCCTCCTCAACAGGCGGCGGCGTCGTTAGATCTTGAGTTTCAATCTGCGGATGAGGACCCGCTTGCCGAGGCTGAGGTCAGGGCGATCTTCCCACCGTCGGAGGTGTCTGCTGCTCGTCATCCGGATCTCGGCACGTCTGTTCGCCCTACAGCCTATGCGTTAGCGGAATTGCAACATCATGACCAACGCTCCCAAGACCGAACTGACAAAGCCTTAGAAATGGCGTTGACCCGTTTGTTGTCAGACATTTCACCAACTGCCATGGAGAGCATGTTTGATGAGCTGTCTGGTAACGGGTTTTGGTCTCGCAAGCCTAAGTATTGGGAGATGTACAAACATTACTTTCATCGTCAGGTCGACAATCGTGACTGGCAAGTGAAGTTTCAAGCGTACTTTCGAGAGGCGCTGCGTCTTCAGAGAAATTTAGAAGGGGAAAAGTGATGAATATTCGATTTTGGGTACCGCTGCTGGCGCTGTGGTTGTCTGGCTGCAGTTTATGGAGTGAGGACTTAGGGCAACCAAGGTTGGTCGTTAATCTGTCGGCGGCAACAAACATTAACCCGAATGCAGAAGGTAAACCTTCTCCAGTGGAGCTGCGAGTGTACCAACTCACCAAACGCAATGCGTTTGAGCAAGCGGATTTTATTCAAATCTATGACGACGATCAGGGGATCTTAAAGTCTGAGCTAGCGGTTGTGCGTCAATTACCAAGCTTGTTGCCAGGTGAATCGCGTCAGGAGGTTATTCCATTGGGGGCCGGCGTTCAATTCATCGGTGTCATTGCGGGGTTCGCTGATTATCGCGAAGCAAAAAATAAGGTGATTTATCAACCTGTTATTGTCCATTCGGCGGCAATCAACATAGAAGTAGATGGCATCAATCTTACGGTGTCTGGGGAAGAAGAATAATGGACAACAATAAAGTTGTATGGAGTGAGGGGATGTTTTTATCGCCCCAGCACTTCCAGCAGCAAGAGCGCTATGTTGAGAACTTCACGCGTGAGTTTGCAGGTCAAGTCAGCCCGAAGTGCTTCGGTGTTACGCACCTCGAGTTAGATCGTTCAATGCTCAATATTGGCAAAGTCTCTGTGCGCCGTGCTAAAGGGATATTCCCAGATGGTACCCCTTTTGTGGTTGATCAAGCGCTGGTCGTTGATGTGCCTAAAAACACCCATCACAAAAAAGTGTATTTGGCGCTTCCGGTTACCCGACCAGGCGCCGTAGATGTGGGCGAGGACGCCAGATTAAGGCACCGTGCTCTGGAACATCCTGTGTATGACACAAGCCGAGAGCAAAGTGATCCCGCCGCGTTGGAATTGGCCATTTTGAATATACAACTCAAGCTTGAAGGGGATGAGCTTGAGGACTTTGTCTTGTTGGCCATCGCGGAAATCAGTGAGCATAAGTCTGAGGGTGCGGTTGTGCTCAATCAAGCCTTTGTTCCCCAGTGTTTGCATTTTGGGGTCTCGACTTATTTGTCTGATTGTATCGCGGATGTGTTTGCACAGGTTCAGTACCGTTCGCGCGCCATTCATGCCCGCCTTCAGGCAGAGGCAAACAGCAAAAGTTACCAATCTTTGATGCGTGACTATCTATGGCTACAGGTGTTGGGGAGTTGGATGCCGAAACTTGAACAGTGGCATCTCGATCCTACGTTATTGACGCGACACCTGTACCTAGAATGTGTGTCGATGGCCGGTCAGATGCAAGGGCTTGAAGGTAAGATGCCAAAATCTTTTCCTGCTTGGAACCCAGACGATCTCTACGCGGTGTTTTCGACGGTGTTCTCCGAGCTCTTAGTCTTGTTACGCGAAGTGCAAATTGACAATGTTTCCACCTTAGCTTGGGACAAGCAACTGTTTGTTAGTCGTCGTTTGCTGCGCACCATAGTGGACGATCGCAGCCTGTATCATGAAGGTCGATTTATCATGGTGGTGTCGTCGTCTATTGGGGCGACTCGCTTGGGTGAAGAGTTCCCTCGCGCTGCTAAGTTAGCCGGCAACAGTGATATCGCAGGGTTGGTGCGTAATGCGCTGTCTGGCATTCCATTACGTCATTTGCCGTATGCTCCGTCGGAGCTTAAATCGTTGAACGATGCTGCCTATTTCGAAGTCGACACTAAGTCGGACTTGTGGCAAACCCTTGTCAAGCGAGACGAGGCAATCGCGTTACATATCGACGAACGAATCGATGACATTCGTGTCGACTTCCATGTGATTAGGTAGGTGTGAGATGGCGGGATTATTCAACGAAGAGCCAACGGTTCGCCTTCAACGTACGGCGAGCGAACAACCTCAAATACGGGAGCGAAGAGAAGCCCCAAATGTCGATACTTCAGGGACCGAACGATTAATCGAAGGACTGACGGTCTACGGGAGTCCTTTAATGAATGCGGCGACCGAGCTGCTCGGTATACTCGTCACCATACGTCGTCAAGGCGCTCCGAGAGATATCAACCGCTTTCGCCAACAGCTGTTAGGGGCGATCGAGGCGTTTCGTTTACGGGGTTTGCACTTGGATTATCACCCAAGTGTGATTGAGAAAAGCTGTTTTGTACTCTGCGCCGCTTTTGATGAAGCCGTGCTGTATACCACGTGGGGGGACCGGGCTCGATGGGAAAACCACTCTTTGTTGAGCAAAGTTTTTTCACAGCGCAACGGTGGCGAAGCTTTCTTTGTGTTGCTGGAAAAAGCGAGTCAGCAACCAGGCAAACTGGTGGACTTCATTGAGTTGCAGTATGTCTTACTGTCATTGGGTTTCAAAGGACGCTATCGCCATGGCGATGATAGTCAACTTTATGACATCACTGCCCGAGCTTACGGATTAATTCGCCACTATCGCTCTGAAACGCCAATGCCTGTGCCTCAAACGCCAGTGCTAAAGGAAGGGAAACAGCCGTGGCTAATGATCAGTATGGCGAAAACGATGGCGGTCACGTTTTTGCTTCTTGGGTGTGCGTATGGCTTTACAGAATATTGGTACCACAGCCGCAGTCAACCGCTGCTGACACAGTTTTCAGCCATCGACATGTCGGGCGTCAGTTTCAAGAAATCCAACAGTGATTTGGTGTATTTGAGTACGGATGATGATTTAGGTCGAGTGAGCGACACCCCTGATCTCCAAGGCGAGAAAAAGGAAGAGCAAGTCGCAGCATTGGAATGGGAGATCATCTTAGCGGTGTTCTCTCGACCAAGTGATGCCCTTCGGTTGTCGTCTGAGCTTAACCAAGCGGGGTATGAGTCATTCACGCGGGAAAGCGAGCATGGTATCGAGCTGTATCTGGATGCAGGTGAAGACCTCAAAACCATACGTAAGTTGAAGAATGAGCTAAATGTTCGTTTTGGATTAAACGCCACAATCAAAAGAGCGCAGAAGTAAGATGGGTAAAAAGATATTGTCAATATTTGTGGTGATGAGTGCGCTGATGGGGACGCTTGCACTTTGGTTGTGGTTACCTGATGAACAGCCGGCTTGGATCAAGTGGGTCGCGCTGAGCCTTACCGCGGTAATTATGAGTGTGACGGTGATCTACTGGTGGCGCCAGCGGGCAAAGTCTAAAACGACGTCAGAAGAGCACGATCAGTCGGTCTTATTGAAGCAAGACACCAGAGTGATCGAACAGCTGTTTCGTCTGGCGGTCAAAAAAATACTGGGGCAAGGGCGCAACAAGCTTGACAGTTTATACCGTCTCCCTTGGTACTTGGTGCTCGGAGGTGAGCAAGACGCCAAAAGTTCGGTCTTGCTTCAAAATGGGTTTGAACCGATCAATGAACGCACCGAGCACGACAGTGATACCGAGCAGTACCTGCGCTTTTGGAGCAATGATCACGCGGTTGTCGTCGAAGTTGGTCATCGCATATTCGACAGTGAAGGCATCGACGAAGCGTTGTGGGGCGTTCTTGCCAAACAGCTTTTAAAGTATCGTCCTCGCCAAGGTCTTAATGGGATCCTAACGGTGATTGGTTGTGAGCGTTTGGTCGTAACGGACAATAAAGAACGTTCAAAGTTAGCGGCGATCTACCAGGAAGCCATTTTATCAATGGGAGGGGCACTGGATCTGGTTCTGCCCGTCTATATGGCTTTTTCTAAAGCCGATGGCATTGCGGATTTCATCGATTTCTTTGAAGGCTTTACCGCTTGTGATTCTGAAAACCCTTTCGGCATTACTTGTGACTATGATGTGTCACGCCGCTATGACAAACATGACTTTGAGCAACAGAGTCACAAGCTGATTGAGGCGCTGGCCTTGCAACAGTTTGAACAACTCAATAATGCCAATGTGGACAAGGCGGAAGCGATACTCGCTTGGCCTTATCAGTTGAGAATTGTGTTTGAGCGGATCAATGAGCTTCTGAGCGAGATCGGTCGAGAGAACCGTGTGCGTGAAGCGGTTTGGCTCCGTGGCGCTTATTTAATGTCATCGGGGCAAAAAGGCATCAAGCATGACTTGTTAACTCACTCTGTCGCGGAGCGCGGAGAGTTCAATCGCCTCGAGACCAAAGAGCAGCAACCGAGTCGTCGTGGCTACTTTACGCAGCGAATCTTCAGTAAAGTCATACTTCCAGAGAAAAATCTGGTGGGCGTCAACGAGTGGCGACATGCGGGATATTTGGCTTTTCGTTCAGCGATCTTGGTCTCAATCATGGCGTTAATGGTGATTGGAGGCCTGAAGTTAAGGGATAACTGGACGGCGGATGAAAACTGGCGCAGTGCGGCTATCTCTCAGATTCGTTTCTACCAGTCGGATATCCAAGCATTAAGCCAAGACTATTCAATGTCTGATTTGGTGGCGGTCTTGGTTGAGTTGGGCGACGTTGTGATTGCTGGTATCCAACCTAAACCTTGGCATAAGCTCGTCAGTATCAAGCAAGGTGAAACGGCAGAGACCATCTACAAAACGTACGAAAAACAGCTTCATCAAATCTTGTTACCGAAGTTAGAAGAATTGATCAGTAGCGAGTTGTATGTATACGTCAATTTGGGTAATCCAAGCCGAATCTTTGAAATTTTGCGTTACTACCAAATGTTGTTTGACCGCGACCAGCTCAACATAGAAGAGCTGCAAGCGTATCTAGTGGATATTCTGAAAGATCAGGGGGAATTATCTTCAGATGAGTTGGCTCAACTCTCTCTGCTCATCGAAGATTTGTTCAGTGGCGATTACGACCAACAGTTAGTGCCAAATCAAGAGCTGATCGCCGTTGCGACCAATAATTTGGAAGGGTTGTCGCCCGAACGTTTGATCTATGCGCGGATTAAAAGCATGCCCCAATACCGCACACAGGTGGATCTGCGCCGACAACTGGGTGAAAAGTTCGATAGCCTGTTTACGTTCTCTACCGGTTTCCATGGCTACTTAGTACCAGAGGTTTTTACCAAGCAAGGGTACGGCAAGCTTGACTTGACGGCTAAATCTCCTCTGTTGAGAGAGCTGATGGGAGAGTTCAAAGCGATCCAGGGCGACATGTCCGGGGCCTCTGTCGTGGAACTCACGGAACTGAGTAAGCAGATCCAAAGGTTGTACTTTGCCGACTATGTCTATTACTGGAAAGAAATGGTCAATAACATTGAGGTGAAGCCTTTTGCCGATGCCGCGGAGCTAAATTACGTCCTGCGCAATGTGAGGACACCGGCCAGCAGCCCATTGCTGGATGTCATGGAAGCGGTGGTCGTCAACACAACACTTGCGGTTGAAGAGCAACCAGATACCAAAGGACAAAAACGGGTAGCCAGTCAGTTGGGGCTGAAAAAAGCCAAGAAAGTGCTCAACAAAGCCAACAAAATCAATCGCGCGGTAGGCGACAAGCTACTTAGACTCCAGCCATCGTTTGTGGTGAATGAAGCCTTTTTACCGTTCTCTCAGTTTGTCAACGGCAGCGGAAAAGGGGCGACCCCTCATGATGAGCTGATTGTTGCGGTGACGGAGTTGACCAGTTTCTATGATACGGCGTTGACGAATGCTAATCCGGGCAAAGCATTTCATGAATATGCACTGGCTCATGCTCAGGGAAGTCGTGATCCGATCGTGAAGTTTCGTTTAGCGGGCAGCCAAGCACCAAGCCAGGTTGCAAGTTGGGTGCAAAGCATCAGCGAACAGGTCTGGGGACAAGTAGTGCAAGGAAGTGCTGACTATTTGAACACTCAGTGGGACGAACAAGTCTATCAATTTTACGCGGCGGCGATTGAAGGGCGTTTCCCATTCGCTCAGCATGGCCGGGGTGAGGTGAACTTAGATGATTTCAGTGCCTTTTTTAAACCCAGTGGCCGGGTTGACCAGTACATTGACCAATTTCTTAAGCCGTTCGTGTATTGGGATAATGGGCGCCTGAAAATCAATGAAGTGGATGGATTGACCTTACCGATCAGTGATTCGACACGAGTGCAGCTCGAAAGAACGCGACAAATTACGCGTATCTTCTTCGGATCATCTGGGGGAGAAATGGCATTAACGATTGGCTTAAAAGCTCAATCAATGAGTACAGATGTCACGGAGTTTCGTTTACGAGATGCCCAAACGCTCTTTAGCTACCGACATGGTCCACGGGTATGGCGTGATGTGACGTGGCCTTCGCTCGGCGGTGACGATCATCTTAGCGCTGAGTTTTTCAACGGAGACAATCGTCTGGCCGGGCAATCCTTTACGGGTCAGTGGGCTCTGTTTCGAGCCATGTTTAGTCGAAGCAGTCGTGCAACCACCAGTCGATTGGTGCGGACTCTGAATTATGACCTTGATGGTAACCAGATTGGTCTGGAGTTCTCATTGAGAGACTCCAATCAGAGCTTGGACAAGGCGGTGTTTTCACAATTCGCTTTGCCTAAGCAGTTGTAAACATGCCAATGGAAAGGGCGATAAATCAAGGAAGCGCGTTCGTTAATCGTAATGCTCTCCGAGTGCCCGCCGGGCACCAAACTCGGTACTGTCATGAGACACCCCACGAGTATATCAAGCAGTTTACCGCGCCAGCCGAGCTGGCGCGGGAATACTCGGCCTTGATTGATTGTCAGGGAGCGTGCGTTCAAGAGGTGTTAGGCGTCGACTGGTCTCATGGAATTTTACGACTGTCGTATGACCCGTGCGCCGTCACGCTAAGCCAGTTTACCTCAGCGGATCTTCCGACGTTTATTGCCATATTGCCACGTATTATTTCGGCCATTGAGCACTGTCACCACCGAGGGTGGGTGCACGGCGATATTAAACCATCGAACCTGCTCTATGCGCCTAAGAATCATCAAGTGCGCTTGATTGATTTTGGTGCCAGTCATCGCATGGGCACCCGCCGTGAAACATTTCGTCACTGGCAAGGAACCCCCATGTTTGCTTCGTCGGCACAGCTCAATGGAGAGGGGCGGGTCGAGGCGAGAGACGACTGGTATTCGCTTAACAAAATCATCGAGCAAGTCATGCCGTTGGCGCGTGACTATACAAGACGTACAGAATTGGAGCGCTTAGCACAGCGTTTATGTACGCGAATCAGCGATAGGAAAGTGTATGAAAAAGAAAAAGCTTGCGACCGAGAATCTTGACTTTGATGTCTCAACAATTAAGAGCAGCAGTGGGGAACTAAACGACAATTTGGGGTGTGCGATTGCCATTGAAAATTGGTTAACAAATCTGTATTCGGTGTGTAAGAAATCGCAGCGCGCTTTGCCGTTTTTAGAAAAAGCCATTGATCTGGTGTACTCGGAGGTGGAAGCCGAACTGTATCGAACATCCGGTGGTAAGGCTAGCGCCTATAGCGCAGCCGAAGTAGCGAAGCACCCGGTGTGGGATTTTTTTGTACAGCGCGTTACCAAAAGGTACGGCAGTTTGGTGCGGGTCGTGAAGCCGCACCGTTCGCCAACGGAATCAGTACGTTCCAAATTGATCAACCGTACTTTCTCTCAAATGCTTTACAACAAGAATCGCGTTCTTGAGCGTTCTAGCAACAGTATTCTGGCTTCGGGCGAGCTTGGCGTGCTTAAAGTTGAACTGCTGGATGCCCAAGTGGGGGCCTTAGTGGATGCCTACAACGGTCATCTAAAGCAAAATGATGAGCTGTGGCCCGCTTTAAACGAGCTGTTTCAAAAGCATGTGGGGACCTCAAGTAAAGCAGAAGGCTCAGTGAAGGAGGGCGGACCTGAAATCGATATCGCGGCCGACGTGTTTGCGGAGTATAAATTTGCGTACGAAAAGGTCTGGGATTTTGGCAAAATGCGCAACAAAATCAATCTTGCGATGGAGGTCGGTGCGCGTGCCGGCTTTAAGGAAAATATACATGCTAAGTTTGGGCAAGGTGGGTCGGCCGGTTTTCGTGACAAAAAGGTTGGTGAAGAGGCTGGGCGTAAACTAGCGTCGACCAAATACACACAAGATTACACGCCAGGCCAAGGGGTGGAAGTTAACAAAAAGGAAGACGCGAGCGACGACTCATTTGAAACGATGCAGTTGATTCCAGGCATTGACCTCGAAGTCAATGTTTCCTTAGCGGCACAGGCTGGGTTGAAGTTAAAGTTTGAACATGAACTCACTATTGGTGACTTCATGGAGATGAAAAACGAGGCGGACTTGTTTGCAGGAGCAAACGTCAAGGCCGAGTTTGTCGCGACGGCGAACACGGCAAACTATTTTGCGTCTGATGAGATAATCAAATTTAAGGCGGGAGCGAGCGCATTTGCGGGGGTGAAAGCCACAGGCAGCAGCTCCATTTCGTTTAAAGCGCGCGGCATTAAAATGGCGGGGGCGAGTGTGACGGGCTCCGTTTCGGCAGGCATCGGCGTGTCGGCTGCGGTTGAAACCATTGTAAAGAGCTCAGGCGATATTAGCTTTAAAGCGGGAGCTGGGGCGACGGTTGGTGTCGGTAGCAGTGTGGATTTTGGTACCATGGTGAACCCTATGCTGGTGAAAATCCTTCTCTGGGACAAATTAGGTCATCGTCTTCATTCACAACAAACCAAGCGAATCACCAACATTCAATACAACCGACAGGTCAATCAAATTGCTGTTAGTCGATGTCAAGACAACATTAGGACGGCAATGACCAATCTTGATCTGGAATATCGAACATTGGCTGAAGAACTGTGGCGGATCCCGACCTTCACCAATGTATCGACTCAAAATGAGGTTACTACGATACATGACGAGATCTCTCGTCCCAATCAACACGTGCTTGATCAATACTTAAAGACATTGGGCGTGACAGATCACTTGCACATGGATGACGACGACGTTCTGCAAGCTGCTATTGATATCGATAATGATGCTCGAGAAGTTCAGGCTAACGCGAAGCGGGAGAAAGAGGCTGAGAAAGCTTTCTCGAAGAAGGGTAAGCGACTCAAAAGGGCTAACGCGATACGCCGTAAGGCGGGGTCGTCTCCTGCAGGGTTGCTCGCGGTTCAGCCTCATACGGCTTAATCGCAGACCTGTGATGGCGGAAATGGATGTCCGCCTAACTATGATTGAATCAGTGGTTTAAAGTACATATGAGCAGTAACACAATACAACATCAATCTCGCCCACTTATTGCGACGTTATCGGACAATGAGGATTACATCGTCACTCATCTCACCGGAGATGAGACTGTGTCGCTTGGATCTAGGTTTGTTCTCTCGCTGGTCGCCAGTGCAGAAGTGAATGTGAAAAACCTCGGTAAAGCAGTGCGGGTGATCTATTCACAAGCAGAAGAGAAGTTTCACTACACGGGGTTATGTAACTCAATCCAGTTCACAGGGTTCAGCAAAGAAAAACAGCAATACTTTTATCAATTAGAAATGGTTGATCCGCTTTCTATTCTCGCGCATCGCGGCAGTCGTCAAATCTTTCAAAACATGACGACAAAGCAGATTGTTGAAGACATACTTAGGCAAGCCGACTTAAAAGGTTTTTTTCGTTTTAATGTGTCTGGCAGCGGAAAAAAACACGAATATTGTGTCCAACTGGATGAGTCGGATCAAGCCTTTATTCAGCGTTTGTTCGCCAGTGAGGGGTGGCATTTTCACATTCAGCACTCATCGGGTAAGCCCTTGGTCTGCGTCGGGGATACCAACCAGCGTTTTAAAAAGATCGCGGCGCCAACACTGAGTTATCAAGTGGGAGCGCGTGAATCGAATCGTATGATCAGCCATTGGAGTGATTTGCGCCGTGTGGGTACGTCGACCGTGTCTTTTGCTGACCATCATCAGGCGAAAGGGGATGTTTTTGATAGCGGCGAACGTCAGACCGCCAGCGAAGCGTCACTAAAAACATTATCACGACAAGGCTATGCTTATGGTCATGATTCAAAAGCAGAAGCGCGTGACGCCGCCAAACGTCAGATGGAGGCGTTAGATTGCGACAAATTGGCATCGCAAGCGTCGTCGACCATTACTGCGTTGGTGTGTGGGTCTAAATTTACTCTCAGCGAGCATCCATTGAAATCTATGAACCAAGAATATCTGGTGACTAAGATTACGTATCAAATTGCAAGTGAAGAGTCCCGCAGCGACCTAACGTATCGCAATCAGTTTACCTGCATTCCGGCTTCGGTGACTTATCGACCAGAAATACCGACAAAACCGCGTGTACACAGTTTGCATACCGCCACGGTGACCGGTCCTAGTGGCGAGGAGATCTATCGCAACAAATTGGGTGGTGTGAAAGTCCAGTTTCATTGGGACCGCAATGGCAAGGAGGACGAGAATAGTTCGTGCTGGTTGCCAGTGTCTCAAAGCTTGGCCAGTAAGGGGTTCGGAGCGCAATTCACGCCTCGCGTGGGCGACGAAGTCCTCGTTCAATATATTGATGGCGATCCGGATCGTCCTGTGATCACGGGCTCGCTTTATCACCAGAATAGTGCCCCTCCATACAGCTCTGCGACTCAAAGTGGCATCAAAACTCGAACTACGCCAAACGGCAGCAGTAAACAGGGCAATGAACTGCGTTTTGATGACCAAAAAGACAAAGAGCACGTGTATTTGCATGCCGAAAAAGATTTTGAGATTGAGGTGACAAACGATGGCCTAACCTCGATTAAAGGCTCAAAAACGACTCAGGTGGAAAAGACGGTCGCTATGGCAGCCAAAGAAGGGATCACGATAGAAACAGAGCAAACGCTGGTGGCTAAAACCAAACAAAACTGGACGGGCGATAGTGGTCAAGACTTGGCACTAAAAGCGGCGTCCAATATTGCTCTTGAGGCAAAGTCGAACGTTTCTGTTGACGGTCAACAGGTCTCTATTACGGGTAAGAGTAAAATTGAACTCAGTGTCGGTGGAAGCAAAATAGAAATCAGTGCGAGCGGGATAAAGATTGATGCTCCGCAAGTCTCGATTGCGGGGAAATCGAAGGCGGAAGTTAAGGCCACGATGTTGGCTTTAGAAGCACAGGGCAAAGCCGATCTTAAAGGCAGCCTTGTTTCGATTAACGGTAGTCTGAGTACTCAGGTAAAAGCGGGAGCAATGGTACAAATACAAGGGGCGATTGCTAAGGTAAACTGATGACATTAATTAAAATTCCTCATGATGATGTTCAAGAGATCTTTCGTGCCTATGAGCCGAGTCCGGAAATATTAGAACTGGCGACGGCCCCTATTGCGCCCGCAAAGTTGATTGCTGAGGCGACGCACAGGGCACTGTTTTCTGATGCTGTCATGTTCATTGCTCATGCCTTACCAATACGCGAATCAGTGTGGTGGGCGGTGTGTTGCGCTGACACACGTATGGATTGGAATGAAGATGAAACCAATGCCGTACGCGCTGCGCGTGCTTGGGTGCATACGCCGGATGAAACCAGTCGCCGATTTGCTGAGCAAATGATCGACAAAGCGGGCTTAGATACCGGCGCTGGATGGGTAGCTCAAGCGGCATTCTGGAGTGGTGGTAGTATGATTAAACCAGAGGATCCTGTAGTGCCCCCGCCTCCGTATCTGTATGCTCAAGCGGTAGCAGGAAGCGTCAATCTTTGCGCGGTTCTCCCTGATGGTGAGCACGCACAATCACGATACCATGAATTTATCGACATGGGCCTGAACATTGCTTCAGGTGGGAATGGAAAACGCTAGGAGAGAGTCATGTTACCAGCCGCTAGAGCGACGGACATGCATGTGTGTCCAATGCAAACCCCCGCTGTTGTACCGATCCCACATGTGGGAGGGCCACTACTACCGATGCCGAGTACGGTATTGGTGGGTAACCTCCCGGTAGCGACACTTGGTCAAATGTGTGTTTGCGTGGGTCCACCTGACAGCGTGGTAAAAGGCAGCGCAACGGTTTTAGTGAACAATAAGCCCGCAGCAAGAATGGGCGACCTGACTGCACATGGTGGAACCATAGTGATGGGGATGCCCACGGTCTTAGTGGGGGGCTAAGCAGCCATGGGCATCTTAACTAAGTCTTTGTCACTATGCGCTCGCGCATAGCTGGGTGACTTTACGATACTGCGTTGGCGTCATTTCATGGAACTTGCGAAATAACAGCCGGAAATGATTCGTATCGCTGTACCCGACTTGCTGGCAAATTTGATCGATATTTAACTTGGTGGTCTCCAGTTTTTCTCTTGCAATCGCGATACGAATTCGCTGAATGTAATTCATGGGAGATTCTCCAGTTGCTGCTTTAAAACGACGTTTCATTTGTCGTTCGCTGAGAAAACTCTTTTCTGCACACAGGGCAACAGATAGGGCGCTGGGCTCTGCATCATGCATCCAATCCTGCAACCCATGGATCAGTTCATCACTGTGTTGACGGTATTGGGCAAAACTGGTTAAACATAGGGGCTGGTTCGAAAAATTGCCTCCCATGAATTGTTCGCATTTTTCGCGATGGGCAGCACCGAATAAGGCATCAATCAATAAGATTGTTGCTTCATAATATTCGCGAATGCCCGAGGTGCAAATAAAAGGCCCGTCATGGGTGACATTGCGATGCGGCATGAGCTTGACGTCCGGATAGAGATGGCGGAAACGCTCGACTTGGACCCAATGCGTGGTGGCACTGCGTCGGTTTAAAACCCCCAGTTCTGCCAAAAGAAACGCTCCGGTACACATACAGATGACATATTTACATTGAGCGATTTGCTTTTTTAGCCATTGTTTCATGTCATCCGGTAACTGGTAACTTCTAGAATCGGGCTCTCCACAAGAGCCAATCAAAACGATGTCTGCATCGTTGACCGTTGGCCAATGCGTGATGTTTGACAGTGTAAAACCAGCGAACGACGCTATTGGACCTTGGTGAGGAGAAACGTAGCTGATCTCAGGCGCTGGGTGTCCGGCCAATTGAGCGGCAATAGTGAGCATTTCGAGCGGTCCAGAGATCGCCGTAGTTGGCATTCCTTCTAGTAATAACGCTGTAATTCTCAAAGGCTGTAATGGAGTAAGCATGACATTTCTGACCAAGTTGCGGTGTCTGATATGGCCATACTATGTCGCCAATTCGGTCAGAATCCTAATGAACAAATGCGAAATTATCGGTTCATGTCATTTCATAGTGATTTTAAATAACAATTTTAAGTGTCTGATAAATAATGATATTAATTTAAACAAAAGTGGTTATAACGATTTATGTTGAAAGAATTAGGTTAATTACTCTAATTTATTGGTCTGCCGTTATGCACTGAACGCTGCTAGTAAGTAAACTGACATAACAAAAGTTATACCTGTCTTGGTAGAGGGTTTGGAAGAACTGCTGAACTGGCTGGTCAATTAAATGAGCTTCAGTGACGTCAGGCTCGACACTGGGAGTGTAATCTTTGGAGTAAGAAGGGCTGCTGGTAGAAAACAAGTTGTCTCCCCAAAAATAGACTGATGAGTAGAGCTTGAGTGTTTTTTTGTCACCCTGTGAGAGAAAGCTGGAATGGAGATCGTGCCGTCCGTACCAGTTTTGATCGACAGTATAAAATTGCTTGAATGCTTCAATTCCTGACGAGCTGTAGGTCGAACCGTGTGCAAACATGAGCGTATTGTAACGCCCCGTCAGGAACGCGGGGTGATGTTTTGCGTTGAGAACGCCAATTATGGCAAACACACTGAGGTTGGTCACAATGAGAGCAACAATCCATTTACTGGCATAATTCACGAATGGCCTCCTTACGTTGGGAAGTCGAGTAATCTCGACTGAAGCTCAAGTTTTGTGTGCTGCGTTCACGAAGTGTTGAGGAAGTGTAGACACAAGAGACGTAGTGTTGCTCAGGGTTCTCAGAAAGATAAATCATCAAGACATTTTCGGGGTAGGTGTCTTTGATGGCCTCATACTCTTGTGTACCGATGTCAGTGTTTGGGAAAAAATACGTGATGCCGAGATAAGTTCTTTGCTGCCAAATTTGTCGGGCAGTGAAGGCATCAATGTAGAGAATACGAATTAACCACGATAAGGCAAACACGAGGAGTATCGATAAACTGGTTATTGTCAGCTTCGTCGCGAGCTTGGTTCGCGCAGGGGGGACGTTCGTTGCACTGACTGTTGGTGAGACCGAACCTGGTGTGTGAGGGAGAAGCTCCTGAGTGTTGTCAGAGAAAGTTTCCGCAAAGGTAACGACGCCCTCAACCAGCAGGTAGCCTTGTTTTGGAACGGTTTTGATAAACTGTTGCTCGCGGCCTGTATCCCCAAGAGCTAAGCGGAGTTGAGCGATGGCTTGCGGCAGGTTAGCGGGGGCGACCACTCTCTCTGGCCAGGCGCTATGATTTAGTTTGTCTTTCGACACCACTTGACCAGAGTTTTCCACCAAAAGTTTGAGGATCTGGCAGTCTGTCGATTTTAGCTTGCGACTCTCTTGAGTTTGGTTGTTAACCAGTTGTCTTCTTTCGGTTGGGTTAAAGGTCCACATTTTTCCTTCATTCAGTATTATTTGTTCTTGGCGAAACACTACATTGCCAATCGTTCGTCTTTTAAACCAATGTCTACACACTGGACGGATTGGTTTGACAACTGGATATAGCAATAGAGGGAGTCACTTTGTTCTAACACTTGGAATGCCTCATCCCCACCATCAAACAGTACGTGTTGTTCGGGGGATCGAAGTACTTTGTTTCGTCGGCTTCAACGAGCTGATTGATGTACTTAATCGAATACAAAGCTTGAGGCCAAAAGGTGATCAAAAACTGAGTTTTTAGTTTTTCACCACTGTCAAAGTGAATCGTGGTCAGCAAAATAAATCGGTTGAAGACATAGGGAATGAGCTGATAATCGAGATTTCTCGCGATCTTGTCGGCCGGCTCGACACCATAAGTTAAAATGGTCTTTTTGATGGTCGTGTGTGGGTTGAGCGCAAATGTGGGTATCGCTAGATGGGTATTAACGACTAATTGAAGCGGTAGCATAAGCAGCAGAACGCAAACACTGATGAGAAAAAACTTATTGGCATTCTTGTAATACTTCATCACGGATGATCTCGATTGGGCGTTCAATATCGATGGAGAAGTTGACACTTTTCCGCTCAGTTGTTTTTGCTTCACGACGGACACAACTGACGTAAATACGGGTTCCATTAGAGGAGATATAGAAGTCCACGTTCTTGGGCAACGCTTGCCCTGCTAAGGCATCCATTAACTGTTGTGTATGAGGATCATTGTACTCAACAAAAAAGGCGTTGTTTTCTGTGGTCAGTTTGAGCACATCAATGGCTTGTGCTTGCTTGGGAGGCACAAAGAGAAACCAAAACAAGGCGAGATTAACGACAAGGAGAAACACACACACACCTACCTGCCAATTTCGAAACGAATCAGCGCTGAGGATTTGTTCGGATTTAGGGTCGGCAACATTTGGCAATTCATCGACCAATGTGATCATGTTCCCGACCATAAAATAGCCTAACTTTGGTGCGGTACGGATAATACGTTGCTCCTCAACGTTATCGTCTAGAGCTTTTCTCAGTGAAGCGATGGTATTGGTGATACTGGTGTCGGAGACGAATTTCTCTTTCCACACAAAGCGGTGTATTTCTTCTTTACTCACGACGCGATCGGCATTGGCAATGAGCAATGTCAGCATCTGACATTCAGAGTGCGTTAATCGTTTTTCTTGTCCCGTTTCCCTATCACGAAGCTGAATTTCGTTTTGAGGCCTAAATTCCCACATCAGTGTTGCTCAATCTCGTTCATCATCACCAACAATATGTGGCTGATTTGACTCGGTAATATGTCCTATTTGGTGGTCGCTTTTGAGGGTGGCGACCGACATAATTGCCCGCCTACTGCCTATATACTATTACATTATAACAGCAGTATATGAGGAGTTTGTAATCCCGCAAGTACTATTTTGCGGATAACCTAGCAAATAATAACTCGAGTAATCACTGAAAAGAGTCATCTATATCTTAGATTTCACTGATCAATGCTGACAATAATGTTATTTACGCCGTTTTTCCTACCAATTGAGTGAGGAGAGGCGCTCGTGCGCGTTGCTATTGATAAGAACGTTCGTTGAAGGTCGCTAAATTCGAAATGACGTGAAGAAGAATAATAGAAATACTCACGTCAAGTTATGAGGGCAGCAGGTTTTGCTGACCATTGCCATTTTGGGGGACACTTGGAATTTTTGTCTATATCAGGACCGTTTATTATTTTTGGTCTACTTGCAACATTATGTATCGTTCTCGCTCATCGCGTTATCCGCGAAAAAGAAACCACGTCGTTTTTTATGCAACGACTCAAACGAGAGCAGCAAAAACAGAAAGCGAAACATTTTTTCTGTGAGGAGAATAAACTCCCAAACATCAATTACATTCAAGACAAGTTTTGCAAAATCTACGAGAGAAAAGAAAACATACAAAGTGTGATACATATTATCTGCGTAGGTCGTACTCCTGATTACTACCGCTTTTTTGATCAGAGAACTGCTAATGCCATTAAATCGGAACTGCATAACACGTTGAGCAAAACACTTTCACCGAGCATTATTGGCTTGTTTGAAGACAAGTACATTGTGCTCATTTTTACGAAGAATTCCGTTTGGCAACATGAGCAAATCCTTGAGCAGCAGCAATTGCTGAAGCGTACTTTGCCTTCAGAAAAAACCATCAAAGGTAAAGTGCTTCCGTTTGAATATGCCATTGCCAGTATGGACATCTCTAGCAGAGATTTGCATCAGTCCAAAGACCGAATTTTCCGACGCATAGCCTTTGGTGTCTCTCAATCACTAAAACAGGCGGATGGGTTGTACATCTATCGTGATAAGGACTACAGCCTAAATTTGATGAAACGTGCCACGATACACGCCTTGCATCAAGACGTTCGTCAGGGTGGGGATCAATTTGAGCTCTATCATCAACCGATATGCTATAGCTTAAACACTTCGCAAGTCTACGCTGCTGAGGTGCTATTGCGTTGGAAGCGGAGTGAGTATGGCGGTCCAGGGGTGTTTATGCCATTGGTCGCGCAAGAGCCTCCTCTGCACTACTCATTGACTTTAATGATCATTAAGAAAGTCGTCAGTTTCATCAGTAACCCAGAGCACAATTTTCCCGATATCAGTATCAACATCAGTAACTCGGATCTGAGCATGATGGATTTCTATGCTGACGTGATGTCGGCCACTGAAAACTTCCCTGAGCTGCGCAGTAAGATTATTTTTGAGATTGTGGAATACTGCGATTTCTTTGAAAGAAAGCACACCCGCGACAATCTCTTAGCGCTGAAACAAGCCGGCTTCCGATTTGCAATTGATGATTTTGGTAGTGGTTATTCAAATTTTGCCTTGTTGTCCAAAAAATATTTCGACTTCATTAAGCTTGATAAGTCTCTGGTTAAAGACAGTGAAACCAATGTGACGGCCAGTGAAACACTGAAATTTATGGTTAAGTTGTGCGAGCGCATTGGTGTTGGATTGATCATTGAAGGGGTCGAAGAAGCGTCACAGATGAAGTTCTTACCGAAGAAGTCTCACGTTTACCTACAAGGGTATTTGTTCTCGCGTCCTAAGAGGATGAAAGGTGACTTGACGCTAAATGGTTAAGGAAGAATAGCGCTTAACAAGATTTGCCCGTTTTGGCGTAGAGAGTCGCAGTGATGCGTCATTCACGCTGAGCAAGCTGACGTCTTCAGGGAGGGAGGGCGTCGTCGGCTATTGTAGATAGGTAATTAATTTGAATGTACAGATACGATCGCAGTGCAATGCGCTTTGGCAGTTGTACCCGTTTGCCAGAGAACAATTGGTCAACGTAAAAACGCGACAAGCTACCAAGCTGAAGGGACCGGACTGCAGAGTCTTGGAAGTTTTGATTGAAAATAAAGGACAAGTGGTGTCCAAACGAGAGATCCTCAAATCAGCCTGGGGCGAGCGAGTGGTTTCTGATGCCAGTTTGACGCAGAGCATTGCGCAGATAAGGTTAGCGTTGGGGGACAACGGGAAGGAGCAAAAATACATCAAAACGTTGCCCTCTCAGGGCTACTTACTGTACGACAATGTCGTGGAAATGGCGGACTCTGAGTGGGAGATTGAGCCCGGTGCATCGGATGGTGAAGGCGAACATGTTCTCCGGCCGAGTGTGCACAATCTGCCCCAACTCTCTGTAAGAACCCCCACCTTTAACAGGAAAGTAAAGTGGCTATTGTTACTTTTGTTGATGATGTTGTTTGTGGCGCAACTGAGTGGGATCGTCAATCGATTAAGCTTCGATTGGAACCTCCAAGTTGATGATTGGGTGAATGTTAAAAGGGCGTCGGTAAATTTTCTGTACCAGCGAGAGCCTGCGAGCGAAAAACTATATCATTATTTAAGTTCGGAAAAGCGATTAACGGGCTACCAACAACCCCTTGATTTGGTGATTTCTACCGGAGTAAGTAATTACTACGTATCCTGTCTCTATCTTAATGACCACACGGGCGCCGATGACGTAAAGAATTTTACTTTTTCATTGCAGGAAAGCTTTTACTTTATCGGAGGGATGATCAATGACCTCTGTCGATAAGTGGCTAAAGCGCCTCGCACTTATGGTCACTGTGACTGCGCTGGTTAATGCAGGATTAAAATATCGAGACGTTCCTTCCTTTATGAAAGGGGCGAACACCCACCTTTACTACAGTAATAATGTTAACGTCAAAATGAACGGTGATGTGACTTTTTACGAAGACTATCATACGTTGTTTTATCGCCTATTTTTCAACAAACGCTCGTTTTCTAGTCGATCTATCTATGGCGAGGATCGCGATTTGTACTTCAGCTATTATGCGGATTTTTACAGCAACAACCTGATGCTGTTTTCTGACTTCTCGATGCCTGAAGGCCTAGTCGCGGAGAACAATTATATAGAGGTCGAAGCGCATGCGCTTCGGCGTTTGAGTAATGAAGTTATTCAAGTTATCTACAGTAATGCGCGCGTCCTATGTTACACCAAACTGCTAGAAGGTGGCGTAAAGTGTATGCTCCGAAGAAAAGCATAATTGCCTTTTAATCAATACCTTATTGACTAACTCTGTCTGATTCACAAATGTTTAGATTAGTTCATTTGTCGATGAACGGCGTTTTTGGAACAGTGCGGGCTTCGTTCGTTATTTTTTGACGGCGAAGACAAAACTAAAAAACTAAAAACGAGAGGTAATCATGTTAGTCACTTTCTTAGGTAATCCAGTTCAACTGGCTGGTGAGTTTGTTACTGCTGGACAAATGGCACCGAATTTCACTCTTTGCGATAAGGAGTTGAACGATTTTGGGTTAGAAAGATTTAAAGGGAAACGCATCATTCTCAATATCTTCCCAAGTGTGGATACGCCAACGTGTGCAAACAGTGTACGAGCGTTTAATACCGTAGCCGATTCACTGCAAGGGGCAGAAGTGGTTTGCGTTTCTGCGGATTTACCGTTTGCGCTTGCTCGTTTCGTTGATGAAGAGAAGCTCAGCAATGTGGTGATTGCATCGTGTTTTCGCTCGCCGACATTTGCCGCTGACTACGGTGTTGCGCTAAGTGAGGGGGCTCTGAGAGGCCTGACGTCACGTGCTGTTGTGGTTTTGGATGAAGAAGGTCACATCTTGCACGCTGAATTGGTTAAGGAAATCAGCGAAGAGCCGGATTATTCTGCCGCCGTACGCGCTATTCAGGGATAAGTCACTTAAGTTTTGACCGGTTAGCTAACTCACTGCGTAGCGACTGACTGGTCAACCTGCTCTCTTCAGATGACCTGACTGGAGAGAGCCTTCCCCTTTATTTCCCTACTGTGTTGGCTCGTTGATTTGTCGATAAGTTAACTTAGTCGTTGGTTCTGCTGCTGTGCCGTAGACCCATGATCGTGCGCGGTTCGAGGTCAATCAAGACAGAGGCGTTACCCCATGTTTTGTTCGGATAAAATGCCCGGCAATGCGCCGGGCAAGTGGGGGTGCGATCTCGTTAGAAGAAACCCAGCGGATTGACGCTATAACTGACAATCATGTTCTTGGTATTTTGGTAATGACCCAGCATCATTTTGTGTGTCTCGCGACCAATACCTGATTTTTTGTACCCGCCAAACGCAGCGTGGGCTGGGTAAGCATGGTAGCAGTTGACCCAGACACGACCCGCTTCGATTTGACGAGCCATATGGTATGCAGTGTTGTTGTCTCTAGTCCAGATCCCTGCCCCTAAACCGTATTCGGTGGCGTTAGCGATCTCAAGTGCCTCGTCTACCGTTTTGAATGTGGTAACCGCAACGACCGGGCCAAAAATTTCTTCTTGGAAAATTCGCATCTCGTTGCTGCCTTTTAGCAGTGTCGGTTCGATGAAGTAACCATTTTCCTCGTGACTGTTACCACCGACCAGTAGCTCTGCCCCTTCATCTAACCCAAGCTGAATGTAACGGCGAATCTTGTTGAACTGCTCTTGTGACACTTGGGAACCAACTTGAGTGTCGGTATCTAATGGGTTGCCTTGAACAATGGTCTTCATTCGTTCAATAAGTTTCGCCATAAAGCGATCATAAATCGACTCTTGAATTAATAAACGAGAAGGGCAGGTGCATACTTCACCTTGGTTGAAAAACGCAAGGAGGACACCTTCAACACATTTATCGACATAGCTGTCTTCGTGATCAAAAATATCAGCCATGAAGATGTTTGGTGACTTGCCGCCTAGTTCAACTGTTGATGGGATCAAGTTGTCTGCCGCACATTTGAGCACCTGTTGGCCGACTTCGGTTGAACCTGTAAATGCAATCTTAGCAATACGTTTGTGTGTTGCCAGCGCTTGACCGGCATCAGCACCAAAGCCGTTGACAACATTGATAACGCCGGCAGGAAGCAAATCGTCTAGCAGTTCCATCATTACCAGGATGGAGGCCGGTGTTTGTTCTGCGGGTTTTAACACCACACAGCAACCTGAAGCCAACGCCGGAGCCAATTTCCACGCTGCCATTAACAACGGGAAATTCCACGGGATGATTTGACCCACTACCCCAATAGGTTCAGGAAAATGGTAAGTGGTCGTTTGATTGTCTAGTTCAGCGGCTGTGCCTTCTTGAGCTCGAATACAACCTGCAAAGTAGCGAAAATGATCCACCACTAACGGCAAATCAGCGGCTAAGGTCTCGCGAACAGGTTTACCATTGTCCCAAGTTTCCGCCACGGCCAGCATTTCGCTGTTGGCCTCAATGCGATCGGCAATTTTTAGTAGAAGATTTGAGCGTTCTGTAACGGAAGTTTTAGACCACGTTGCCAGTGCTTTGTGCGCAACGTCTACAGCGAGGTCGACGTCTTCTTTCGTCGACGCAGGGATTTGACAAAACTCTCGATTATCCACTGGTGAAGTGTTTGAAAAATATTGCTCTTTGACAGGGGATACCCATTCCCCACCTATATAGTTGAGGTACTTTTTCTTAAAATGAATAATAGCACCATCTGTATTTGGTTTTGCGTATAACATTATGCTTACCCTCAAATTTATCGGATTTAAATTCCGTAGAAAATTATCCAGTATTTGTTAGGTAATAAAATATTAAACCTGTTTTATACATGCTTTGTGTGGATTTTAAGTTTATGTAAAACAATGACATAAATGAATTTTAATTTATTAAAGTCTGAATTGATATTGATATATGTCTCATTTGTACTGACAAGGTAAGCCGTATTTTTTCGTTATTTTTGTTTGTTTTTGGAAGCAGTGTTTTCATATTTTAATCTGGTGTCCTAAACGGCTGGCTATATTGTCCGATGTCATTGGTCGGTCTGGGTTATGCTCGTCATAATAATTAAATACGAGAGATGATAATGAAAACACGTGCAACAACACTATTAATTTCCCTATTAGTAGGCGTAGGAAATATCACGCCAGTACACGCCAATGAGCGGCTGAATGGTATTTACCTCGGAGTGGACTATCTTCAAGCTAGCTTTCTCGATCTGCCTTCGGCGCAGAAAGAAGAAGACGCGGGATATGCGATTCAAGTGGGTTACGTGTTTCCTTCCTCGAGTGCCTTCAAGCATGGTGTTGAACTCGAGTATTTTGATGCGGGAAGTGTAAAATATACGTTCCCTGCATTGAACATCATTGGCTCCGGGAACATTGAAATTACGGGTGTGAGTTTGAATTATAAGCCGAAGTATTACATTGATCGCTTCTATCTATCCGCCCAAGTAGGTTATACGAGGTTGGACGCAAAAGGCAGTGCCTCATACACCATCAATGGACAAACTTTTCAGCAAGATTTTTCAAACAAAGTGGATGACTCTGGCTTAACATTTGGCGGTGAGCTGGGCTTTGATGTTACTCAGCAACTGGCGATTAAAGGGGGATATCGTGTCCTTGAAGAGGACACCAATGCTCTGTATGCCGGAGTGGCGCTTCGTTTTTAGTCTGCAACCCCACAGAATAAAACAGGCTTGAATTCAAACA
This sequence comes from Vibrio tubiashii ATCC 19109, assembly GCF_000772105.1. Lineage (NCBI taxonomy): Bacteria > Pseudomonadati > Pseudomonadota > Gammaproteobacteria > Vibrionales > Vibrionaceae > Vibrio > Vibrio tubiashii. The sequence goes on from NZ_CP009356.1 coordinate 60,785, forward strand.
GCGAACGCGGCCCGCTCAAGAACCAAATGCAGCGATTTGCATAAATTCAAAGCTGAGCTTGATGTCACAATCTATTGATGTCGACTTAAATGATGTGGAACAACGTCCTACACACCGCTGTCTTTTTGCAACGGTGTCGCCATTATGGGATTGGTGAGACGGTATGTTAACAAAGCAGTTCTTAGGGTTGCGTTGTCGTGCCGTCTGACCCCCAGTCCTCTCTGCCTGAAAGACAAGGTCAACATCTATGTTTAAAAAACTCATTCCGTTTATGTTCATGTTTCCCCTGACGAGTCAGGCGTCCAGTGAAATCGTGGATAATTTCTCACATATCGGATTTGGCTATAAGGGCGCTAATTTTCATTCAGGGGCGCTGAAACCTTACCTGAACAACCAGTATGACAACCAAGAGACAAAAACGTTAGGGGGGCTTTATTTGGATGTAAGTGCTCAACTGTTTGACAGCGTCTTTGTGGAAGGAAATGCGGATTTTCTCACTCGATTCAGTTCCGAGGTGGATGCGTGGCAAGCTGGCGGTGGCGTCATTGGTCGTTTTGGGGGCGCTGTTGCCGGCTCTGTGTCGTGTGGGGCCGTTAATTACCGTGCGGACAGTGATTATAGCCCCTCTTTTTCTGAGCGCGGAACTTACTGCAAAGCCATGCTTAGAAAGCAGATCGCGCGTCATTGGTTACTTGGGATCTCCTATCAACGAGATTTTTTGGCTCTCGACAGAGACGAATTTAAGGTAGATAACGTTTTTCAGTTTGGTTCTGTGTTTGGTCTGGTTGCAGGGTTCGAGTATGCCAAGCGTGATGCTGCAGAGGTCGGTTACGAACTGGGTCTTCAGTTCTCGTTCTAGCGCGTCGTAGCCGTTCACCATCTAGGGTAACGACTCATACTGATCGTGTTCACGTTATTGAAATATAAAATGAATATCCAGTCTGTTTAAAAATAAACAAACATAAAAAGTCTACGCTTTAATGGAGAATAATCTCTATTGGAGTGCCGTCAATGACAGCGAAACGCCTCACTTTGCCGATCCATGTTCACTTAGCGACGGTGATTATCCTGGTTGTGATTTTAACCTCCGTTATTCAGATCGGGTTAGCGAGTCGGGGCTTATCGACGCTGATTGTTGAAGCCAACAATAAGATTTTTACTCGTGTCGCTGCTGAAACACGCCATCAGTTAAATCATCACTACAAAACGGCTTTTTCTGCACTGGGAACGTATTCGAAAAGTCACGCACTCCATGAAGTTGCTGAGCTCGCAAGCCAACAACTGCTCCCGGAAATCGCGCATCTCCTTGAGGAATTCGAGCACGTGAATGCGTACTCTTTCTATTACCCTTCGGGTGATTTTTTTTCGGTAATGCGGATCAGAGATCCTGTCATGAGGCAGAGAATTGCTGCTTCAGCGTCGGCGCGTTATGTACTGACTGTCTCTAATGATCTTTCGAGTCAGATACAGATCATGAGTCAAGAACTGAAGGTGTTAGAAACGCGGCCCAATGACAAGCGGATTTTGTACAAAACGAGTTCGTGGTTTGAGCAAGCAAATCAAAGCACCAACCTCATTTCCAAGCCTCTATTGTTGCCAGGTCCTGAATCCTTAGGGCTGAAAATCTATCGGCAAAGTTCGTCAGGAGTGATCATTTCTGCCGATGTCTTACTTGACGATTTACGCCGATCTTTGGCGGATACACTCACAAATGATTCCTCACTCCGAGTGCTTTACAACGACTCGGGACAAATTCTCGCCTTGAGTGATAGTGCTCAGCCACCAACGTCTTCCCAGGGAGTGATCACTCATATTGAGATGGTGACCAATCAAGTGGTGCCCCATGCTATCGAAGAAAATGCGGAACGTGGTCAACTGGGGGAATTCGAATACAATAACGAACAGTGGATTGGTCAAATAGTGACAATACGGCCTTTAAACAGCGAGCATGTTCATTTATTGATGGCATCTAAAGCCAACGCGTTGTTCAACAAAGGCGCTCTTATCAAGCAACAGACTTTGTATGGGTCATTACTGGTACTCGTCCTCATGGTTCCCATGATTTACGTCATTTCAAAATTTATTTCTAAACCTATCCAGCGAGCGACAGAAAAAGCGAAAGACATAGAAGGGTTTAAGCTTGACAGTGGCGCTTTGGAGCGGAGCGTGATTCGCGAGATACAGCAACTTAACGACGCGCAGATGTCGACGCAAACGACCATACGGCAATTTGTCAGTTTGACGCACAAGATAGCGCGTGAAGACAATTTGGACGACATGCTTAGTATGGTGTGTCGTGAGGTCGCGCAAGCGGTAGAAGCGCAGGGGGTGTTATTGTACCTGCTTGATACGGAAGTTAAGTGCTTGGTGCCAAGCATGCTTTGGTGTGACCAAGGCAATTCGTCAGACATTAGTGCTTCGCCTATCCCGGTCTCTGAAGCGACGCGCTTTGTTAGAGAGATCTTTGTAGCAAAGCAGACCGCGACATTTACGGTAGATGAAGTGCCTCACCTGAAACTGCCCCTTTTTTACGACCGCTGTGAGGTTGTTTGTATACCGATTAAAGGGCGTTCAGGGGAGGTGGTCGGTTCACTCGGTTTACTCTATCCGTACGCGAATGCTTCGAGACATTATGCTCAATACGCCGACTATTTGCAGACTTTGTTGGGCTTTACCTCGGTGGCGATTGAAACTCATGACATGCTTGACACGCAAAAAGCGTTACTGGATTCATTCATTCAGGTGTTTGCGGGGTCGCTCGATAAGAAGTCACCTTACACTGGTCATCATTGTCAACGTGTTCCGGTGATTACCGAATGGTTGACTCAAGCTGCGGAGGACTCGAAGATCGAAGCCTTTCAACACTTTAGTTTAACTTCTGAGCAATGGGAAGAACTGAAGATGGCTAGCTGGTTGCATGACTGCGGCAAAATCACCACACCCGAGCATGTGGTGGATAAAGCCACTAAACTCGAGACGATCTACAATCGAATACACGAAATTCGGATGCGCTTTGAGGTGCTTAAACGAGACCATGAAATAGACATACTCCGTCAAAACACTTCGAAACTGTCCGAAGAACAGCGTGAGAAATTAGATCAGGTGCATCGAGATATCGATGCTGACTTTGCGTTTATCGCGGAAATGAATTTAGGGGCAGAATTTGTCAGCGACTCAGATCTTGAGCGACTAGAGCGTATCGCGAGTAGAACTTGGACACGAACTCTGAGTAAAACGGCGGGATTGTCTTGGGTAGAGAAACAGCGCTATCCTAAAACTGACACTTTGCCTGTGAAAGAGGGACTGCTAAGTGATAAACCCGAACACTTGATCCCTTGGGATTTTCCCCCTACAAACGAAGCGCGATTTACCATGAAGCCGACGGAATACCAAGCGAATCAGGGGGAAATGTACAATCTGTCTATTCGACGGGGCACGTTAGCCGATGAGGAGCGTTTTATCATCAATGATCACATTATTCAGACGATTAAAATCCTTGAGTCTCTGCCTTTTCCGAAACACATGCGAGGTGTTGCCGCGATCGCGGGTGGTCACCATGAGAGAGTGGATGGCAAAGGCTATCCGATGGGGTTAGTCAAAGAGCAGATGCCAATCACCGCACGGATAATGGCAATCGCAGATGTTTTTGAAGCTTTAACCAGTACAGACCGTCCATATAAGAAGGCTAAATCATTGTCGGAGTCGATTGAAATTATGAGCCACATGGTCAACAACCAGCATTTGGATGCCGATCTGTTTGCGTTGTTTCTCTCGTCTGGGGTATATCTGAGATTTGCTAATCAATTCATGCGCGCAGACCAAATTGATGGTGTGGACGTCGAACGTTATTTAGACCGTGTCGAGAGGCCGCAACACTAGAGTGAGGGGGGAAGAACGTGGTTCAAAGGTCAAACAGGCAGCCATGTTTCGCTGGAACGCCTTCACTTAACGAGCGAAATGACTCGGTCGGGTTGAGTTTTCTTTACAATTGGCTTGATTTCGCGACGACTTGATATGCGTCTCGATATAGGACGGTACCGACGTCCTGGTATTGAAGTACAGTCACGATGGTGTCGTATTCCTCAAGAATATGCTTGAGCTCGTACATCAGTGCCACAAAGCTCGTACTCGAATCGAGAAACCAAGAGATCGCATTGTTAGGCCAATTTGAATGCTCAAAAGGAGGGCACGGCAGGGTATCATTCAGTTGTTCGAAAATCGCGTCTAATTGCTCTCGGTGGTAAGAGTAAAGAATCAATCCTTCGTCTAGCATCAGTTTTGCTTGAGTAATGATTCCGTGGGTATGTTGAAGTTTTTTTTCTTCTTCCATACTGGCGATGAATCGTATGTACACTCCTATTTTTCCTCTTCTTGTGTGAAAGACGCTCACCTTGAAGCGACTTGACGGTGATCATTGTTGGAGAGTTAATACTTCCAATAAATTGCCAAGGCGGTGCTAAGCCACCGCCAAGGGATCAGAATGTATAGCTCGCCGCTAAGTAAAAAGTACCAATGGTCGGTGTGTAGGTTTTGGTTTGGCGGAAGAAACCGTAGTTTTTTTGTACTTCCACTTCATAAACATCTGCTTCGTACGCTGCTCTGACGGTGATCCCCCCGAATTGAGGCGGCGTGTAGTCGACGCCGAGACCAAGTCGATAAGCAGTGCCGGTGTCAGATTCACTCAGTCTACTCGATTTATTGTCGAGTGAGATGGAACCCAGTCCCGCGGTGGCAAAAGGACGCACGCCATTGTCAAAGGTATAGCCAACATTTGCCGCTAATGTAAAGGAGCTATGCTCCATTGTAAAATCGGAGAGAGTGTTCAATTGGGGTTTGACGTCTATGTCGCCATAGTTTGTGTACTGCGCCTCAATACTGATGATTCTGTTAAAGGCATAGCCTGCAATCAGCTTGGTCGTCGAGGACTCGTCGAACGAGTATGCCCCCGCAATGTTGTCATCCAAGTAGCGATCTTCACTGTAGTCGGTTGTGCCGAAGCCAGCACCGACGTAAAAGCCGTCAAACGTCTGTGCAGAAACCGATGCCGGTAGGATCGCGGCCAAAAGTATTATTTTCTTCATCATCATTCCTCTCTATCTACAGTGAATTGGTGTAACGAAAATCCGTGGATCTGCTCCCTTTCACGCTACGGGAGAAGGGAAATCACTCGACCATGGACACTGCGTCGGCCTACGGTCGGAGGGAGGGTCTTGATGTTAATTCTATCAATGCCGTTTCAGTGATATCAGACGCGTTTGGTTGGGGATTGGGACTTTCTTTACCGGGAGGTTTCATCTGCATGACAAGATGCAATAAATTAGCATCTTGATACGCATAACTTCGAATACTTTAAGTGAGGTCAACGGTGATTTGTTTGGTCCTAAATACGGATCTCGAGGCGAACGAGGATCTCTTGCTCCATAAAGATCGCCAGGCTCTATCGAGGCTTATAGAGGCAAATGAAGTCAAGCTCTATTCGCCACCAGTGTTCTCGGATTCTATGCGGCTTCAACGATTGCGCTGGTTTGAGAACAAGACCACGGAGTATTTGTCGAGGATAGAGGCCTTGATACAACGCAACCAATCAGGCCCGAAGAGTAAAGAACTTGGGACAGTAAAACGTACCATCGAAGCGAGCTATCGGGAGATCTTACAAGCTTCTGAACGTCAGTTTCTGACATGGTTTCGGGCGATTAACCAGGACACGTTGCCCTTAGATGAGTCAGAGACGAAATATTTCATGGCCGCTTATCATGCTCAGTTACCTGTGAGTCAATTTCTCCGCAGTGAGTCAGAACGTCTGAAAGGTTATGTTTCTCAAGTACTCGAGCACGCAGGTGATGGAGTGCCTACTGTCATCATTTCGAAAGACGAGGCACTGAGTCAAGCGTGTAAGCCGCACGCTCACATTACGTGCTGTGGTCAGTTGATCGATTTTATTAAGCGTAACGATGTTCAGAGCTTGTTAAGACGATTGGACCGGGGGATCGCAACCGGTCAGCATTTTCTGGCGATATCACGTTTTCAAGCGCTCGCGGTGTCTGCAGGAAAGCGGCTGTCACATGCGCTAAAAGAGCATGTGATTGGTTTACAGATCTGCGATTTACTGATCCCCAATGATGATAACATGGCCCATATCATTGGAATGGGAGAGTGTGGGGCGGTCAAAGCGGAATTTAGCCAACCAATCTATTTTGGAGCTGGGGATATTGGCTTGGAGTTCGAGCTCGATATCGTTGTGGATGTGTCCTTTGACATATTCAAAGTGGATTATTTTAGCTTGCGCCACAAGCCGCGAATTATGGCTGAGTATGAGCATCACGTTCGGGTGAAAGATCGGTCTATCGCCAGAGTGAAAGGCGTCGCCTTGATCCCATTTTGTCTTGACTACTTGGCGGCGAGGAACAAAGGAGAGCGTTTGCCCCACCAAACTATTAAAATAAGTAGTATTGATGACGTAACGCTACGCAACTACACGCTCGCGCAAGTTGATGGTTAGAGCCGCGAAAATTATGACAAGTTGGCGTGGTTTGGCGCTTAAGTGCGTTAGCACGGTGGTATCCCTGAAAGGAAAACGATGTATGGAATCGATATTGATGAAAGCAATTGCATTGCGTGAACAAAAGCAGTACCAAGCATCACGAGATACGTTAGCAAGTCTGCTCTCAAATGAAGTGTTTGCGGCACGCGCACACCTGCATATAGCCTGGTCGTATGACAACGAAGGAAAAGAGCGAAGGGCGATTGAGCACTACCTACAAGCCCTTTCCGGTTCACTGTCCTCAGATGAGCGTTTTGATACTCTGTTTGGTTTGGCCAGTACTTACCGAAGTTTGGGGCAATATCACGAGGCGCTCGATTTTTTTGAGCAAACGCTGGTCGCTTATCCGGACGCGTTGGAAGTTCAGCCTTTCTATGCGATGTGCTTGTATAATTTGGGACGTCACAAGGAAGCGGTGTCGTTGCTGTTGAAGCTGTTACTGTCGACAACCGACAAGGCAGAGATCAAAGAGTATCAACGCGCGATTGCTTTGTACGCAAATGATCTTGATCGAACTTGGTGAGTGTGCAGGGACAGAGTGTTAAGTGTGGAAGGTGAGGGGTTTGGGACACTAATTGTGGGGGCTTTAGGACGTTTTGCGGTCGGGGGGCTCGTTCTGGGATGCATCTCTCCTTTTCTCGACAGGGTTAGGACCATACTTGGATTGATTGGGGCAATGTGTTTGTGTCATCAATGACTGAGCCATCTTAAACTCATATGCATCGCTTGGTGGGTAAACATGTGGTTATCCAAAAAATCTATCGATCAAAACGTCAATTTAGCATTGGACGAATTCTCAAAGTCCATTAAGGCGATAGAGCGCAGGTCTACAGAGGCGTTAGCGCTCGTTATTTTTGTGAATGGTTGCTATGACAGCAAACGATTTACCCATTGTCGATATAACGCTCTGCTGCACTATCCGCGAGCGAGGGATGCGGCGCGACACCTAGTGGCGTTGTGTGATTTGGATATTGATGGTTTTTGCGTGGCGATTCGAGAGGCTCACACAATACTGCGTGATTCGGATGTGGTCCGTTGTGAGTTAGTTCTAAGCTATTAACGAGGCGAACCTGACGGTCATCTCTTAATGAGGAGGGGATGAGAGAATGAGTATTGGCAGTCGTTTGGTGCGCGAACGCCCTCTTACATAGACCGTGAAGGTGCCATGGCGTAAAAGGTGAACCATATTCATTCAAGTGATCGTTCTTAGTTCGTTATTCACTCCGCATACTGCTTAGCACGTTTACAGCAAGTTGCCAGGAGTACGACAATGAACCCACTCGACTATACGTTTTATACGCTGAATGCAAAACGTTATTTGATTGAACCAAACGTTGCACACGTTGTAGGTGTGTCGCGCAAATCATATCGGTGGCCTTACGTCTTTTTCTTCGGTTTCGTCGTTGGTCTGTGGTTGCCGCTGTAGTCGCTATCTAGGAGCTCAAGAGAGCGACACTGAGTGAGGAGTGGCGGTTAGGGTAAGTAACAATAATAGAGTAGGTATCGTGCAATCCTGTTTCCTTTCATCCAGTCAATTGAAGCGTGTTAAGCAGCTCGAAAGTCAGTTTTCGGTGCAAATAGCGAGTGGTGTCAATATTTCCCAACTTGCTGAGCTATTAGTTTGTTCAGAGCGCAATGTTAGTAAGCTAATGACCTCATTACAAAAGTTGGGGGTGATAAGTTGGGTACCAGGCCGGGGCAGGGGGCATCATTCGCAGTTCACCTTGTTAAAAAGTTTTGAAGAGGCTTTGACTGAGCAACTGGAGCAACTGGCTCAGAATGGAAATCTGAATCAGGCCTATAGATTGGCAGAGCAGTTCGGTCGAGTTGGGCTGTTTCAAGAACGCATGCCCTATTGGCTTGATAGTGCTCGACAAACCTTACGTGAGCAAAATACATTGATGTATCTTGTGCCATACGATTTGCCTGAATGGCGGCCCCATTGTGCCCTGTCAACGCGTTCAATTTTGTTGATCGAGAGTGTATTTGACACACTCTTGCGGTATGACAGTAAACACCAACAAATTTACCCACATCTCGGCCATCAGTTACGATTGAGTGAGTGCCAAATTCGCGTTCGAATTCGCAACAATATTACGTTTCATAACGGTGAGCGCCTAACACCAGAATGGGTTCAAGCGAACTTTGAGATGCGACGTGATACGGTACATCCATACCAGATTCTATTTCGCCATTTGGTGCGTATCGACGTGGATGGCCAATGGGTGGTGTTTGTTTTGCGTCAAAACGATCCGGTTTTTCTTCATCTATTGGCAGACGCCCATAGCGCCATTTTTGACTTTCGTTCTGAGGTTCCGCAAGGGACGGGGGCGTATGCTGTTGAACGCCTAGAGAGTCAACATTGGAGTTTAGTGCGAAATCAGCATTACTTTGGATTGGGAGGTGAAATTGAGCGTGCGGAATTTTGGACAAATGAAGCCTTACCCGCTGGGTCGATGCATGTTACGGAATCTTACCTGACGGATGAGGAACTGGAGCAAGATCAGGAGGTCATTGAGCAGAGTGGGTGTACTGTCCTCCAGTTTCGACACCATGAGCATGCCCTATCGACCGCTGAGCGGAGCTGGGTTGTGTACCATAGCCGCGGCTTTCTGGAGCGAACCTCACGCCAAGCGGCGAACAGTGTCATGGATTGTCATCAGGATAAAGGGTTTCACTTGTTTGACCAAACTAGGTTGAAGCCTTCTAGACCTGTGGTAGTTGAAGTGAGATGCGTCCATCGAGCTGAAGTGAAGCCTCTATTGAGCGCTTTACAAGAAAAAGGGATTGAAGTGCGGATCCACGACCCTGACGAAGATGTGGCGGGTAGCGAGGTCGATATCGTCTATGATTGCTATGCGTTTGGCGATGATCTGACTTTTCAATATTACGAGTGGTTGTTGTGTGGAGACGTGTTTGCGCGCTGTTTGTCCCACCCGGCTCAGCAAAGTCTGTTGAGTTTTGTGGATACGTTAATGCAGGAAAGTGAACACAGTCAGGATTTTTTGCAAAAGCTATATCGCGCTGAAGATTGGTTGATCCAAAACTACCATTTTTGCCCCTTATGGCGCGACCATGTTGTGTATCAAAGAGCAGATAACGTGTACGGGACAGAAACTGGAAACATGGGATTGATGTCTTTAGCCAATATGTGGTTAGAGTGACCTGGGTTTTGTTACTCAGTCGACAGTGAAACGTATGGATTACGAGGTGAAAATGGAAAAAATCAATTTGTCAGAGAAGTTTCGTTTGTTTGATGAAGAATGGACACCCAAAATTGTTGGCCAATCAAATGGTCAGTTGGTGAAGATCGCGAAAGGGAGTGGCGAACTGGTTTGGCATGCCCACGAGAATGAAGATGAATTGTTCTTAGTGCTGAAAGGGCAACTGACGCTTCAATTAAGAGATGGGGATGTGGTGTTGAACGAAGGAGAGATGTTCGTGGTACCGAAGGGCGTCGAACATTGCCCTAAAGCGTTGCCAGACACTCATTTCATGATGATTGAACCTGAGTCAACTGCACATACAGGTGAAACGGAGTGTGACAGAACGGTGTCACTCGAGCATCAGTCTTGGCTCTAAGCTTTCACTGAGCAATTGACCCTTTTTCCCGCAGGGAGAGGGTTAGAACGCGGCGAGGCTGACGGTCGTGCTCAGCTCAACACACTTGACATTGAATGTTGTTCGCAGCGGCTTATATAGGCGTTAATTAAAGGGGTACGCAAAATGGACTTTCAAGTATGGCTTGGTTTTATGGCCGCATCGCTGATCTTAACGGTGACTCCAGGACCGAGCATATTTCTAGGGATCGCTCATGCGCTTCGTTTTGGGCATCGACGTGTCTTTTATACCGCATTGGGGGATATCACTGCCAATGGGATACAAATGCTTTTGGTGGCCTTAGGTTTAGGGGTAGTGATCGCCAATTCCGAGTTTGCGTTTGCAGTTATTAAAGTGTTCGGGGTCATCACTTTATGTTTTATGGGGCTTAAAATGTTGCTTGCAAGACCAACGGCCATTGAAGAGCCAGAGTCCGTTGGCGACGTTGTCTCTAATTATAAACTGTTTTGGTCAGGTTTTATGGTCGCCGCGGGCAACCCTAAAGCCATCGTTTTCTTTACGGCGTTCTTCCCTCAATTCATCGACATACATACGCCAGTTCTGCCACAACTGCTGATCATGTGTCCATCCATGGCGGTGTTGGATTTTACTCTGGTGATGCTCTATGCCTGTTTAGCCCGCCACCTGGCCTCGACAACACGACTATCATTGCTGTCTGTCACAAGAGGAAGCGGTGTCCTTCTATTAGGGGCGGCTGGCGCGCTGGCGCTAAAAAATCGGTAATCGAGTCACGAGCTTGTTGGGCATCTAGGTTTCATTGGGGGAGTGCTTACTGTCTAGTTGAAGATACCATGTTTGAATGTGGGGGCCTAGGTGGGTGAGCTTGACGTTTTCGCTGACGGTGAATAACCACCTTAATGTGCCATAAACAATGTAATCGGCATAAAGTGGCGCTTCACCACCGACAAAGGGGAGATCTTTAAGATGTTGCTCCAGCAATTGCAGTTTGTCTGTGAGCTGCGCTGTGGACGCGGATTGACAGTTTGATTGCACGTTTTCTAGCGAGTCTCCGAGCGCTTTTTCACGTGAGGCCCTGAAGTAAGCTTTGTCTCGATCCTTGAGTTTATTGAAGATATCGAAAATCGCGATACGCGCGATATCGGTGTGTAAGGTTCTTGCCCACTTCTCAAAGAATAACGCCAGCGTTTTACCTTGTTGCGAGGAGAATAGTGAGGGTGTATCAGGGTAGGCGTTTTCGAGATACTCGGCGATCTCAAATGAGCCTCCAATACGGCGATTGTGATCATCGTGAATGAAAGGAAGGGTGTGAAATAGGCCTTGTGAAGCCTCGTCTATTTCGGTAAACCCGACATCGACCGTTGTGAATGGCAGCCCTTTGTGTTGAAGCGCCATCCGGGTTCTCCAGCAATATGGACTGAAGTTTACCCCTTGTTCTCCCGCTAATTCATACAGTGTAATCATGCGCTCTCCTTCTGCATCGCTCGATTGGCATTCACGTTGTTTCTGACATTAGAGTATGTGGAGGCGGAGTTCAATCCCCTTGAAGAGGGCGAGTGTCTATCACTTTTCTCACTCGCAAAGTAGAGTAGAGAGTGCTTTGAGCCAACGTTCGCACTAAATGACATCGACGACTGGTAGGGGAGTACCGACTATCTTGTTGCTAGGGGAAAAAGGAAAAATGATTTCAATTGTTATACCGTTGGGATCGTCGAGAAAGATCTGATGTTCATTGATTTGTGGGATCACACGTTCTCGAAACGGAACTTTCTGGTGTACAAAGTGCTGCTGAGTCGAGGCTAGGTCGTGTCCTTTGAAAGAGACATGGTCGATGGCTCCTGAGCCAGATTGAGCGCCTTTATTCCCTAAATAAGCGACGAGCGCTTCGGGAATATGCCCCTCTGGCAGCGACACTAAGTGCAGTATAGGGTGTCCGTCGTCGTTGTACATCCATGCCCCTGGAAATGCAAATTGCGGGCGTGGACCACGGTGAAGCCCTATGCATTGTTCAAAAAACTGAGCGGTCATTTCTAAGTCGGAGGTTCTGATTGTAAAATGATCGATGGCCTTTATGCGCATGTGACTACCTTGTGACTGATAAGAAAACTTGTGTGCAACAATACGCGACGGGTGACGGCCAAGAGAAGGGGGGGAAATGTAAAAACAGTTTTCGTCAAAACTGAATAGTCTTAGGGTAGAGATTGTCTACTTTGGCCAAGGTTGAAAGCGCGCTTGAAATCAACCTGAATCCTGAATCGAGTGGTTTAGACGTTAGGATTGATTAGTCTAACCCCAAATCGCGAAGAACATGGGCTGATTTAGATTCTGGTTCCAAGTGTTGATAGCGTTTTGGGGTAGGTTTTAACTTTAACAAAGTGCGTTTAATCATTTTTACGATAAGCATAGTACACCTCGATATTGTATGGTTTCAGTTGGCTGACTAATTCAATATAACCTTTGATGAACTTGACGAGTTTATTAATCAATAAACCCCTTAGATTTAAGTAATATTGTTTCGAATAAGAGCGCGTTATCGTCATAATCATTAATCCTTATGGTGTTGAGTTGTGGAATTAAATCGTCATTGATGAACTCTAACGTAATGACGAACTTTGTCGGTTGAGCTAATCTAGGCAGACTTCCTATAATGGCGACATAGTTTGTAATCTGGTTGTCTTTTACTTCAACTAATTGTTCATTTTTCTGAATGTTAATATGGTGAATTTCATTGACATTGATTCCTTTAATCGAACAGCTAACAATATTAAACTGGCTGAGTTCATTTTTGGATAATGCGATAAGAAATTCATTGGTTTGTTTCCTAATAAGGATTTCTTCATGTAGTCTTAACATTATTCCCCCTCCTTGGAATGATTTATATCAATAGCCAGTAATGAAAACAACGTGACATAGTGTTACATATAGGGAACAATGATCTAACTATGATGAATAATGAACTGATAAGCTTCGCCGCTGTATGCAAGCACCTCTCGATTACCAAAGCCGCTAATGAACTTGGTAAATCAAAAGCTCATATTAGTCGTCATATCGCCGATCTGGAGGCATCGATTGGCGTGAAATTGCTCTATCGAACCACTCGTAACATTTCTCTCACCCCAAAAGGAGAGAGCCTTAAGGAAACGGCCCTTGAGTTACTCGCCAATCTAAATGAATTGAGTTACAAGACGTCGACCATGAACGATGAGATGAGTGGTAAGTTCACGATTACAATGCCGAGCTCCATTGCGGCCTCATTGTTTATCGATATCTTGAAAAAACTGAAGTGCAGTTTCCCCAACGTCTCTTTTAGAATTATTGCAACGAATAAGGTGGAAAACTTGATTGAGGGCAATATAGATATGGCGATTAGGATCGGCAGCATCCGCGATGAAAGCCTCATTGCTCACAATATTGGGACATTTAGCAACATTTTAGTCAGTTCAAAAAAGAGTCGCGGAGATACTCTGATTGTCTATGAGAAGTTCCGTCATAAAGAGACAGTCGCGAACAACTACAATGGAACTATCGAAGTGGATAATGTGCCATTGCTGATCACCTTCTTGGAGAATGGTATTGGTGTAGGCATTGTGCCAGATTACTACTTCAAGGCGAATTCAATGTGTGATGTGACGATTCTAGAGAAGTATCAAGATTGCCACAACATATACATTACCTACCCTTTTCAATCGCCTTTACCAAAGAATTTGCTAGAAATATCCGCGATCATCACCAGTGAAATGAAGAGGATTCTTCATATTCAACTCTAACGTCGCAGCCGATTTTTTTGCGCTCTAGCAGGTTGTTTTTGTAAGGTGGCTGCGTCGTGAGGCGAATACGGTACTTATGTTGTCAGGCAACGCGAGCGCCAGGTAACAGGGTACCGTATTGTGTGAATTAAAGCGCTGTTGTCGCATGGAGCGAATGATTGCGGTGTCGGTAGATCTTATAGATAGATTGGATGCCGATCGGTAGCATGGTAAAGAGACCAATAAGCATGACACTCCCATAAACGTCTTTGGAACTAAAAACTTCGCCATGCAACGTGGTGACATCAACGCTGTCTTTGAACAAGAAGCAAAGGATGTATTTCGACATGATGGTAATGTAAACGATTGAGGGCAGGTATAGGTAGCCATGGGTTGGGATCTGTTTCAAATGCACTTTATCGTTGTAGCACCATAATGTGAAAGGCAAATAAAAGGTAAAGACGCACAAAAACCAACCAAAGAAATTACTTAAAGGCACGCCAAAATACACACCACGATCGGTCCAGACCCACAAAGATTTGATGAGCGAATTCACTGGGTCCATCACGACATCCCATGAAACCATGACAAATGAGGCAACCAGGGAGATGATGATGGCTTTGCTTACCGTTGGGATCGGTTTATCAAACTGATTGAGCAGGATCATTGATATAAACCAAGAAACATAGCCCAAACTGAAATAGGTCGGCATGATTGCCAATGGCACGTCAAATATTTTGGTACCTAGCCTATCAGAATAATAGTAGTGACCGAAAGGAAATCCACTTGAAACGCTGACGCTTTCGTAGAAAACACTGACAATAAAGACTAGAAGAAAGAAATAAGACATTTTCTTTACTCCACAGTACATACTACCGTGAATGATTGCAAACGGGAGCAATATTAGTGGGGTAAATATACTCGAGATATTTATATCGGTATAACCCCGAATGAATGAATAAACAATATAAACAATGGTGATTGCAAGCAAGAATAAAGAGGTTCTATGCTTCATATGATACTCTTATTTTTCAAATTAAAAGTCATGATAGCAATTAAGCACAATGAAAGATGGTGCGAATTAATTGATATCAGTCGAGCTGTAATAATAAAGCGCAACAAAGTATCATAAAAAATTTGTTGTCTGGTCTAATCAGTATCAATTTAGAGACAACAGGGAAATATTCGAGTTGCCCAATTAGATAATATATCGAATTGGCATGTAGGTCGCGTCACTGATAAATGGGTCCGCCATTATGTTGGCCTCGATAGTGATCTGACGCTGGCAATCTGGTGAAGGGGGCATCTGTTCGAGTGAATTGCGCTAGGTATTTCTGATATAAATGAATCTTGCTTCAGAAATTTCGCTGAAGAATGTTGTTTTTCTTCACTTTTGGTTGGAGGTGTCTAGACTGTGGGTCAGTGCGCTTTCCAAGGACGCTTGGTCAGCGGCTTCAAGAAAGCCACATCGGATGATGTGGCTTTTTTATTGCTCACGAGAGATGACGGGGAACTCAACCATATGAGTGGTGTCACTGGCAGTCGCGAGTCGAACTTCATTGTTTCCATATGGAAACTCTGAATATCATTTTGAGAACTACCTCGGCATAGTCGATGTGGTTATCCTCACTGCGAATTGCCGTTGATTTACGGAAATTCAGATTTCGTTACAGTTGTGATAGGCCGTTATTTTGTGCTCTGTGGCCTGTGATGGGATCGATCCCCCGACTTCAGTTAGGCGATAAAATGTGAGAGTAATATTAAATTACCATCAAGTGATTTTATCTCAAGTCTTTGAATAATAATCAATTAATTAAAACGTGTTGTTGGATTGTATGGCTAATGTTAAGGGTGTTTTGCTATTTAGAGCCTTAGAACTAGATGGTATACAGTCATTTACTTTTTATATCAAATGGTAATATTTTATTATTGTTTTTTATAAATTGAGCGGGTATCGTACGCCCAAAAACGGGCTTCTTTCCATAAAGCTGAAGTACATGGTGCGGGGATTTTTTACCTGCAAGCCGACCTGTCTGCAGCGAAGAGCAACCGTTACCTATGGCTAGGCTTAATGACGTACTCTAGGATGGAGTCACGTGCTCCCAAGGGAGCAAATCGGCTATCGATGGCCTATCAAGGACGATCTTAGCCTTAGGTGTCGCACCTAAGAAGTTGTAGATTGACTAATTGTACGTGTATGAACTGCGAATCTTTGTGGCAGTTGTATCCTCTTGCCCGGGAACAACTGGTTAATGTGAAATCCTTGAATGGCAAAAAACTGAAAGGCACAGAGTGCCGAGTGTTAGAAGTTTTGATCGCGAATCAAGGTCAGGTTGTACCGAAAAAAGAGCTGTTTACTCAAGTTTGGGGTGATCGTATTGTCTCCGATAACAGTTTGACCCAATGTATTGCTCAGTTGCGACTAGCACTGGGTGATAATGGCAAAGAGCAAAAGTACATCAAAACCATCCCTTCGCGTGGCTACATGCTGTTTGAAAATGTCGTGCAGTTGGCAGAGCCTGAGCATCAGCAATTGCCTGAAGTTGCCGTTTGTGCGCCGGAAGAGGCAACGGTTGCGGCAACGTCCCGTGACGCAGAAGAGCATCATTATCACCAACAACTGAAAGCATTGCTGGCGCTGTTTTTCGCTGTCGTATTTTTGTTTCAGACTGCTCAGGCTGTGAATCGTTGGACATTCGGTTGGAATGTGCCGTTGGATCGTTGGATCACTGAGACACAAGATGAGAGGACGTTTAGGTTCCTCGACAACCCTGCGAGTAAAACACTCTATCATTATTTCCGTGATGAAAGCGCCCACCTCGAAGGGACGCCTGTAACCGATCTGCTGATTTCCACAGGTGTCAGTAATTATTATCTTTCCTGTGTCTACCGCTGTAAATCGACGGGAGATCAAGAAGTCAGAAACTTTACCTTTGATTTGCAGGAGAACTTTTACCTAATGGGAGGAATGGTACGCGATGTCTGTCAATAGAGTATTGCTGGTATTTTTTTCCCTAGCAGGTCTCGCTACGCTGACGAACGTAGCGCTCAAAATTGCCGATGTACCTGACTTCATGAATGGAAAAACAAGTCAACTTTTCTACAGTGGCACGCTTAATGTGACGTTAAGCGGCGATGTGTTTTTAATCGAGGATTACCACACGATTAACCATCGTTTGTTTTTCAATCAAAAGTCCCACACGAGTCGTGTGATAGAAGATGGACAACGCGGACTGTACTTTAGTTACTTTACGGATTTTTATAGTGATAATTTGGTACAGTTTACGGAGTTTTCACTACCGATAGATGCGCCTATGCCTGCGAACAACGTGATTCAGGTTGAGGCTCATGCTATGAGGCGTCTCAATAACGAAATGTTGCAGATCATTCATCACAACCGCAAAGTCCTTTGTTATACGAAGTTACTTGAGGGTGGGGTGAAATGCATCACGCGTCGAAAATAAAACCACGCCGTATTTCAAATCAGCACCGCTTTTTGCGGTGCTTTTTTTTACCTTAAATTCGACCTGTTGTTTGATTCCACCCAGGATCACTTCAGCGCCTCATCAGTGACTTCTGGCTCAAGTAAGACACGCACGATTTCCTCTTGCATGAGATCATCAAGGATAGTGCTTATTCATCAATAAAAACAATCACATAGGTGTGAATCATAAAGGTTTTGATTAGTTCACTATGGAACTAATGAGTATTTTGACACCATGTGCCTCGTTCTAAGGGTCGCTCGTTTGGATTGCTCAACATCCTGATATTAACGAGTGAACTCATCAAAGTGAATGCACTATGTGTACATAAAAGAGGTAATTATGTCAGTAACATTCTTAGGGAACCCGGTTTCTGTAAACGGTCAACTACCGCAAAAAGGGGAGCAAGCCCCAGAGTTTACTCTGTGTGACCAAACATTGGCTGATATCAGCATTGAGCGTTTTAATGGGAAAAAATTGGTGCTCAACATTTTCCCAAGTGCGGATACGCCGACGTGCGCTGATAGTATTCGATCATTCAATGAAGCGGCAAAAACCTTGGACAACACTGTCGTCTTGTGTGTCTCTGCTGATCTCCCATTTGCACTTGCTCGTTTTGTCGAGCGACACAAGTTACATCAAGTGTCTATTGCTTCGTGTTTCCGCTCGCCAGAGTTTGCTCAAAGTTACGGTGTAGCGATTGCAGACGGTGCGTTGCGCGGTCTGACTTCGCGTGCAGTGGTTGTACTCGATGAGCAGCGTCAGGTGTTGCATTCACAGTTAGTGAGTGAAATTGCTGACGAGCCAAATTATCAGCAAGCCATTGCCGCGGTAAAGGGAGAATGATCATGAAGCGCGCATTAGTGTTACTTGCCATGATCATGTCCGGTGCCGCTTACGCAGGTTACGATGTGACACAACAAACCGCGGAGTTAGGAGAGGATCAGAATGTCACGTTGGAACATTCTACGACCTTCACGCTAGGCGGCCATGCCGTCAAAGTCGGTGACCTTATTCCGGCCATGACACTGGCCAATTCAGCGTTGAAACCTGTCGAGACTCAAGGCAGTGGTAAAGTTCGAATCTACAACCTATTGGTGTCGGTTGATACGCCTGTGTGTGTGGAACAGGCCGTCGTGTTTAATACACTGGCTGAAAAACATGCTGAATACGCGGATCAGCTTGAATTCATTAATGTGAGTGCTGACACTCCGTTTGCTCAAGCGCGTTTTATCTCTGAGCAAAAGTTAAGCCAGAAGGTCGCGTTTCTTTCTGATTCATACAAGCACGAATTTGGCCAACAAACAGGCGCCCATATCGAAGAATTGGGCTTGTTATCGCGTGCCATTATCGTCGTAGGTAAAGACGACCGTATTCTGCATATCCAACGCGTTCCAGAGCTGACGCAATTGCCGGATTTGAACACCGCTGTAGCGATTGCGAAACGCCATATCTAACGGTGGCTATTTTCGGCATCGAGCGCCTTCTCTCCCGTGCTTGATGCCGCTTTTTATGTATGAGTGACAGAATAATGAACCTTTTGAAGCCACTAATAGCGGTCACGTTGATAACGCTGGCGTTTTGGCTATTTTACTCTCTACTGCCTGTGCGTTTTTCTCCTGAGCAATTGTGCCAAGAGCTCAGGCGCTTTGAATCCTCTCAACGTTTTCCTAGCCGCAATGTCTGCCACTCCAGTCACTGGCCGCGAGGGTGATTCTTCCTCACTGACCGAATCGGTTTAGTCGGGCGTCATGCCTTTTTCTTCAAGGAAAAAATACACGGATTGTATTACAGTGACAAAAAAAGCGGCTGAATGCCGCTTTAATTCGTTACTGAGTAAATCCCTCTAGGTCAATCTGCCTGCCAGGGACGAAATGACGTCTTCGGCCTCATAGTTGTAAGTCGTTTGGCAAAAGCGTGTTTCTTGCTCTAACTGAGCCAGCGCTCGTTGTTTTAAACGCAATTTATCTTGCTCATCTAACCATTTACTTTTAACGAAGAAGCATTTTAATGACAGGCTCAGATCGTCAATATGGGGGCCTTCTTGGCCTGTCAACGTCTGGTATTCTTCAAGGTCGTTTAGCGCAAGTTTTAATGACATGTCTATTCCTATGATTTCAAGAGTTGAATATGGGAGGTGTAATTGCCCCCTCAGACACCACTCTACTTAGAAGGCAGAATCATCGGTAATGAACTTGTATGAATACCTCAAAATTAAAGTAATTACTTAATTTTAAGTCTTTGAAATAAAACATTAATGATTTTAACTAATTCAAGTTTGGCATAGCCAATTGTTGAACAAGTGAGCGATAAAATGTCAGCATCTGTCCATAAGCCTCAATACTTATCCGCTCGTTGGGCCCATGTATCCGTGGGAGATCACTGTCATCAAGTGCGAGCGGCAAAAATCGATAGACTCGGCTTGTTAGTTCAATGTAATGCCGAGCGTCGGTTGCATTGATCGTCAAATAAGGGGCGACAACGGTGCGTGACGCGCCAAATACTTTTTCAGTAGTGTGCTTGAGTATCTTGAACGCGCGGTTGTTTTGTTCGGAGATAGGGGTTGCACGATTGTAAGGCGGGCGAATGTCCACTTGTATGGCAGGGTCGTCAATGATGGCTTCTATGTACTCGAGCACTTGTTTGGGCTCCGTATTAGGAAGCAAGCGAACATTGATATTGGCCGTTGCTTCAGGGGCAAGCACGTTGTCTTTCACTCCGGCATTCAACAAAGTGACAGCCATAGTCGTGCGGACCACCGCATTGGTCGCAGCACTGGCCGTCAGCTGGTCAAGCAAAAGAGGTTTAAATAGCCAAAGGTTCGCAAAGAGAAGGCGATAATTGAATGCCATGTAACCTGACGTGGCATCGAATAACTGTTGAGTAGCGCCACTGTACTCTGCCGGCATGGGATGGTCTTCTAAACGTGAAATCGCTCGAGCCAATCGCCCAGGTGTGGTTTGGGCTGGGGGCATGGATGAGTGACCCGGGATCCCTTTTGCTGTCAGGGATACATTGAGGTAGCCTTTTTCTGCTACGCCTATCAAAGCGACCGGGACAGGGACGCCGGGCACCACCTCATCAAGAACAAAGCCCCCCTCATCAAGAATCAGGGCAGGGCTAACGCCGAGGCGCGCTAATCGTTCGGCCATCGCTTTGGCACCGTGCTCACCACCCACTTCCTCATCATGACCGAAGGCAAGGTATATATCGCGCTGGGGCTTGGCACCGGATAACAAGAGGGCTTCTATGCTTTCCAAAATGGCGAGCATTGAGGCTTTATCATCCATTGTTCCTCTCCCCCAAACATAGCCATCTTTGATCGCGCCTGAGTAAGGAGGGTGGATCCAGGTCTTTCGTGTCGATATTGCGTAGGGCACGATATCTTGATGTGCGGTTAGGACAATGGGCCGCGCCTTTGGATCACTGCCGGGCCAGCGGTACAAAAGACTAAACTGATTGATGCGCTCGAGTTCTAAGTCACGATGCACCAGAGGATAGGCGCCTGCAAGCCATCGGTGAAAATCTAAGAACACGGCAGGGTCGACACGCGTGGCATTGGGATCTCGCCCATCTAAGCGTGAAACAGTAGGAAACTGTATGGCCTGACTAAGACGAGTCAACTGAGCGGCATTGGCAGGTTTTTGCTCAATGTGGGGTTGGTTAGGAAGCGCTTTCTGGTGTAACCATGTTCGGATCAGTAACGTGAATACAAGAGCCAGCAGTGCGAGAGAAACGAGAGAAACAAAAGATCGGAGTGTCATCAGTGGTCCTAAAAAGGCGGCATGGTTTGTCGGGCACTAGTTTATCCGCTGTCTTCGTATAAGCTGACCCGATGAGTGTGATTGTGCAGAATCGAACAGGTCATGTTTGGGAAACGGTCTCTCCTAAGCAGCGTCGAGCTGCTTAGGAGTCCGTTATCATCAGCCTTGATGAACGGCGAAGTTGCACGATGTTTTATTTGGCCTCTACTGCCCAAGACATCCCGTCACTTGGCGTCAAGTCAATCGTAATTGATGACGACTTTACCGATTGTGGCCCCACTTTCGAGCAGAATGTGCCCTTGTTTGAGGGTCTCTGCTGAGAAGCCATGGAGCTCTTTTGTTAAGGTCGATCGAATCCGACCCGCGTCGACCAAATTCGCAATCTGTGTAAGGATGTCCCCTTGTTTGTATAGATCAGCCGTCTTGTAGAGAGAACGTGTAAACATCAGTTCCCAAACAAATCCGACGGATTTACCTTGTAGCTTGCTTAAATCAACACCGCCCTCAAATTCGACAATCGAAGCGATTGTGCCCTGAGGGACAATGAGCTCAGCCATCGCATCCCAGTGGCCCAACGTATCTGCTGTGTTAAAGATGTAGTCTACGGTCTCAAACCCCAGAGCTTGGACGGATTCACAGAGATTCTTATGATTCGCAACATAGTCGGCCCCCATTTGTTTGACCCAATTTTCAGTCTCTGGTCGAGAAGCGGTCGCAATCACGGTGAGGTTCGTCAGTTGCTTGGCTATCTGCGTCGTGATTGATCCGACGCCACCGGCACCCCCGATGATCAGGAGCGTCTTTCGTTCTGTAGGGTCGACGCGCAAGCGGTCAAACAGTGTTTCCCAACCGGTTAATGAGGTCAGAGGCAGTGAGGCCGCTTCTGCGTCTGTCAGCCCTCTTGGCGCCAGAGCGACCAACCGAGAATCGACGGCATGGTATTGTGCGTTGGTGCCTGGGCGGGTGACATCTCCAGCATAGTAAACACGGTCACCTAGTTTAAAGTTCGTGACGTTTGCACCAACTTCCACAATTTCACCAACAGCGTCATAACCTAGAACGCGAGGTTGTTCTAGTGTGGTGTCGTTTGCCGCTCTGATGCGTATTTTCGTGTCGGCAGGATTAACGGAGACAGAAGCGATCTTAACTAACAGATCAAATTTTCCCAGTGATGGGAGGGCGGTTTCAAATTCAAAAAGACTCGATGAGGCTTCGATAGGTTGTGATTGACTGAATCCAATGGCCTTCATGGTGGTTGACATTATCTACTTTCCTTATTGTTTTCGAGGCTCGGCAACGTTGCCGTCGTCTGGTGTTATGCCAACTATACGGAGCTCAATGTCAGAGAAAAACGAGCGCAAGGCTGAAAGACTTTCAAACGTTTATTGATAATTAACACACACATATCTGTGTGGCGACACTGGCTCAAGAGCGCTGAGGGAGGTATCATCGCGGGCATCCGAAGTGAGCGAGATACAGACAAAACAGGGCGGTCAAGACCCCTCATCATGTCTTCGGATGGGACGGATTGTCAGGGAGAAAACTCGCGCAGGAGCGCGTATCAATAGGTAGTTGATTTATGGATGTGTTCTTTTTATCCCAGGTCCTTGTGGCTATAGCGATTTGTTTTGATCTGATGTCGTTTCAGTTTAAGGATAGAAAAAAGATCGTCGCGTGTTTGTTTTGTGCGGGCGTGTTGATTTCTACGCATTTTGCATTGCTCTCGGAATGGACAGCCGCGTCCCTAATGGGGGTGGCGACTTTGCGTTATTTAGTCAGTATTTTTTCGACTTCCTCTATTTTGAAATATGTGTTTTGTTCGGCGTCGGTTCTCGTCACTGGTGCTACCTTCACAGGGCTTACTAGCATCATCGGTTGTATGGGCTCCGTGCTTCAGACCCTCGCAGCATTTCAGGAGAATGATCGTCGACTAAGGGAACTGATGATAATAGGAACAGCGTTTTGGCTTCTACATAACTATTTGGTTGGTTCACCCACTGCGGTACTAATGGAAGTCTTGTTCATTTCGAGCAACCTCTTTGGCTATTACCGCTACTATTTTAAACGCGCGGGGATAGCATAATCGCACTCTGAGTATGAACATGCTCACGTTAGAAAACATTAACATGCAACGTAACTGCCCCGTCGCTAACGCGATTAAGGCCACTTCACATATGACGTTGTCAGACATTGCACACGAATATAATTACATTCAGGTGCATGGTTTATCTTGGTAGTTATAGCAGGCCAATGTCCCTATCTATAGGGATGGCGCTCTCCAAATCAGATTGTCCGGTCTCAATTTATGCTTAGTTGTCGGTGAATCAGGGGGAAACAAGGCAACCATGTTCGCGATGGTATCAATGTGATTACCACCAAGAGACTAACGACGAACCTGAATTGCCATCGCTCAACGAAGGAATAGTTAGATGTGGGTAGTGAGTCATTTTTCTGGTGAGCTCCAAACCGTGTCAATGCAGTGCTGGTCAATATTTGCGGAAACCCCGCGAGTGATCGTTCTTCACAAATGGATATGTGGTGTTGCACAGCTCTGGGATCAGCAAGCTGAAGTCAGGTGCTACTGTTTTACAAATTTATGATCGAATCAAAAGAGCGGTACTTCCGCCTTTTAGCGTCAATAAAGTTCCAAGGTTCGCCTGTTTACTATGGAGACGCCTCAAACCAATAATATGCTATAAACATATTATTTTTCAGTTAGCTACGCTTTACCTTCTTCAATCTTTATCTTCTATCTTTCCTAAAATTGCATCTATCAATATGAAACTGGTATTTATGAGAATAGTGTCATTTTTTAAGAAATACGTCTGTTACAAACATAACGGTTAGTTATTTTTTCTGATAGTTTGCACACCCAAGGTTATCAAGATGTAGCGTAATTGTAGGGTGGTATTGATGAGCAATGTTAAAACAGTGGTAATCCCTGATGATTATCAAAATGGCGCAGGGAATGTGTCTAGCTTACATGAGGACTCGTCGTGTCGAGTTATTTCAATTGGTGACGTTCACAAGGATGTTACTGCAGATGAGATACTGAGTCAGGCAGAGGCTTTGATTCTAATCAGAGAACGTACAGTCATTGACTCTGAATTCTTAAAAAGAACCCCAAAGGTCAAAGTCATTAGTCAGACTGGAAAAGTAGCCAGAAACATCGATTTGGATCTGTGTCGAGCGCACGGTATTGATGTAGTCGAAGGAAAAGGTTCGCCAATAGCCCCAGCAGAGTTAACTTGGTTACTTATTCAGAATTCCGTTAGGCAATTTGTCCCTTCTGTAAACGCTATGATGGCTGGCAAGTGGCAAGTTGCAATGGGTGACACGGTTTCAGGTAAAACGTTGGGGGTAGTCGGCTATGGGAAGATAGGGAAACGTGTAATTGAGTATGCTAAGGCGTTCGGGATGAATGTTTGTGTTTGGGGTTCTGAGCGTGCTCTCAATGAAGCAAAAGAAGATGGAATCGATGTGCCAGTATCAAGAGAGGAATTCTTTTCGTCTTGCGATGTAATTTCTCTGCACCAGCGTTTGGTTCCAGATACCCAAGGCAATATTACCTACGATGATTTATTTGCTATGAAGCCTTCCGCTGTCTTCGTTAATACAGCCCGCGCTGAACTGGTTGAGTCGGGGGCCTTAGAGCAGGCTTTGGATGATGGTCGTCCTGGTTTTGCCGCGCTGGACGTATATGAGCAGGAGCCTATCTGGACTACTGAACATCCAATGCTCAAACGAGCTAATGTTCTTTGCAGCCCCCACTTGGGTTACGTTGCCCAAAGTAGTTACGACTTATATTTCGATATCGCATTTCAAAATATTAAGCGTTATATGTCGGGTGATAGAAGTCACGTGATTAACGCTTGAATATCATAAAGGACGTTCAATGAAAGGGATAGATTGGGTTAATGGTATGCTCAGTGGCTTCTTAACCAGTGTCGAAAAGTATCCACTCGCTAAGGCAATTGTTCTAGATGAAAAAGGTTACAGTTATCAAGAGCTGCTGCAAGCTGCGGATAACATTTACCAGCACCTCTCTCGAGTAGCAATTGATTTGAAAGGGAAACGTGTCGCGATACTCGGTGGCAAAAACATAGAAACTTATTCCTCCGTAATTGCTGTTTTATTGGGTGGCGGTACATTTGTTCCTCTTAACCCAAGTTTCCCCACGCAAAGGAATCGATATATTTTTGAGGCTTCACAAGCCGATATTTTGCTGACGACATCGGCCCTAGGTGACTATATCGGAGAAATGAAGGCGAGGTTGCCATCTTTGGAATGCGTGTATGTCGATCGGATCTGTACGTCAGGTGCGAGAAGCGTTGCTGAGATATGTCAGTATAAACCTGTTGTTGGGGAGCATGAGCATGCATATATCCTCTTTACTTCGGGAAGTACAGGAAACCCAAAAGGCGTTCCGATACACCACAGAAATGTAACTGCTTTCTTAGCGCATAATCTAAAGCAGTTTCAATTTAAACCGTCAGACCGGTTCAGCCAAACGTTTGATCTGACTTTCGATCTTTCGATATTCGACTTATTTATTGCTTGGAGTGTTGGCGCGTGTGTGTATCCACTCCAACCTTGCGAGTTGTTGTCTCCTGTCGCGTTTGTTAACAAGCATCAATTGACGGTGTGGTTCTCTGTTCCTTCGGTAGTGCTAAACAGTTGTAAACTGGGTTTGCTTGAGCCAAATGCTATGCCTTCACTTCGTACGAGTCTATTTTGTGGAGAAGCTTTGTCAAAGGAAATTGTCGAGCACTGGTTGCATGCGAGTCCTAATACACGTGTGTTTAACTTATACGGTCCTACAGAATTGACAATAGCTTGTGCAGATTATGAGGTTACCGAGGCTGTTTTGGATCTATCTTACAAGGGCTTGGTGCCGATTGGGCGGGTTTACTCAAACCACACATATCTTCTATTGGATGAGCAAGGAAAAGAAGTTGACGAGGGAGAGCTTTGTATTTCAGGTCCTCAATGTTTCAGCGGCTATTTAGGTTTGCCTGAAATTAGTAATGCAAAGTTGTTTGTTGATCAGAGTTCACGCCAAACTTTTTATCGGACAGGCGATTTAGTGAAAAAAACGTCGGGACAAAATCTTGTGTTTGTTGGAAGAGTAGACCATCAAGTGAAAATTCAGGGGTATCGAATCGAACTGATGGAAGTTGAACAGCAGTTGAGAAAGCTAGGTTGTATTGATGTGGTAGCACTCCCTTACCCTTCTTATGAGAGCCCTCAACAAATAGCTGTCGCTATCCTCGGGCAGAAGGACGACGATGATGTCGCTTTGTTAAAAAAGCACTTAAGTCTGTTATTACCAAAATACATGACTCCTCACTACTATGAAACGTTTGACAATTTTCCTTTGAACTCAAATGGCAAAGTTGATCGAAATGAACTGTTAGCAAATATCAAAAAACGGAAAGACTTGATCAAATTATGAAACACGTACTACTTGTTGGTGGTTCGCGCCACTTAGCGCCAGTGCTAAAAAAGCTGGGTTGTCAAATCACTTTACTGATCCCGACAAATAAACTGAAAAGAGCATTAGAAGTTGACGTATACGATAAGGTCATTGCGCTACCGAAGGAAACGGATTATGACCATTGGTTAACGATAGTTTCTTCACTTCATCAGCTCAACCCTATAGAAAGTATCGCGTTTTTTAATGAACCGATGGAGCCGTTAGCGGCGTTTATCGCCGAAAAGCTGGCCTTGCCTGGTCACACTCGTCAAGTTATAGAACTGACCCATGACAAGAAGAAAATGCGTGCGTATTTAGCCGAGAAGGGCTTGGATGACACGCCTTCGCGCCTTATCCCGGTTAGTGATATGAGCGGCGCAGAGGAGTTCTGTAGACAAACCGGCTATCCCGTCATTGTGAAGCCGTTGAATGGAAGGGGCAGCATGGCCGTTTCGAAAGTCCTCGGGGCTAATGAGCTTGCGAGTGCAATCGAGAAAGTTAATCAATCTGGTAGTGATACCGTGCTAATGGAGCGTTTTTTAGAGGGAAATGAATGGAGTGTCGAATGTTTCAGTGAACATGGCCAGCACAAGCTGATTGCCATCACCGAAAAATTTAAAGATCTAAACAATATTGAAACGGGCCATTGCCTGCCTGCCGAATTATCCAGCGAGAAAGAAGCGGAGATCAAAGCGTTTGTCTTCCAATGTTTAGATGCAATTGGGCTAAAGAATGGCCCCAGCCATACGGAACTGTTTACTACACCTGAAGGCCCAAGGATTGTTGAAACTCATGCAAGATTGGCCGGTGATCGCATACCCGATCTTGTGAAATATCTAACTGACGTTGATTTGGAAGCTTTGTGGGTTGAACAGACGTGTGGTAAGGAAGTCTTAAGTCGTGTTCCCGAGCTTAGGTCTAGTTTACACCAGACATGCGCTTCGATTCGGTATTATACGCCTGTAATTGAGGCAATATTCAACCAAGTTAAAGGGGTTGAAACTATCGAACAGGATGAGCATGTGAAGCACGTAGAGGTACTGCAGACACCGGGGTTTAAGTTTGGCGGTATCCAGGATTCTTTTGACCGTGGAGCATCGGTTGTAGCTGTGGGTAAAACTTGCCGTGATGCTGTTGACAAAGCGCAGAAGAGTCTTGATTCCCTGGTGTGGGAATTCGAGTCATGACCTTGACACGGGATGCGAAGCTGCTGTTGTTAGCCTCTATCATTTCGAATGTAGGCAATGGAATATATACACTCGCAGTCGGAAAGTTGCTTTATGATCAAACGGGGTCTGCGTTGTCATTCGGCATCGTGATAGCGTTCGAGTATTTGATGATTTTCCTTTCAAACTTTTTGGCTGGTCCTATTGTGGACCGCTACGCCAATAGTCGTATGCTAACCCTGGTCGATGGCTGTCGAGCCGCGTTTATTTTGGCTTTGTGTTTACTGGTTCAGGACGAGTTACCCTTGGTTCTTGTGACGTTAATTAGTTTCGTCATCTTTATTGGAAAACCATTTTACCGAGCTGCTTTTTTCTCAATTGAGCCTTTGGTTGTACCAAGTGAGCAACTGGGGAAATATCATGGCTTTGCTTCGAGTGCGTTTCAGACCGGACAATTTATTGGGATCGTTTTGGCTGGCGTCCTACTAACATATTTTGACCCACTACTTTGTCTCGTGCTCAACGGTGTCTCGTTTGCATTTTCTGCTTTGATTTTCTGTTCAATAAGCCAAGTTGGCGAAACCAATTGTGAGGTTGCTCAGAGTCAACATTGGGATAATCGTTTAATTGCCGATTGGCGAGATGCGGTCAAGACATTGAATTCTGTTCCTGGTTTGACACTCACCATCTTCGCCTCAGTTGGGGACTATGTTTTACCCAGTATGATCAATGCGTTGTTAGTAGTGTTTGTTGCTCAATACTTTAACGGGGAAGCAGCTGCTCTCTCGTTGTTGGATGGAGCATTCGCCCTAGGCGCGCTGTCAGCGGGGTTGCTGGCGGGACATGTTGTTGATCGCCTGGGGCGTAGTAGATCCGCTGGAATGGGCTTGTTTGGTCAGGGGCTCGGTTTTGCAAGTATTGCGTTTATGGCCATTCCTTCCAACATAGTCGGAATGATGTTTGCCATCGGCGCGTTTAACACCATATCTTACACTTCGCTGATCACGCATTTACAACAAAACACGGATAAATCCATTCGAGGTAGGGTGAGTCTTTTTCGTAATTTGTTTGCCGTTTGTGTGGCAGGGGTGACGATCCCTTTGCTCACTTATCTTTCTCAGTCTTCGCTGTCTTGGGCGCTACTATTTGCTGCATTGGTTAGTTGTATTTTTGCTGTTATTGCCGTCTTAGCGGTCAAGAAATGGAATGTTGAATTGAGTTACCAAAGCTAACTCACATTAGTTATAAGGATATTTATAGGGTTGCATTAAGGTTGCGATGCAGTGACGTTGTGCCCTTAGCTAGGAGGTTTCTACCAATGATAAAAGATAAGCTCATTGTTCAGTTGTTTGCTGAAACGTTTAAAATTTCGGAAGCGTCAGTAAGCAATAAATTGCAGTATCAGCAAAATGAAGCTTGGGATTCAATGGCTCATGTAGAGTTGCTTCTACGTCTAGAGCGAGAGTTCGGGCGTAAGATCACCACAGAAGAGGCATCTAGATTAACAACATATCAAGCAGTCAAAGACTGGATACACGGGGTACCCGATGGTCAAATGAAAGCTGACAGCCCTAAATCAAAAAAAGATGTGGATTATATTGATATTAGTCGAGGACTCAATGGGGTTTACTTTGATGAGTCTGGAATATGTCGAATAGATGGTCAACATGGTCTTTTAGGTTATCGTGGCTATTCCCTTGAGGATCTAGCTGAGTACTGTTCTTATGAACAAGTTGCTTATTTATTGATATATGAGCGGCTACCTACGGCAGAAGAACTGAAGATTTTTTGCTTAAAAATTCAAAATTTTCGTGTGCTGCCCGAAGAAATTCTGACATTAATCGAGTCGTTGAAATTGTGTCATCCGACTTATGTTCTACGGACGGTGTTGTCAGCGATAGGGGCGTTTTACGAAAAGCCTAAAACCCAAGATCAAGAGATTGTTAAAAACGAACTCATTCGCATCATCGCACAAATCCAATCGATAATTGTTTGTCACTGGCTATGTGTAAATAACATCACTATTCAGCCTAGCTATTTGAAAGGGAATTTTTGTGAGCTGTTGCTCAGCCATTTTTATCAAGGAGAGCAGCAGGAGTTGGCGGTCAGTTTACTTAATGCTGACTTAGTCGTTCACTCAGAACATGGCTCTAATGCTTCGACATTTGCTACACGTGTTGCTTGTGGGGCGCAATCCGACCTCCACAGTATTTTTACGAGTGCCATCTCAGTGTTTAACGGCGACCTACATGGCGGGGCCATCGAACGTGTGATAGAGATGATCACTGAAATTGGTCATCCAGATAATGTCGCCAGCTACCTTGAACAAAGGCGAGCGAGTAACCTACCTATCATGGGTTTTGGTCATCGCGTTTATCGTACACACGATCCTAGAAAGCGCAAATTAGAACAAATGACTTATCTAGCAGCAATCTCAAACAAGGATATGCTTGGCTATGAGATCATCCAAGCACTTGAAAAGGAGATGTTGCCTTACCATAAGCATGGTATCAGTGGGAATGTCGACCTCTACGCAGGGTTATTGTATCAGCAGTTGAATATCCCCAAAGAGTACTCCGTCCCGATTTTTATTGCTTCTCGCTCTGCGGGGTGGGCTGCCCATATTCTCGAGCAACAGAGCAATAATATTTTGATTCGTCCAAGGCTTCATTACAACGGACCTGAGATCAAACGATTCACCAGAGAAGAAAGAGAATCGACGTATGTTTAGTTCAAACTATTTAGATACCTTTGATGTGGGAAAAAAGCGGTACACTTTCGTTTCTGTTCCTAAATTTTCTGCCTACCATGACGTGGAAATAGACACTATTCCCTTTACTATTAAGCTCTTCGTGGAGTACCTCATTCGTACTGAGCAATCTGAGGCTGCGTTACGCTTGTTAGAACAATACCGCTCAGAGGCGCAATCGGATATCGAGTTTACGTTTTCACCGAGTCGTTTGATTATGCAGGACTATACGGGAGTTCCTGTTTTGGTCGATTTGGCATCATTGCGTACATTATTATCTGAGAAGGGACAGGATCCGAGAGTTATTACCCCGCAACTTCCTACCACGCTTGTAATTGATCATTCAATTCAAGCAGAGCATTTCGGATGCCATGACGCTAGTCAGCGCAATTACTCAGAAGAGATCGCGAAGAATACTGAACGTTATCAATTTATACGTTGGGCTCAAGATGCGTTTGACAACATCGAAGTAGTTCCACCAAACCGCGGAATTGTGCATCAGATCAATGTAGAAAATAAGTCGGTACTTTTGACTGAAGACGTGAAAGATGATGGGAAGACAATCATCTACCCGGATTCAGTGATTGGTTCTGATAGTCACACAACAATGATCAATGGTATTGGCGTATTAGGTTGGGGAGCTGGAGGCCTAGAGGTAGAGTCTTTGATGTTAGGAATTCCCACCTCTCGAAAAATGCCAGCACTAATAGGTGTTCAGATTGAAGGGGAACTTGGCACAGGAGTCTCCGCTTATGACTTAGCCTTGTACATGACAAATCTTTTTCGTCGCGAAAACCTGTCGGGTAGCTTAGTCGAAATTTATGGAAGTGGTGTTAAACAATTAAGTGCATTCGACCGATGTACTATCGCAAACATGGCTCCCGAAATGGGCATTATGTGTTGTTTATTTCCCGTCGATCAACAAACGATTCAGCACCTTTCTCTGACCGGGAAAACTAAACATAGTCAAGAACTTGCAACTCGCTATTATTCACATCAGAAGATGATGGGAGCGGAGTGTTTAGACGACAGTGCGTTTTCACATGTTGTGAAGATCGATTTAAGTCACGTGTCAGTCAGTATTGCAGGACCGTATTTACCTAACAATCTGACGAGTGTTGAACAAATTGCGCATGAGAACCCTATCTCACACCACTCTCAAGGTAAAAAGACAATTCTAGATGGCCATATCGCCATCGCTTCAATAACTTCTTGTACCACAACATCAAATCCTGAGCTAATGCTAACCGCTGCATTGCTTGCAAAGAATGCTGCTGCTAAAGGTCTGAAGGTACAGCCTGATATTAAGACCACGTTTGCACCTGGGTCACGTTCAGTTTTGCATTATCTGACCAAAGGTCAGTTGATGGAGGGGCTAGAGGCTCTCGGGTTTTATCATGTTGGCTATGGGTGTACTACTTGCAATGGGGGGAGCGGCACATTAACGGACAATGTGATTGAGGCCATTGAGCAGGGAACAGATTGCGTAGCAGTGGTTAGTAGCAATCGCAATTATACTGGGCGAATTCACGGAAAAATAGAGAAAGCGTACCTTTGCTCACCGGCGATGACTGTGGCATATGCACTCGCCGGGAATATTGGAGTAGATGTTTTAACTGAAAGCTTGGGAAAAGACTTAAATAATAATGACGTCTACTTGAAGGACATCATGCCAACAAGACATCAGGTCGAAGCACTGTATAGCTCGTTGGTCACAAAAGAGTCGTTTGAGACACTTTTAAATGACAATGATAAAGAATGGTTGAGTAACCCCAAAGGAAATGAAGCATTGCATCATTGGGATATTCATTCGACGTACTTGCAGAATCCCAGTTTTCTAACGGAAGTCTCGAAAATGGGCAGTTCTCCCTATCAGAATATGAATGTCCTGCTTAATCTGGGCGATGACATATCAACGGACGATATTTCACCTGTAGCCAAAATTACTACTGAATCTTATGCGGGACAGTATCTGTTGGAGAAAGGTGAGTCACCATTGAGCCTCAACTCCTATGGAGCTCGTCGCTCCAATCATCATGTCATGATCAGAGGAGGCTTCTCGGGACCACGCAAGATCAATTTACTAGGAATCGATCTGCCTTCTGGTCATACCCTACATAGCCAAACCAACGAAATAGCGCCAGTTCACCAAGTAGCGTTGGATTATCTATCCCAAGGACAATGCTCAGTTATTTTTGCCGGAGAACGCTATGGTGTTGGTTCATCACGAGACTGGGCCGCAAAGGTGCAACGTTGTTTAGGCGTGAAAGTCGTCATTGCAGCAAGTTTCGAACGCATCCATAGAGCCAACTTAGTTGCGGTTGGTATTTTGCCACTTATCCTCGCAAACGAAGATGCACAGTACAAGAAGCTGTTGAATGGGAGAGAAAAAATCACTGTTCGCATGCCTAATCAAGAAATAACTTCAGATACAGTGTCTGTTGAGATCGAGAACCTATCAGGATCACGTGAGCGATTGGTACTCTCATGTAAAGTCGCGCTCTATTCACGCTCTGAGCGCGAACAGTTTCGTAGCGGTGGATTGTTGCCTTATGCATTAGAGACATTAGCAGGTGTTTCCGAATGTGAAACGGAAATGACTTAGATCTCACTAAAAAGTGCCCCTTTATGTTTGGGGAAACGTAATTTCATAAAAGGAATAAATAATGAATACACAAAACAAAAGGACTATGAAATTGGGCTGTTTTATGCCGGCACCAGGGCATCATATCGCGGCGTGGCGTCATCCAAGCTGCCAGCCTGATGGTGGACTAGATATTGAGTACTATTGCTCTCTAGCTCAAAAAGCGGAGGAAGGTCTTTTTGATATGATCTTCTTATCTGATGGAGTTGGTGTTCGAACGCATTACCGAAATAATGACGAGCTCAGTAGACAAGGACGAACAGTCCATTTCGAACCTTTAACGCTACTGTCTGCGATAGCAATGGTCACTCAACGAATCGGGTTGGTTGCTACTGCCTCGACCAGTTACAACGAACCTTTTCACATTGCACGAAAGTACGCGTCATTAGACTACATTAGTCATGGGCGTGCTGGATGGAATGTTGTGACCTCAGTAACTGATGTGGAGGCTCAGAACTTCAATCTTGAAAAGCAAGCTGACCACGAAGAGCGCTATCAACGTTCGAGAGAGTTTATGGATGTCGTAACTGGCCTTTGGGATAGTTGGGAAGATGACGCATTCATTTGCGATAAAGCCAGCGGTCACATGTTCGACCCCAATAAGTTACATATTCTCAACCACAAAGGGGACTATTTCTCTGTTAGAGGGCCACTAAATGTAGCTCGTCCTAAGCAAGGGTATCCGGTCATTGTTCAAGCCGGATCATCAAAAACTGGTCGAGATTTTGCTGCGCAGTGGGCAGAAGTAATTTTTACTGCGCAGACTCAAATGGATGATGCGACCGCTTTTTACAAGGATATAAAGGCTCAAGCTAAAGCTTATGGGCGTAAGGAACATCAGCTTCATATCATGCCTGGTGTAACGATTGTGGTGGGGGAAACAGACGAAGAGGCAAACCAGAAGTTTCAAGCTCTCCAAGATTTAATTGATCCCGTTGTGAGCTTAAGTTTGCTAGAGAGTCAGCTAGGTGATATAGACTTGTCTAGATACGATATTGACGGGTATCTACCGCCGCTGCCCCAGACAGAAGGTAGCACAAGTCGACAACGATTGATTTGGGAAAAAGCGCAGCGAGAAAACCTTACGATCAGAGAGTTAGCTCGTTCAATAGCGGGCTCCCGGGGCCATCATCTACTCATAGGTTCCCCTAAAACGATCGTCGATACTCTGCAAGAATGGTTTGAGGCAGGAGCAGCTGATGGATTCAATATCATGCCTCCAGTGAACCCAGAAGGGCTGGATGACATTGTAAAACTGGTGGTGCCAGAGCTACAGCGTCGTGGTTTGTTCCGAACAGAATATCACGGAAGCACGTTACGTGACCATCTAGGGCTAGAGCGCCCAGAATTTGCTTCCGCTAAGAAAACTAAGGAGAACAAGCAATATGCAGAGTTGTCTGAATGAAGAAAGTGCTCTGCTTAAAGCACTCGGTTTAATCGGTCATGAGTCTTGGCAACTTGATCCAGAGCAGTTAGAGAGTTTGATGTCTGGAGAGAAGCATTATGCGTTTCTTCACCTTGGCTACGCGAAAACACCTATGTCGAAGGTACTTGAATCTATTTCATCCTCTTCAATTTCTCCACCGCGTAGCGGTCACATGGGAAACTGGGGTGATATTGTGGTGGGTCGTTCGGGGGCGATGGATTTCAATTATTTCATTTGCCTCGGAGGCTATGGTCACCCCTCCATCTTCTGCTTTAATCAAACTGAGACTAAAGCACTTGACGGAGGTGATACTGTATATGTTCCCGGCTCTCTGGTGAAGCAAGGGAAACAATCAATGCTAGAACTGTATGCGTGGGATGGTCAGCAGTTCGCTTTGTGCGATAGAACTTCACCTCGATTTGTTCCTTTTCTGAAAGCAAAAAGCGAACAAGGTCTCAAACCGTTAACAAGTCTTCTGACGCACCAATTACGCGAGCAATTGGGAACATTCGAACTTGAAGTAGACTTGTTAGCAAAGCACCGGGAAAGGCTATCCGCGTGGATTGAGGCTCTTATTCGTGCCGCTTTAACCAGTAACAATCCCGCTAGGTTGCTACAAGATTTGGTCGGACATGCGGCAACGCTGTCAGGAGATATAGAGCGTGCTAAGTTTTCGTTAGAGGGCAATAGTATCGTCATGAATGGGATAGAATACAGCCCAGAAGACTTTGCGGATCTAATTTGGGCGCCTATCATTGCTGTAAATGAGCCTCAGCATTTTTTCAGCAATATGGAAAAATGGCCAGTGAAGCTGCCAATTATATCTCATTTACTTGTTGCTGTTTTTTCGGCGTTGTGTCGAAGCCACTTTGTGTGTAATACAAATAGAGGTGATTTTGGCCCTACCATTCACTTTCATTGGGGGGCCAGGGCCATGGGGGGGTTCCCTCCTGCCAGAAAAGGTTATTTTGCTGAAAAATCGACGGCTAAATCGCTCCGCCACATTATGGCAATCATCGATGATGTGTCTGCCGAGCCAATAAGCCTAGTATATGTTGTTATGCCGGCTCCTGTGTTTATGCTTTGCCCGACCAATTTGAAGTCAAATGATGCACAGGTCTTAGAAGGCTTATTTAGTCATATTTTTACCAACTTTGATCCCTTAGAGTGTTCAGAATCGTTAGGTAAAAAACTGAATGCGTTAGTGCACGAATGGTTGCAGCGAAATGGTCAGGATCTATCGAGCTATTTTACGCGTCGATTTAATGGTTGGCCGGGATTGCTAGATGTTGATTCAGCAGATTTAGATGTGAGTGATCATTTATTGTCTAAATCCTGGCAAGCCCTAACCATTGAGCAATTATGTATTGTTGTTGGCACCTTTCATGAATACTACGGGAGAAATGATGACTAAGATTAATGGTTGGGTATTGATCATTGGTGGTAAATCTGAGCTCGTATATAAAGCCCATCGACTCGGTTTACAGGTGGTAAGATTAATTGATCGCAGCCCTACAGATGTAAAAGAGATCGATTTAGCAGAGCACGTAGTCACTGCCGACTTCAACGATGAGAAAATGGTAATCAATATAGCCTGTGCGTTAAATCAAGTTTTTCATTTCAAGCAAGCTATTTCGTTGTCTGAAGACATGTTAGTGATCTCTGCTAAAGTCCGAGAAGCGTTGTGCTTACCGGGAGTTAGTGTCGAGGTCGCAATGCTTCTAAAGGACAAAGCTCTCATGCGAGCTCACTTGGCGAAGAGTAATTTCCCATCCATTCTTTGGAAATTTTGTACTAATTCGGATCACGTTATTGAGTTTATCAAAGAAAACAGACTTAGTAAGGTAATTCTTAAGCCTGTATGTGGTGCCGGAAGCGAAGGTGTGCGCGTCATATGCAAAGGAGACTCAGTACCTACTGTGGTCGCAGACATCCTGAGTAAAGGGTGGAAAGAGTTCCTTGTCGAGGAGTTTCTAGAGGGTGAAGAAATCAGTGTTGAAGCCTTCAGTTTTAATGGCAAGCATCAAATTCTCGCGACAACGAAAAAAACAATTACGGCTGGATGCATTGAACGAGGGCATGTTTTGCCTTATCAGCCAGACGGTCTCGATGACATTGAAGCGTTCGTGATGGAGTTTTTAAATACTGTGGGGCTAAAAGACGGCCCTTCACACACTGAGCTCAAACTTACTTCTACAGGTCCTCAAATTATTGAGTCACATAATCGTGTCGGTGGTGATCATATTAATGAGTTACTAAATCAAGTCTATAAAGTTGATCCTAAGGAGGTTGCGATTAGTTATGCTTGTGGAATGCAAGAAACGTCACCTTTTTACAACCCTCAAGGTTACGCCGCAATTAGGTATGCCATTGTTCCAGCTGGGAAGTTATCCTCCAATCCCAAGGTTGCTATTTCGGAGCGTAAAAGCGTCCAGTTGCTGGATAGTCGATTGGTGTTTGAAGTTGGACAGATTATTCCGCCTTTATCCGATTCCAGTGCTAGAGCCGGATTTGTCATAGCCGCGGGTGACAATTATGAGTATTTAGATCAAACGATGAGTCACTGGTTGGAAAGTGTTGAGAAGGCAGTCGCCGAGGCGATGGAATCATGAACTGGAGCATCGCTTTCGTACAACTCGGTTTGTCACAGCCATTTGTAACTAGTAAGGGGTGTCAATCAAGTGTCAGCCCCATTTTTGTCCGCTGTCATTCATCAGTCGATAACAGCATCGGTTTTGGTTCAGTTGTGGTGTCTAAAGACGCGCCCATGAGCAACAATCAGGTACTTGAACAGTTTCAGTCGAGTGTGGCCAATTTAAAAGCAGA
Organism: Vibrio tubiashii ATCC 19109; assembly: GCF_000772105.1. Taxonomy (NCBI): domain Bacteria; kingdom Pseudomonadati; phylum Pseudomonadota; class Gammaproteobacteria; order Vibrionales; family Vibrionaceae; genus Vibrio; species Vibrio tubiashii. The sequence goes on from NZ_CP009356.1 coordinate 98,184, forward strand.
GTGCTGTACAACTTTAAGAGCATCGTTGCGAACATTAAACATCAGTCCTGCAATAAGGTCGGGATTGAATATGGCAATAATTTCTCTTGAGGCACAGCGCTTAGGTATGCCTGTTTCTCATGTGCTTGGTTTGCCAGCACCGAAGCGGATTGTTTCTGGTATATCTATTGGTGTCTCTTCACGTGCAGAGCTCCGTCGAGATCTGAGTCGTTATTTGGCGTGGCCGATTATAAAGTTGAAATTGGATCATGCTGATTTGGATGTCTTGGCTGAGATACGAGCGCACTATGAGGGTAGAATCTGGGTTGATGGTAATGGTGCTTGGGATTATCGCTCAACTTCACTTGCGCTACCTGAATTGGAAGCGTTCGATGTAGAAATACTAGAGCAGCCACTGCAAGCGGGTAACATCGAGTTTTTAGGTGAGCTTCGTCATGCAACTAGTATCAAAATTTTTGCAGACGAAGATTGCAGTTCGTTGGGGGATTTACACAAACTAAATGGACACGTTGATGGGGTAAATATTAAGCTCATGAAGTGTGGCGGATTGGATTCTGCTTTGGAGATTGTCACGCAAGCACGTGAGTTGGGAATGGAAACAATGATGGGCTGTAAAACAGAGAGTTATCTCGGCATAGCCGCTGCGGCTCAACTTGCGGGAACTGTTGATTATTGTGACCTCGATGGGGCGGTGGATATAGAGAAGGACTTTTTCATCGGAAACGAAATCAAGGATGGGATTTTGTCTGTTAACAAAGACTGTATGCTTGCGCGTTTTCAAGAAGGCGATAGAAATGTGAACTGGCTGTCCGTATAACTCAAGAAGAAAGTATCTGCGTCATTAGCTTGAGCCTTGTTTGGTTAATCATCAGTATTTTAATCGATAGATTATCAATACTGATGATTAAATATTTTATGGTAAATTCATTATGTTCAATGAGTCAGACATAAACAATTCAGGTTCATTCTACACATATATTATTTAACATAATGCACGTAATACGCACTAATAGTGTAATCCCAGTTTAAAATGTCCTCTATGCTCACAACCAACTTCCGTCAGCTGGTTCACCAACAATTTATGGATCTTCACCAAGCCGCCGCGTTTTTTCACGTGCAACCCGTCGCTGTCAAATGTTGGATTTTAGGCCATACGCCGGTTAATCCACTCGCTGAGAAATTGCTGAACATTAAAGCCCGTGGTTATCTGCCGCTCGATATCCGCTGGGACGGCTTTCGCGTCCATGAAGAGCGTGCCACGCTGATTACGCCCGATCGGCGCGAGTTTAACCCCAAAGAGCTCGAAAACTTTGCCTACTGGCGCGATGAACATCGTCAGTTGGTCAAATTGTATGGCCGACTGCACGATCCTTGTCCGACGCCAGCGGTGCCCAATCTGCCGCCTTTTCGTGGTGGCCGCCGTGTCGAACCGATCCCCTGGGTACCGAGTAAATTCAAATGACCTCGGCACCTGACACTCTAGACGCACACGCCGGACATTAGGTCCGGCGTGGTTGCGTGGGTTCGATTGTGCTGGGTGGTGGCAGTTCGTCATCGATGGGAATTTTGTAGCGTTCGTCCTGCAGCAACACCGCGGCGGTCTTGAGCAGCACTTGTTTGACTTGGCCTTGCGATGGTCGCAGCCGTACGCGTCTTCGATTTAACATAACGTTCTCCTCGGTTAATCCGCTAACAAATCCAACTCTTCATCGAGCAACATTTCAAACAGCACGTCTTGCTGACGTTCAAACAAACTGTCAAAGGTGGCAAACATCACCGGCACCTCATGCCAGCTGTCTAAGACTTTGTATCCGTACAAGCCATAATGCGACAGAAACGCTTTCGGTGGATCGACAAGGTACACGCCGACACTGTTGGGATACGTCGACAGAAAATACAGCGCAATATAGGTGATCACCGACATCAAGCGCTCGGTCATGGCCTGAGCAGCACGCCCATCCAAGGGTTCAAGGAGCAGCGTATGCTGTCTCCCTACCCGACTGTCGTACACACCGACTAACAGCCCGGGTCGAGGTTGCTTGAAGCGCTGCACGCCGATATGAAAGGCCCGGCCGGAGAAGCACGATAAATGGTAGTGATTGAGCCAGTCCAAGACCGGACTCTCTTCGCAAGCCAGCGCGCGGTAACTCTGCTCACTGAGTGACGAGACTTTCAACTCGAGGTTCGTTTGATTGATGACATCTTGCAGAAACTGCACATCAATCGACTGACGTTGGATGGGCGTAGTGTTGTTCATTGGGGTCGCGCCTTTTATAAGTGGGTGGTGACGAACAAGGTCGCGAATAAGTTAAGGGCGTTTTCGAGGCTGGCGCGAGCGTAAACCAGGATTAATTAACTGAAATAATGCACGGCTAAGGGACAAATGATGCGATAACAACCAGATACGAAACGTAATCAAGCAATGTGATTATTTAGTCGTTGTTTCGGTGGTGTTTGCGGGCTTTTAGGCACTGTGGCTGGCATTATCGCGACCTTTTCCAATGTGTTCGACAGTCAAGCCATCTTTGCAGGTGTCGCAGTTTCATTGCTGCCGATCCTGTACGCCCTCTTTATTATCTTGTTCATTATCCCTATTTCCCTAAAAAATAACAAAGGCCGCTAATGAGGCCTTACACTACGCAGCACTCATCCGTGATCAACGCTACCACGAAACACCGCCATAGCACCGTAAATACAGAACCCAACGATGGCATAAAAGTGCCAAGCGTTGCGAATCTGCTTGAATTTATTGTTATGTAGCGATGCTCGCTAGGACGCAAACCAAGAATGCAGGCACCCCAGCGATGAGTAGTTTGATACAAAAAACAGTGTTTTCTGAGAACCGTTCTTCATCCAACTCATCCGTTACAGTACGGTCAACCATGGAATCTGTAACCGTATCCACTTTGTCGTCAGACTGCCCAATTCCACCTAGAGGCGGGTACATGAAAAATAAGGCGGTCGTTCCCCATAAAAGCATTACAATGAAAAATGCGTAGTCCGACACATACTTAAGTCCAAAGAAGCCTGTAGACATCTCAAGAGCAACAACTATTGCGGCTGCTATTACATTCGCAATCAATACAAATTGAACTAAACCAAGCATTTATACTCCATTTCTTAACTAGCTACATAACGCCAAATTAAGGTGTGAACAACGCTAGCCCCCTACCTATAGCATTGTGCCGTATACACTAAACTGGCTTGAAGTGAAAGCGCCGAACGTTGTGAATCACTCCTAAATTTATTGTTATGCTCGTACTCAAAGGAATTGAAGAACTAAGCAAGCAATAAACGCTGGAAGACCGGCTATGAAGAAAACTAAGCCTGTCTGGTAGTTCATTCGATAATGTTCTCGTTCGTCTTTTTCGAAATCATGGCCTTCTACCATTTTGTAGACTTTATCTGTTCGAGGATCATCTAACCGAGTCGTCTTACTATGGACACCACCTTCCCACATTAGCTTCGCCAAAACCCATATGATGATGACAACAAAGAAAAGAAAGTCGACCAGCTGAGTAGTAGCAAAGAATGGAACAAACTGGGCTAGAGCTATAACAACAAGAGCCGCTGAGAGGTTAATTAGAACCACTTTCTTGAATAAATCGAGCAAATTTCGCTCCTAGAGCATAACGCCCTGTTAAGGTGTGAGCAACGCTGCCACTACACCAAATTACGGCGCCCTAAACACAGAACTCAACTAAAAGCTCAAAATGCCAAGCGTTGGGAATCACTCTTAAATGCTTTGTTAGCTTCTTGGAACTCAGCCGCTACAACAGAAAAGTCATCTACTGGTCCTGTATTTAATATTCTTTTCTTTAAGCTAGAAGCGAATAAGTTTATATCACTCATTGTTGAATTACTAAACTTAGGATTTTTCTCCCAAAACTTATATGCACCATCTGTCATCAATATTAATGAATTACTAGTCGAACTCAACTTGAAGTTACCTTCATTTATATCTAGCTCGACTCTTGGAGAAAGAGAAGACATTAAGACATTACTCCTTCTCATTTTACTGACTTGACGCTTAGAGAAAATCCCATTTGAAACCAAATATTCATGTTCCGTTTGGTCGATAGTTTTCTGTATTAAATCGTCATTGTATAACGCATATAGCCTACTATCGCCAGTATGTGCGTACCACACTTGATTGTTTCTAACAAAGCACACCGTCAAAGTCGTAGCCATGTTATAAAGCTCATTACTACTTTTAGATATACGAATAAACTCTTTTCTTATTTGCGAGAAATACTTTTTAAAGTCAGGTTTATCTTCAATTTTTTTAATTTCGTTTAATTGTGAAATTGCTATCTGAGATGCTTTTTGTGCTCCAAGAGTTTGTCCAACTCCATCTGCAACAGCGAAAAGGTATCCATCACTGACTTTTTTAGGCATAAGTACCGCATCCGAGTTTTCTAAATCAACAGATTTAGAAACTGAAAATCCGGAGGATGAGACTAAATTGATCATAATTTTTCCTTACAACTTATATCCCGAGTTTTTCCAACACTTTTCAAACTCTTGTCTAAGTTCAGATATATCCGAAAACCTTGCCACTGCTTTAAGTTTAGTACAGCGAGAAATCACAGCACCGAAAATAGATTTTGAGGTCCGCTCTTGAAAAGGGAGCCCAACTTCACCGTCAATGATAAACTTCAAAATTACTCCCAATGAATAGATATCAGACTGCTCAGTAGCACGTTTAGCATCCTCATAACACTCAGGAGGCATATATTTGATAGTACCCATGACAGCATTTGTAGCCGTAAGTGCTGTTGAGCCTTCATCGGTAAAGCCTGCGACTAAACCAAAATCAGAAATTGCATAGCTATAGTGATTGTAGTTAGTCTTGAACCGCAAGATATTTTCTGGTTTCAAATCTCTATGGATTTGCCCAGATGCATGGATATGCTCGACACCATTTAAAATCATGCGAAAAGCAGAAATTTTCATGTTGTCAGTCACTGTAATACCGTTTTTCGCTTCTTCCCCTAAGTTACACTCAGCCAAAGGCATAGTAAACCAAGGTTCTTCACACGCTAGATCCATAGACAAAATTGAAACCACATTCATATGATGCAGTTTTGCTTGGTAATCTACTTCGCGTTTAAATCGTCGTCTTCGTCTCTCATTTTCATCTGGGTCTTGCGTAACGATCAATTCTTTTTTAGCTACAAGTCCATTCGGAGTACGAACTTCCTTAACAATGCCGTAAGTTCCACTACCGATAATTTTCTCATTAGCCATCTACTACCCCTTGAACGCAACGTGAAATTTTAAAAATCAGATAATTATATACTCAGGAAACTAACTTGAGAAGCTAACGCCGCATTAAGGGGTGAACAACGCGACCACCCAACCTAAAACATTGTGCCATAAACACTTTAGCTGAACTTTGGACCAAAACTGCCAAGCGTTGTGAATCCCTCTTGAATGCTTTGTTATATTCGTATTTTTACTTACGTATCAATGATATATCACAGCCGGTATTTTCATCTAGCTTTAATGACGCATTAATCAGCTGAGCCAAAGGTGTCTTACTCTTGCTGTAGTGATTCACTTCTACGATCGGGATGTCTTCTTTCTTACTACCAAACTGTAACTTTATCGTTATTCGTTTAATACCATATTTAACCCCTTTTACGGGGTAATACCAATGCGAATGATCGGTAACAATATTTAGAACTAAAGTATCGCCATTGATCTTTCTTTCTTGATCAAAGACGGAATCAGTTGAAGTATGCATACTTTCAATCAAATCTGATAGAGTGACCGGTTCGTGTGAGTCTGAAAAATATGCAATAACTGCGTTATTTTTCTTTTTTGCGAGTTGCCTTTCAATATGTGGTTTAACCACACCACTAGGCTTCCCGTCGTTTTCAACGGTAAGAACAAACTCTTTAACTTGGCTATTTATCCGAATAGCTTGTAACGCAAAACCGTTCAACATTTCTTCAATTCGTTCGTCATTGATACGTTCACAGGTTCTCAATTCAATTCCAAACACTTCAGCTGTTTTTTGAGCAGGCTTTGTGAAACCTTTCGAAGACACTGCAATAGTCTTCGTTGCACCTATCTTTTTTTGCTTCGTGACTAATTGCTCAAGCCACATATCATCCTGCACTTTATTACGATGACGACACTCAACAGTTATCAAAATCGGCACAGAGTTTTCTAGGTATCTAATTGCGGCATCAACTTCGCGCTTTTGACCCGTAATCAAATCTTCAATATAGTCGGGGCTTGTTACTTCTGCCCCTTTTGGGTGAAGTGCAGTTTCTAACTGAGAAACCGTTTCCTCAAAAAGTTTCCAGTCTTTTTTATCGATATTTTTCATTAAAACCTCGAAGAATATAACGCCCAATTAAGGTGTGAACCACGCTACCACACAACTTAACTAGAACGCCGTAAACACAGAACTAAACCCAAACCAAAAGTGCCAAGCGTGGTGAATCACTCTTAAATTGTTTGTTATGTCTGTACTCTCGACATGATGACGATGTCTATTAGATCATCTTCAACAAGCACAGCCTTGCGTTTTGTACCCTCAACTTCAAAACCAAAGGATTTATAAAGTGCCAACGCAGCAACGTTGTTTGCATGCACCTCTAACTCCAAACGCGTCAAGTTTAGCTGCTCATCACAATACGACAGCAAGTATTCCATTAAGAAACGACCCACTCCCTTTCCTCGGGAAGTTTTGGCGACCGCAATACCAAAAGATGCAGAGTGCTTTAACCTCGGCTTAGGCGTTGAGTTAATAGCCAAATGCCCCAAGAGTTCTCCATCACTTTCAACCGCGACAAAATTAAGCTGGCTGTCATTGAACATTGAGTCAAACTCTTCCCTTTTGATGTCAGGCAAGTAACGATTGTTGTTCACAACCTCTTTGTCGGTGTAAATATCATACAAAGCTGGCAAGTCAGCTGAACTCATTTTTCTTATTTTCATAGAACCTCAAAAACCCGAAAAGGACATAACGCCTAACATAAGTTGCGCCACTTTGAACTTGCAAAGCACACTGAACCCAAAACCAAAAATGCCGCGTAAAAGGCGTCAACTTGATGTTTTTGTTAGGTTTATACTTCGTAACCAACAGACCTCATTTCTTGTGTCAGCTCAGTTTTCCAGGATCCATCTTGGTTCATCGACACATATACTACGCCACTTATATCATTTGGCGTTTCAACTTGACCTTTGACAACAGCTGCAACTCTTGAACGTGATAATTTCCCGATTAAATAACCATGCTCAAAAACAACATTTTGACGAGCCCTATATGTCCCATTCAGAGCACCTACTTTTGAGCCAAAATCACATGGGGTATATAAAACAATACCAAAACCTACATTTGAATAGTGCTCAATTTTTTCAATAATTGTGCGCCCCGAACTCGCCTGCATGTGAAGTATTATCGGCTGCAAACCTAGACTTGTTATAAAATCAGCTACTTCCATTTTTGCGATTTCATCATGTCCATGAACTATAAACACCTGTTCATTATTAAATTCGCCATGCTTAGTTTCAATAATCTGAGGTTCTGGAGTACTAGCCAACTTTAAATTAGTGGCAGCATCGACTTGTTGGGGGTTTAGGTAACCATGACGAACTAAAATATCAAATAAAGGCTCATCTTTTATTGCCCAGTGTGTACGAGAAAGCTCCCAACTACCCAGATCAATATCTACTGCCATTTGGTTTATTGCACCAATTGGCAACGATGGAAGAATAGGATCGATTTCAAACTCAATTACGACTGTTTTTGAACGTAGGCGAATTGATTTAATGTAACCAATTTTAGATTCAGTTTGCTCATTCTCTGTTACAAAAAGAGTAGGAAAACTCTTTAGCTCTTCAACAACACCTTGTTCAAGAAATTTATAGCGTTCACTGATTTCAGTAGCAGTATACTCTATAGCAACCCTACTTCGATCGTACTCATAAATACCATGTTCCCAAGCTTCAGGATTGGATGAAATCAAAAGATTAAACAAAGTGCCTCCTTACTTAAATATAAACCTAACGCCTGCAATAAGGTGTGCCACACTTAACTAGCAAAGCACACCAAACTCTTTACCAAAACCGCCGAGTAAAACGCATCACCTTGATTGCTTTGTTATATTTAAACTACAAGTGCACTATCGACAATTTTCACCAATGCATTTGAGACAAATGTATATGGCTTATTTGATCCCAACTCAATATTAATTTCATTTAATAACATTGATTTAAGTGTACTATTGGCTTCTTTGTTATATTTATCCACAAGTTCCCTAAGATAATCAATCCTCTCTAAACGCTGCTCAATAAGCTCAGCTCTATTCAACTTTATAATTTTTTCTGTTAACTCAGCTCTTCTCTCACCAGGTTTAGAGAACACACAAGGACCAGCCGCCACAAAAAAGTCCGATGGATTATCTATATAGGGGTTAATAAATGGTATCTGATCATCATAGATATCACTTTTATTCATATTGCAGATTGGACAAGCAAGGCCTAAATTACTCCATTCAAATGTAAGAGAAGGATATTTTTTTACCGATTTAGGCTTAATATGTTCAATATGCTCATGGGCTACATGCTTTACTACACTTTCACAATACATACACTTTGCGGATGATTCAGTCTTTAAAGCATCTTTAACTGTGCAGTCATTATACTTATTTGACAGAGACTTAGGAACTTTCTCTCCTTTTGAAACATACTCCATTAGCTCCTTTTTCCAAGTATCTGCATTATCTTGGAGTATCTGGGGTTTCTGGGTTTTAGATATTTTTATCATTAATCTGCTCCACTACAACAGATACAGCTTTAGGCATAAACTCTGCTAGGCCTTTACTCTCCATTTCGACCCTCATATCCTTAAATAAATCTTCGGTAATACCTTTATTAGAATATTTATGGATAATTTCATTTAGATTTTGTTCAACCCAAACCGGTATAGTAACAGGCACACCCAAAACTTCTCTCAGAACTTTGGTAGCGCTACCACTTTTATCTATTAGATCAAGTTTTCTTGAACATACTCGATTATCATCATTATAGGTTAATGCATAAACTGAAGACTCTTTCGATGAACCAATGACAAAAGGGCTATGTGTTGCAATAATGAACTGAGCTTCAGGGAATGCTTTAATTAGATTTGGAATTAGCTCTCTTTGCATTGATGGATGTAAATGATTTTCAGGTTCATCTATTGTAATTACGTAACTTGCTTTATTCTGAGCAAACATGTAAATTTGCCAAGCTATACCTATTATAGAAGCAACTCCCCCAGATGCAGCATCAATGGAAAAGTCACCCGACTTAGTTACCAGAACAACTTCTGGAATTCTAATTTCAAGACGCTCAAAACCTATAGTTTCTGGTAATAAAATCTTTAGTACATCTTGAAAACCCTCAAAAAGAGCAGCGTATTCACTATTCGGTACAACATGTGAGTTCCCGTAGCCAAAAGTAGCTAAACCAATAAGTGATTGCTTTAAAAGATAGCTTGGACTTATATTTTCAAGATAGTTTGAAGTATTGTTAAATTTATCCAATATATTTGAATTATATTCGTTAAAGTAATCTTCTTTGCTCTTTGGTCTCGTTGGTATTGAGTCTACTTCTTTATATGAATAAACTGGTCGATGAGAAGGGATATGCATCCCTTTTATCTCTACCCTATTTAGTATATTGAAGCTATAACTAGAACCTGCTTCTTTAGGTACTTGAACCTTCCCTCCATCCATTTCGGAGTACTCAATTGATCCTATATCAACCCAGTAATCATCAGCTTTTTTATTATCAAATAAATAACTCCAAGCTCCAGTGACAAAGCGTGTTAAACCTGTTTCTCCTTCTTTTTCAGGAGTTGACAGTAGTCTTGCTGACCACCCAAAGTGTTCACTTAATATACTAAGAATCGTCGTTTTTCCTGCGCCATTACTACCCGTCAATATAGTAACGTTACTCCCAAAATCTATATCGACATTTTCAAACTGTCGCCAATAATTAATTTTAATATTTTTAAACATCTAAAACTTTCCTTTAAATATAACGCCCAATTAAGGTGTGAAGCACGCGACCACCACACTTAATTTGACCGCCGTAATCACTGAACTTAACTAAAATCAAAAATGCCAAGCGTGCTGAATCACTCTTAAATTGTTTGTTATATGCAATTACGTAACGATCATTGGTTCTTGTGGTGAACAATAACCAGAACTTATTTGTAAACGCTGTAGTTTCATAGGATGAATCTGCATCTGATAGAAACCTCCATCTTTAACAGCATGGAATAAGCCTATTTCAGTTCCATATTGCTTATTTACTTTATCGATTAATTTCTGAGCTTTAATACATTGCTCAGTTGTTACCCTGCAACCTAAAATGACAGCTTGCAGTGTTTCGACATCGAAATTATGCGCTGTTTTAGAAGATTGCCCAAAATAACGGATTTCTTTTTCATATGCCCATGCTTCAGACTTTGTACAAATTAAGTTTGGGATATACATTTCTAGCTGTGCTTCGGTTGTAGAATTTTCAAAAACTAGTAAGTCAGGAACTTTATTACTGTATTGAACACTCTGACGTTTGAAGTTTCCTTTGAACTCAAGGTTATCTCTGTCGAAGCAGTAACACACACCTTTATGATCATCAGCATAATGTGCCCACATCAATGGTTCTGTCGGTCTTTCAGTAAAGCAAGTTACGACCACCTCTTGCAGCTTACTTTCAATGAAGTCTTTAACTCTATTACGGTCACCCCACTCAGCACCATCAAAGATTTCCGACTCTGAAAACGCTGTTGCGCGTTCCTCTGTCGCGAATATATGAACATGATTATAGGACGCTTCGAAAGGGTCATTTAAGCTATCAAGCTTTGAGAAGCCAAGCGTTTTATTGTTTAAAGTTCTCTCAAGATCCTCAAGTTTTCCGTATTTATAAATATAGTTTTCTTTTTCTTCAAAATTCTTCAATTTCATACTACTTCACTTGCATATAACAGTTATTAGACATAATAGGTCTGTACTTAGTTATAGAATCTTTCTATTTTCTTACTGGCTCGTACTAGGGCTAGCCATATTTTCGTCAACTTATCAGTGGCTTAAAATTAGAGCAATCAGTTGGTGCATTGAAATGCATATTAATTCTATATAATTTGCTTTCAATCAAAATTTGAGCGTAAGAGAAGTAAAAAACCGCCCTATTGAGCGGTTTTCTTTAGCGTCTGCGTCGGGTCTTTCGTCGCTTTCTCGTCGCGGTGGCTTTAACAACCCGTCCACCTTTGAGCGTGTACCCTTTCTTGAGCTGGCCGTTTTGTTTGCGGCCTTTGCACTTGCAACATCGTTTAGCCATGAGAGTCCTCCAGTTTGCGTATTCGTTGTTCCTGGTCTTGCTGCACTTTCTTTATCCAGTTGATATCGGTTTTGAGCGCTGCAATACTGAAGCCCCAAGTGACTTCTCCGTCCTCGTCATATACGACATAGTCAATCGCATGACCAGTTTGATGACGGCTGATGCGCGAATAGCCATCAAGCTGACTCGCCTTGTCCTGAAAGAGCTGGAATTGCTCTACGGCCGTGCGTTTTCCTGAGGTAATCCCAAAATCAAACGGGCTGAGCTCAAGTGCGCGTCGCACGACGTTTTTTAAGTCGTGGTGCACACCAATCAATTTGGTTTCGCTGCGCACCGACAAGGCAAAGCCACTGACGGCTTTATCGACCTGTTTCTTGTTCATCAGATACACTCCCAGGCTAACCATTAATAAGAGGGGGAATGCCCAGCGCATCGGGCACCTCCTGTTTGAAGATCAAACGCGTTTCAATCCGTGAAACCAGCGCCAAGCTGCTCACCACTTGTAGCTCATCGGCCCCTTTGGGCTTAATCAGGGTCATCGGATAGTGATGATCGACGCCGGCTGCGAAAGACAGATACAAATAGCGACGCTCAACAATCTGGTCACCTTTCAGAAACGACAGCGTCAGACTGCACAACTGCGCGGGAATCGTTTGGCGATTGCTCAGTGACGTGCGCTTAAACGACAAATCGACCAGTTCGACGTGTTCGGTAAAGTGGAAAATTGCCGCCGTGCCTTGCGATTCAGTAGCGATTTCAATATCAGGTTTGGCTTTCGGTGGTGGGTTATACAGCATCAACATCAGCGCATCTCCCCGACTCTGACGGTTTCCCCATCCTTGCCTTTCACCGTGATGGCCTGATTGGTGTTGAGTGGCAGATGGCCACCGGGGTTCACCACCATAAAACCCTGTACCAGGACCGACTCGGTATTCTCAACCGGTACCTGCAGAAACAACGCTTTACGCTCGGAGCTGCCGTCAATGGTTTGGGTCGTGCCATCGAGCTCGAACACGCCCTCATCAACCGCCGCGTAGGTGTACAACGTCACGCTAGGCGTCACGCTCAGCGTCTCGTTATCGACGTGAACCTTGAGTAATTCGTTCTGGATTTGGGCTTTCACCGCCCTTTGTATCTCCACCACACTCACCGGCCTTTGTACTTCGTGTACGACGACGGCGTTCGACACATCGACTTTCTGCGCTTGAGTTAAAATTGGCACGTCACTGATTTGGTATTCAAACGTCGCCGCATCTTCGTGATGGTTTTCCAGTGTCAGCTCGTCAAACTTGGTCACATCAATCGTATCGCCGCGCTGAATCTCGGTCGGTCTTAGCACGTCGCCACGCATCATCAGTGTGTGAGTGGATTCACGCAGAATAAGAAACTTACCCGCCTGTCCAGCATTAAACTAACTTAATAACTACCTCAGTTCAGGAATCTGTATGAACAAAGCTAGACAGATGCAGGCAAAGAAGGTTCAAAACCAAATGGTATTAAGCCAGATTACTGCATAGACATAAACTCTTAAAAAAATATACTCGGGTGAACGAATACATCAGTGCAGAGAAAACTGTATAAATAGTCAGTACTCATGCTAAAATACGTCCTAGAACTGCCATTCTAGGACGTATGATCGTTTTTAAGGGAGAAAGATCGTTTGACGACGTTATCGGTGTTGAGTGAGGTGCCGTTTGAGCGCTTACTGCCGCATGAATTTGCAGAGGGGCTCGCGGCGGCGCAGCGCGCGGGTGAAGCGCTCGAAGGCCATCCGCTGGTGGAGGCCGCGATCACTCATTATCAGGGTGAGTTCTTTCGCCGAGCAGAGCGCTTGCAGCCGGCCAGTCTGGTGCGCTTAAAAAGTGCGTGGGCGACCTTTGTCGCCTGGTGTTGTGAGCAAGATCGATGTGCCCTACCCGCTTCACCGCAAACGGTAGAGGCGTACTTGATTGCGGAACAAGATAGGTTACACCGTAACACTTTAAAAGTGCAGCTTTGGGCGATCGGTAAGACCCATCAAATTTCCGGATGTCCCGATCCCTGCCACAACGATTATGTCAAAGCGCAGCTGCAGCAGATCCATCATCGTAAAGTGCGCCAACGTGAAGTGATCAGGCAAGCGGTGGCGCTACGCGAAAGCCACCTGAATGCGTTAGCGGATCTGTGGGACCGACCGGAAGCGAGCTTGACCGAGTGCCGTGATTTGCTGATCGTGAGCATGCTGTACGAAACCTTGCTGCGCAAAAGCAACCTAGAGACCTTACGTGTGGGGGACGTCGACTGGCAGGCCGATGGCAGTGGGTTGATCAAGGTGTTTGTCACTAAGACTGACAAAAGTGGGGATGTGAAGTACAGCTATGTGTCGCCCTCGACTATGGATCTGCTGGCTCGCTATCTCGGCCATGCCGATATTGTCGATAACCCGGAGGCTTTTCTCATCCAGAGAGTGAAACTGTCGAGTCAACAACTCAAAGGATCGGCGCGTACTCAAGCGGCGATATCACCAGTCTCGGCTAAGTTGATTGGGCGAGTTTGTGCCAAAGCGGCTAAAACGCTTGGTTTAAGCACTGATCGCCCTTTTACAGGCCACAGTGCTCGGGTCGGCGCGACGCAAGATCTGCTGGCCGAAGGGTTTTCATCTCTGCAAGTGCAGCAAGCCGGGGGCTGGAGTTCGGAGAGAATGGTTTTGCGCTATGGAGGTAGTGTACTGGCTTCTGAATCTGCGATGGCGCAACGAAGACAAAGAAAATCCCCGAAATAAAGGCTTTAACGGCTATTTAACCAGGGTGAAATGGCCCCTGGTTGGGACGTCCAAGGGCCATCGAGTGAAGATTATTGTGTCATTCTAGCGTCGCCAATAAGGCGTTGATCGCGACGTTCAATTGGTGATCTCTATTCGCCGCCACATCCGCGGGGGAATTGTAGGCAACAATATCAGGCTTCACTTCGTTGTTCTCCAACCACTTCCCCTCATCATTTTTAAATCCAAGTTGAGGGACACCGTAGTCTAGGAAGGGTTCTTGTTGGATTTCCCACAACACGAAAGTGCCGGTGCCAGGGACGGGTTCACCCACCACTTTCCCTATTCCCTCTTTTTGATAGAAGTAAGGGACGATTGAGCCGTCGGAGTAACTCGAAGCATTCGCCAGCATAATACTGGGTGTTGCCCAGCGGCGTAGAGGAAAGGTGCCCACAGAGTAGCCGTCTCTCGACAGGGCGGAACTGTGTCTTACGCCTGACAAAACCTGCATGATTTGGTCGTGTAAGTTGCCCCCTGTGTTGTAACGAACGTCAATTACGACGGCCTCTTTATCGCGGTAGCGGCCAAACAACTTATTGACCAATTGGCGATAAGCGGCATTATCCATTTCAGGTAAATGAATATAGCCAATTCGGCCCTTCGACAACCGCTCAGTGAGCTCTTCGCGCTTCGTAACCCAGCGTTTATAAGCAAGATGGGCTTCATCAGACAAAGAGATCGGTTTGGTCACCACCGATATGGTGTCCTGATTGCCTGGAGTGAGCACCGATAAGCGCGTCAGCTTACCTTCCAGGTTATTGAGCAGCGGATAGATGTCGTGTCCAGGTAGGACATCGATACCATTAACTGAATAAATAATGCTGCCCGCTTTTATTGGCTTGCCAGGCAGATCTGCCGGGCCACCACGTAAAATACTGCGAACCCTGATCCCTTTACCTTGGTACTTGTCATCATAAATTAGTCCGAGCGAAGCAGCAGACTCCCATTGATTTGGGTGGCCAAAGTAGGTTGCTCCCGTATGAGAGGCATTCAGCTCTCCTGCCAGCTCACTAAGTAACTCAGCAAAGTCGATGTAGTTGTGAATACTTGGCAAGTGTTTTTCATAGGCCCCTCGATACCACTCCCAGTTTACACCATGCAAATCCTTGTCGTAGAATTTGGTTTTAGTCAGGCGCCACACGTGGTCAAAGATATACTGCTTCTCTTTGGTAAAATCGTATTCAGCGTCCAAGCTAAAATGCACGCCCTCACTCTGGCCACTGGCGAGATCGATTTTTTCTAACTGACCATTGCCAATCAGCAACAACGTCGATCGGTCCTGGGTCACCGTCATGGATTTGATGTCATCCACTGAACGAGTCAACATCACTTCATGATCGCCCGTGACTAGATTTATGTGAACAAACTCGATGTGGTCATCACGATGATTTGCCACCACCATTTCAGTATTATCTGGGGAGAGATAGCTTGCAATAACGGACATCGAATAAGGCGTTATTCGATGAATTCTGTCTTGCAGATCGTGGACGTCCACACTTGTCCCGTTATCTTGCTCAGCGCTTTGATCTTGCTGTTCCGCCAACCACGCTTGATCTTGAGATAAACCTAAGCGCGCCTCGATGCGTTTGTTAAGGGTGACGGCATACACGTTACCATTAACCGCACTGCCATCTAATTCGGTGAGGCCACCCTTTTCTGAAGTCCAGTACACCATTTGTCCATCATCAGAAAATTTTGGCTGAGTTTGGCTAAATCCGCTATAACTGAGCGTAATGGGTGCGCGTTGACCAAAGCTATCAAGCAATAAAATGTTGTTGGCACTCAACGTACTGCCATCACGAGACACAATGTACTCGCCATCTGGTGACCACTGGTAATGCCAATCAGCATCTTCATAAGAATACATTGACTGGCTGCGAATAAGGGTTGTGGTCGAGCCGTCTTCAAGCGTCATGACTTTGAGCGTGTTTCTGGATGTTCGATATGCGACGCGTTGGTCGTCGGGCGACAAGACTGGCTGCGTTTCATCGATTGGCGTATCGGTGAGTTGTTGCTCTGTGATCTGAGCGGCGGTAAAAAAACTCTTGTCTTGTTCGCTGATGTGACAGGAAAATAGGTCCCAACTTCCCTTACGTTCAGAGCCGTAAATGAGGGTTCTACCATCACTTGAAAACGAAACGTTTCTTTCTGCTTGTGGGGTGTTCGTTATTCGGCGCGTCTCACCGGTGAGGGTCGATATCACAAAGATCTCGCCTCTTGCGACAACCGCGATCTCAGGTGCGGTTGGCGAGGCCGCCATTTCAGTGATTTCATAACCTAGGTTGACGTTCGTGGTGCTGGTTTGGCTCCGCGCAGTGGGAATTCGGATGTCGACTTGATGTGGTGTGGCTTCATTGTTCTTTTTGAGCCAAATGCCGCCATCAAACCCGTAGGCTAGATCACCGCGTTGACTTATCGACAAGAACCTCACGGGCAGTTTGGTATGGTGAGTCACCGCTACGGCATCATCTTCATGCCCATTGAGCGATTGCTTCCAGACATTAAAGCTTCCCGAACGCTCAGATAGGAAGTACATGGATTGGTCATCATCGGCCCACACCGCATTTCTGTCTTCACCGCGAAACGTGGTGACTTGAGTGTGGGTTTGGGTGTCGACGTCATACTTCCAAATGTTTCTTGCGGCATCCGATAGCGATCCTTTGCGCCACGGTTGTTCTGTATAGGACGGCAAATCAGTGTACAACGCTTGTCGACCATCATGAGACACTGAGTAACTGCTGACTGAATTGGCTAACAAGACCTGTTCTCTGCCCCCGCTCGCGGGAATGGCATAGAGTCGGTTTGAGCGGCCGAAATACCCATTGTTTACTTCGCTGTCTCCGTTACCAATCCGTTGTGATTGAAACAGCACTTGGCTTCCATCGGCGCTGAAAGAATAAGGTGTTTCTTTGCTACCGTGAAAAGTGAGACGCTGAGAGGTATGGGTTTGCATATTGAGGACAAACACATCTCCTGGACCATACTGATTGGCTTCGTATGCTAAAAGCTCGCCGTCAGAGGACCAAACTGGATTAGAGCTATGAACGCTTTCACGCGTGAGTGGAATCGCATCCCCCCCTTCGGAGTTTGCTAGCCAGATTTGCCCATTGAAGGTGAAGGCGATTTGCTCACCGTTCGGAGAAATTGCAATATCGCGATACCAAGATGATCCTTCTGGTGTTTGTGCGAAAAGCAGAGAAGCGTGACTGGTCGTCAATAAGGCGAGGACCACTTGGGCAATATGTGAAAATTTCATAGATTTTACTTAATGTGTTCTTTTTCATCATGATATAGCAAAATCTTGACGTCGATTGCATCTATTTTGAGACATTAATGCAAGCCATTACGGGCGTTTCCGATGCATTCCTCAGTCTCATGATGGATTAGTCATTGGCGGAGGCGATGGTCTGTTCTTTTTCTGTGTCTCCGTATTTTTCTATACGTCTAAAAACATTTAGTTATAGTGCGTCAGGGATTTTCAATATGCACAAGCGTGCACTATGACCATTGCCCTTAACTTTGCGCAAACGCCATAATCCACTCGTGCTCTTTAACAACATCGCCATGGCTAACAACTCACTCGTCTTCCCGCGTTGAGAAAGGCAAGAAGTATGCGACAGAGTTGTTCTCGATGAATGCCCATAATAATTCATCAATCACACCCCACGTTTAGCAAACGAGGCAGGGGCTTTGTACCGTCCGAACAAATGAAAGTGTAGGACACCAACTCTGTTGATAAGGAGGTCGCATGTCAAAAGCACCAACCAATCCACTGGACACACCGAAGGAAGGCACTTCTCGCACCAAATTATGTACTCAATGGCAGGGGGCGACTGTGACGTGGCAAGCATCAGACAAAAGCGAAACGGTGAATACGAGTTTAAGCCCCTGCCGTGTTAGGTGTTTTCGATCGTCTACATGCCATCGCTATCTCTGCTGCACCCAACCACGAACGAAAGTCGATAGAGCGATTTATGCCGGTCAGCTTTTCTCGAGTCACGCGGATCCACTGAAACAGCCGGGGTACTTTGTTTAGTGCACAGGTTAGAGAGGCGGGCTAGACGGGTAAATCCCCCGCCTATTCGCCTCCAACGCGACGGCGAACAAGTCAATACAGTGGCGGCCCCCATATGTACGATAGATTTAGTCAACGCACACCTTCCTGTCCACATTGGGTGCGCTTCTGACGCTCTCACTAACAACGCTATCAACGCAAGATTGACGTCCTTGCGTGTGCGCACACACGCCTTGGTTACATTAGGAGTTTACTCATGACTTCACAGCACATTGGATACACGTTTGTCCTCTTCATTGGTTTTGCCATGTTGATCACTTACCCTGTCCTCGCCGCTGACCTTTTTGCCACCGGAAAATCAATCATTAAGGACATCGCGGGTAAAGGCTCGACGGTAGAAACCGCTATGCTAGGCACAGGCCTTATTGTCAGCGCGATAACCGGTCTAACCACACGAAACTGGTTAGCCGCGGTGGGGGGCTTTATTGGCGGCAACATTCTGTGGTCGGTCGGCGCCCCGATGGTCGGACTCGCCTAAATGGAAAATCCTGACCTCTTTTTCAGCATTCCCAGACACATGAATACGGGAAAACGTCTCGCGGGTTTTCCGCGCGATGAAATCATCCCTGCCATCGTCGTGTTCGGTCTGTGTTTTTGGCAAGGCTATTCAATCCTCGGGATCATACTAGGACTGGGGTGGTTCGGTGGCATTCGATTTCTCAAAGTGGGCTACGGAGAACACATCGTCGCCCTTACTTTTTATTGGTGGACGGAAGGTTTACTGAGCCAAGCTTACTTCACTCGAACGCCCTCTTCTGAGCGGCGTTATTGGATATTTTAAGGAGACCCCTTTGGATTCCTTTATCGCAGACGAGCGCCTCAAGACAAAAAGCTTACTTAACGCGCTCCTTTTGGCCGGTTTCCTAGCCATGCTGGTGACCAACATTATGCTGGGTGTGAGCGTCCACAAGGCCTTCAATAGTAAAAGCCGAACCTTTGTTCCCCCGCTCATCTCAAAAGCTTTCTCTGTCTCGGATGGCCAAGTAGATGCCCCCTACCTAGAGATGATAGGCGAGTTTTTGGTGTACAAGAAACTCAACGTTACGCCCGCTAGCGTCCATAGACAATATGGCGTGCTGCTTGATTATGTCAGCGAGCAATACTGGCCGTCCATCCAACCTCGACTCTTACGCGAAGCAGAGCAAGTAAAGTCCGAGCACATTTCCAGTCGCTTCGATATTGAACACGTCGAAGTCGCCGTTGAGGACTTAAAGGTACGGTTTACCGGTGTGCTCCAAAAGCACGTCGGTCGCCGTCCACTCGCGCGAGAAAAAGACGTCGTTTACCAAGTGTCGCTGGATTATGCGCAAGGCGAAATTTCTCTTCTTTCCATCAACCGTGTGGATCCCGAACAATGAAAACGCTAATGCTTCTTCTCGTCACACTGATGTCTCCATGCCTTGCGCTCGCAGAGAACGTCAGCATGCTCAACTACACCTTTAATGATGGCGACACCATCCCCATTTCGCTGTCTAGCCTAGACGTCAACCGACTTCGGGTAGATGATGACCGCATTATGGATATTACCTGCCCGCGCGGCTTCTGCACGTCGAGCGCCGAACAAAGAGACAAGACGGGCTCCATCAAGCTCACTATCAATATCCCCGCCCCGTTTACCGCGCAACTGACCACAGAGAAAGGGCGTCTATTCGCCCTGTTCGTGACCCCAAAAGCCACCCCCGGTGTTATTACCCAGTTCACTTACGCAAGGGCACACCTTGAGCAAACGTCCGTCTTTGAACGCAAGTTTGATTACCCGACCGCGTTAGTTGAGTTCACCAAGGCAATGATGCATTGGAAGCAATATCAGACGCCAGTGGTGGGGTTCTCGGTGCATCGCGTTGACCCTGATACGTTGCCAGAAAAGCGTTCTGCCTTACCCCTGACACCACAAGTGGTCTTTTCTGGGAAAGACTACTCAGGGATCATTTATCAGGTAACCAACAACGGTGACACCGCCGTCAACCTCACGACGGCTCAGTTCTATAGCGATTCGGCTCGCAGTGCGGCTCTTGACGACGTTTACCTCAAACCGGGGGAGTCCACCACACTCTACTTAGTGACGGGAGGGGGAGTCAATGATGTTCGATAAGTTCTTTGCCCGTTTTTTAGAGCCCAACGGGGATTTCGAACAAGGTGCCAACATCAATCAAGCCACCAAGAAACGTAACCGTATCGTGACGGCGTCCGTCTTGTTGGTGTTGCTGATGCTCGGGAGTGCTTTCTGGGCCTATGTTGAGCAATCGCCGCACCCGGATGAACAGCGGCCTCAACAGGACGTCGCTTTCGGCGCCGTTGTGACCGATGATTTCACCGCGAAAGACAACCAAAGCGCCCTCACGTATCAGCAGATGCAAATTGATGAGATGGCTAAGATGCTTAAGACCTTTGAAGGCACGTTAGACACGTTGGATCAGAGCTTAACCAATGGGTTAGATGACCTTACAGAAGCAAGTGAAAGGCGTCATCAAAACGGTATGGACACACTTAAACGCGAGTGGCAGCTAGAAATTCAACAAGTTAAGCAACTGAAAGAGCAGCTGGCAGCCCAACTCGACCATGGCACATCACCTTTAAGTCGGCCCGCGAGGGTGAATGGAAACGGGGAGGACTTCGGTGACGACACCACTCGTTTTCCCCGCACGGCCACTGCGTACTATGCCGACACTCCCTCCAACGACGGGGAATTTGCCTATCAGGAAAACCCACGACGTTCTGTCGATAGCACCGGGTTTGAAACCCAGTCTTTTCACTGGCAAGCCTCGATAGAAGAAACTACCTCCCTACGCACCACTGAAAATTATGTGCCAACCGGTACTTTTGTCACCGCCGTGGTCACCGGTGGCGCGGATGCGAACGCGGGGGTGTCGGGTCAAGGCGATACTGCTCCGATTGTCTTTCAAACTATTAATTCAGGCATTCTGCCCAATGGCAAAAAATCGAAGCTAGACAACTGTACGATCACGGGGTCGGTGTACGGGGAAATATCCGCCAGTCGAGGCATTACAAGAACTCATCGCATGAGCTGCATTCAACCTGATGACGCGATCTTAGACATTCCCGTCAAAGCCACCGCCTTTAATTTCGGTCGCAACGGCATTCGTGGCACCACCATTTTAAAGAATGGCAAAATCGTTCAAATGGCGGGGGTGTCAGGGATCCTCACGGGGCTCGGTGAGACAGGGGCGGCACTTTCTCAAACCACAACACCCACCGCTTTAGGACCATCTCAAACCGTCGAAAGTGAAGAGGCCTTAGTCAACTTACTGGGTAACGCTACGTCCAGTGTGGGCAGTAAACTCGCTGACTACTACATCAAATTGGCCGAGATCTACCATCCTATTGTCGAGGTCAATCCCGGCGCCGTGGTAAACATTGTGTTTCTTGAAGGTTTTCCCCTTGATCCCCTGCTTGCTGAAGAATACGAAGCGGCCGTCGAGAGAGAGGCGCAAGCCGCGATGACCCTCCCTCAGAATCCACTGATGAGTGTCATGCCCCATCTCCCCGCCATGGCAACAGGACAAGCGATTAATCCATTGGCTGAAAAACTCGCTCAAGAAGGTCTCCCCGTCTCTCAATTTGGTCGTGAACAATAGCGCCACTGAGTTTGTGCTCGCAGGCGTCAACAAGGGATCACTGACCGTCAACCATAAACGGCCACTCAGCCGAACTAAAGTGGTCAGCAACCGCTTTTCAGATAACCATATGAGCAACGCGTCATGCTCATCCATTGTTAAGGATACCATTATGCTTAGAATCGGACTTACATTAGTGAGTATTGTCCTGTTATCAGGGTGTGCCGCAGGACTCGGTGAAGAGTTTAGTTGCAACAACGTGGGCGGAGTGAAAGGCTGCACGCGCATGAACGACATTCGCGACAATATCGACGTCTATCGCGCCCCCAATGCCATTGTTCATTCTCGTCCTTCTAGGGCTAAAGCGCCACCCTTGATGTTTGCGACGCTCCCTCGTCGTGAGCGCCACGGCCAACCAGGACGAACGCCGGATAAGGTCAACAAAATTACCATCTTTCCTTTTAAAACTTCCACGCACGAGCACTATATCGACACGCTCGATATCTATTTTGTTGTCGATGAAAGCACGTGGATAGACAAGCCTGTTCAGGCCATTAGAAAGGACTGACTTATGATCCCCTTTATCAATAACGCTATGACAGGCCTCAGCGCTGTGTTTAAGGATGCAAAAAAGAGTCAGAACCATCTGCATCAAGAGCTACCCTACCGCCACTACGACTACACAGAAAACCTCTTCGACAATCGCACCTCTCGTGGCTTTGGTTTGCAAATCAGCGTGCTTGGCGGCGCAAATGACCAACTGATCATTTCACTCAACAACCTGGTGACGACCCTCCCCCAAGGAAAAAAGTGGGATTACCAACTTCAGCTCATTGGCCATAATCGGGTCGGTCACTACATCGATGCTAATGAGAAAGTGCTGGCGCAACGTGGCGGTATCTTGGCTGAAATGGCCAAGCGGGATGCGCAGTACGCTCGTTATGCTGCCAAACAAGGGTTTTTCCACCATCAGAAGAACAACCACTTCGACCTACGCGATTATGAGGCTTATTTCTTCGTATCAACGACCGGCAAAAACCCTGACGCGCTCAGAGACGTGCGAAGTGAGGTGGAAACGGCCTTGGTTCAACTCGGGTTTGACACTTTGACGGTTTACCCCGAAATGTTGTTATCGCATGTGGGTGACATTCTCAACTTTGACCCTGGGCAAGATAGACCGTTAACCCGCAACTACAACCCACTCGACCCGCTCAATCTCCAAGCCTTATCGCCCGATACCGAGTGCCTCATGCGCCGAGACCATTTGGCCCTTCGTCATACCTCACCAAAGGGCGAAGAGGTAAAGACCCGAGTGGTCAGCATGGGGCTGTCTAAGCTGCCTCATGACTTCAGGCTGTACGGACTCCCCGAATGCTTTGCCTCGATTCGCAATGTCAGCCGCACAATAGTGTGCCCGCACATGCTCACACTGAACTTCCGTTGTGAGCCGACAGGAAAACAAGAAGCCGATAATAACAACAAAATCACTGACCTAACAAAAACCGTTGAGTCAAAAATGGTGTTATTGGCGCCAACGGCTAAAGAGGAACTCAAAGAGCGAAAAGACATTCAGGCAGGACTCAACGGCAAAGAGTTTATTGTCACTTCAATGGCATTCACGCTTACGCTGTTCACTCAGGACACCCGGCAGCGCCAAGACGTCCAAGCCGCCAAAAACGCCTTTGAGGGCGCGGGACTCAACCTCATCACACTGAACATGCTGCAATCGCAATCCCTACTCTCTGTCTTGCCTTTCATGATGAGTGATGGGTTTTGGAATGACGCAAAGAAAGCGGGGCGAGTGCGAACGTTGAAAAGTTCAAACCTGGTGAACTTTTTCCCCCTGGTGTTGGACTTCAAGCGTTTAAAGCCCGGTATGTTACTGCCGACCATGCGCCAACAAATCTCCTTCTTTGATGCGTTTACGTGTGGCAGTGATAACCAAAACATCGCGCTGACGGGGGGATCGGGCGCAGGGAAGAGTTTCCTGGTTCAAGAAATCGCGAGATGCGTCTACGCCATGATGGGCAAGGTTTGGATCTTGGACAAAGGGGAGAGCTACAAGAAGCTCACGCTCATGTTGGGCGGAACCTACATGACCCACCAAAATATCTACCTGAGCCCGTTTACGCATCTGGGTAAGATCGCCGATGGCCAAACGTTTGTCGATGAGCATGGCCAAGAAGTCAACCCACTGGCCGAGGCACTGCATAACATCACGGCGCTGTTTACGACCATCGCCTCACCTTATGATCCGCTCACCAGTTATCAGCAAACCATTTTGGGCAGCGCCATCGTCACGGCCTGGGAACGCAACAAAACAGCAACACGCGTCGACGATGTCCGAGAAGCGCTTTTGGAAAAATACCAAGAGCTCGAGGACATCCGTATTCGCGATATCGCCGTTCAACTCGAACAGTATTGTACCGGGGGGATCCATGACGAGCTGTTTAATCAACCTTCCATGCTCGATCCCAATGTCCACTTTACGACCCTAGAGCTTGACGGTTTTTCACCGAGCGTCCTACGCAGTGTAATTTTTGCTCTGATTGTCACCATCAATCAGCAAATGTACCTGTCTGGCAGTCGCTCTACACCGAAAATGTGCATCATTGAAGAGGCATGGAGCTTACTCTCTGGCAGCAACAAACAAGCGCAAGAATTCATTAACCAAGGTTATCGTACCGCACGTAAGTTTGGCGGCTCCTTCTGCACAGTCACGCAAGGTATCGATGACTTTTTCGCCAATGAGGAAGCTAAAGCGTGTTACAACAACTCCGATATCCACTTCATTCTGCGTCAAGGCGAAGGATTCAATAAATACGTAATGGACAACCCCAATGCCTTCACGCGATTGGAAAAAGACCTCATTCAGCGCTTTGAGAAATCCTCCACCGCAGGGTACAGCAGTGTGCGGGTGAAAGCCGGTGGACACGTCTCATATCACCGATTTTTCGCGGATCCCGTCAAACGGGCCATGTATTCCACCGAGCCTAATGAATACGAGTACTGTGAAAAACTATACCAGAGCGGGATGACGATCGGCGACGCCGTTAACCAAACCTCAATGCACTTCTATGGAGAGCAAATCCGTGAATTCGAATCGCATCTTGCCTCCTTGTAGGCACACCCTGTGTCTCGCCTTAATCTGCACCACCACCATGGCCAGCTCGAAAGACTTTGGGATCATAGGACCCACCTTTCCAATCGGTGAAATAGACATGTTGCAATGGATTGAACAACGACTGAAACACTTCGAACGCACAGGCAAACTGGCGGATCTGCAAAACGAATTTCAAGCCAGAGTGAAACGTAAGGTCCAAAACCCATCGCCTCTGCCATTGAGTACCACCACCACGCCAGAAACGTTCTACGTTAACCCGAGCCTGACCTTTCCAGCACCAGTGCTCCATCCACAAACAGGCGAAATTATTGCGCGTAAAGGGCAAACCATCAATCCATTTGATAGCGCAACCTGGCCAACCAAGCACGCCGAGGGGTTTCCCAACGTTGAGCTATCCAAAGTGTTGCTGTTTCTCGATGCGCGCGATGCAAAGCAAAGAGCCTTTGCCAAGCAGTTTACCCACAAAAAGCCCATCAAATACATCCTAACGGGTGGCAATCTTGAGCAAACCGCGCAACTGTTAGGAGCACGGATTTATCACGCGCAAGACGGTTTTATCACCCACAAACTCCACATCAAACACGTCCCGTCACTGGCTTACCAAGAGGGCGTCCGTTGGCGGATTGATGAATTTGATGTGTCCTCGTTAAGCGAGGAGGATGCAGAACCTACGCCCTAAGGAGGCATCATGAAACCTTGGTTCGTTCTATCGCTGCTTCTCATCAGTAACCAAGCAACCACAAAGGGAGCCGCGTGTGTGAGTCGGTTCATTAACCCTTTAACCGATATCTGTTGGAACTGTTTATTTCCTATGACGATTGGTTCGGCAACCGTTGTGCCTTCACACTACCCTGACACCAATAACCCAGCCTCCCCTATTTCCTACTGTCCTAAGCCGCCGCCCATATTCATGCAAATCGGATTAAACATTGGCTACTGGGAGCCTTATGCCCTCACCGATGTCACTCGCGTTCCTTACTGCATGGTCAATATGGGAATAAAACTGGGTGGCGCGAACCAACAGAAAATGGGCGGGCGCGTCACGGCAAGAGACAGTGACAGCAGTGATGGTGGATTTTATCACGCTCATTGGTACAGATATCCCGTCATTTGGTGGCTGCAACTGTTGCAATCCACCGCCTGTATGACCACGGACAGTTTTGATATCGCCTACATGACAGAAATTGATCCCCTATGGGGTGATGACGAACTCTCATTAGTCCTCAACCCCGAAGCGCTGTTGTTTGGCAACCTGATTGCTCAGCTCGCGTGTGTGCCAGAGGCCATGCTTACCGCATCCAATACCACCTTACCGATGGATGCCCTCTTTTGGTGTCTGGGCGCTCAAGGCAGCGCCTATCCATTAACGGGAACAACCAACTATCGCGACACCCCAATCCAAGCAGGGACGCTTATCATGGAGCGGCTCAACTATAAGCTCCATAGACAGGGCATGATCATGGAAACACGCGGTGAAGATGGCGCCATCTGCTACCAATCTCCCACCCCAATCCTGCCTAAATCTCGATACCGCTATCAAATGACCGGACCGATCCCAGATGCGAGATGGTGCCACCCCTATACCACCACCACAACCCTTTGGGAGTCGGGCCATGATAACCCTGTGACAGGGGATAACTTTGGGTTTGCTCAATGGCGAAAGCGAAACTGCGTATTTTTATAACCCTAAAGACCGACAAGCGCTCCCCTTTCGCCAATCAACGTCTTCGCCGCCTCAGACAACCGATCTGGTCAACCTGAGCATGGCCAGTGTCAAGGTGTGAATCAATCGGAGAACACTCATGAAAACGCTCATCTTGCCTTTATTGGCAGTCTGGTTCAGTGCCCAGAGCCAGGCTTATACAGAAGAATTGAACGTTTTGGCGGCGCGCGAGCCTGCCATGATGCCCTCCCCTCCTGCGCTAAATGGGGGTAAGGTGTGGGATAAGGCCAGACAACATCAGCAGGCGGCGACAGAGTTGGGCCGACACATTCAATCTCTGGCGAAACCCAACGCCTTAACCAAACTGCTCAACACTCCGCCGCCGACCCAAAATCCCGACCGTGCGCCAAAAGGCGTGATGGTGTTTGTCTCCCTCACGATGCCAAGCCCTTCTCTGAAACAATTGCTCAAGCAAAGTGAACGAACGGGCGTCCCGATGGTGATCCGTGGTGTTCTGCCGAAAGGATTTCCGGCCACCACAGCGCGGATCAGCCAACTGATAGGCATCCACCGTAAGAACCCCATCCAAGCGGGCTTTTCGATAAGTCCCGAATGGTTTCGGCGGTTCAATGTCGAACGTGTTCCGGCTTTCGTTTCTGTCAAAGCGGGCCGCTGTTTCCCCAAGCAAGCCTGCAAGCCCAAAGACTACGACATTGTCTACGGGAATCTCTCACTCTATCAAGCCCTCGAGGTGCTCACGCAAGGAGACACCGGAGAAAACGCGAGGGAGCTCTTGACAAGGTTAGAACAATGAACAAGGTACTCATTCTGGCCTTCGTCCTTCTGACAGTGAATGTGATGGCCAACCAAAAGCAGCCCTTCAATGAGTCGGCCAACTGGGCAAAGCAAACTGCCAAAAACATGCTAGAACCAAACCAAATCCCACTCGATGTGAACGACTACTGTCAAGACGCGAACTGCCGCGCCAAAGTGATCAATCCCGACGAAACATCGCTCAATGATGGCAATATGGAAACAAAGGCAGCCCAAGCCTTTGCGGCCAGTGACCTCGCTCAAGGTATCCGTAAGAACACCAACAAGAAACGTCCCGATTTTAGGCATGATGAGAGCCTGCGTTATGCACTCCTTGGTCAAGAAAACGCGTTTGAGATCAGCCATGGACAATCCAATAAGTACGTCAATTGCGAGCGCGATACACAGTGTTTGTTTGACGACGTCGAAAAAACATGTCACGCCCCAACTCATACCCCGGTCCCTTGTTATAAAACCCCTCGTTTCACACCGGAGATCATCGCCCCAAGCTACCAATGCGACGCAGGCCAATTAACGGGGCACCGCTGCCTGCGTTATCGCAATGAGTGTCGGTATAGTTCGCGCGACCGTTGGATCGTTTCTCATCAATGTCAATCAGCCACGAGGAACTATGGACTGTGGAACGGAAACATGGTTCGAGCCCCATTTTTCAAAGGCCGATTACGCACGACCAGAAGCACGCCGTGCTCCAGCGTGGCCTCTGGCCAATGACCTTTGATATCCAGTTTCATTGGCCAGAGGTATGATCTCGCTGGCTCACTGATTTGACTTAAAGGCTGTCATTGAAGGGAAATGTGGCGAGGCATAACGTCCGTTGCCAACGTTCAGGTACTTCAAACAGGACACCTCTGATTGCTATCAATCATATGCGTCAATAAACGCTTGAAGGGCTCGCAGATCGGTCACCTCCAACCCTCTAGGCCCTTTTTGGATAAAACCTTTGTCGAGTAGATCATTGACCGCTCTTCGATACACTCGGCTCGATGTACCAAAACGTTCTGCTTCTTGATTCACTTTATCGAACCCCCCTAACCCGGTGTTGGTTTGACTTTGCACCAACAAGTCGTACGCAATATTGTAGGTAATCGAGTGTAAAAGGCGGTGGGTATAAATGCCCATAGAATCTTGGTAATCTTCGGCCAAAGCGGACGCAAAAAAGAACATCATCTCTGGTTTCTTATGCAACGCCTCGGCAAGGTTTTGAATGCAAATGACATCAACCTGCATATGTTCATCCGCCACCACGTTCCATTGACAAGCGGTTTGGGTGAAAAACTCCATCTCTCCAAAAATATGATAGTCACAACGCACTTCCCCCAACTGAAAGCGTCGCCCATTCGCCGCCGAAATACTCATTGACACTCGCCCTGCGGGGACCACATAGAGGTGCTGCAGTTGCTCCCCTTGCTTCAGGATCTCATCATTGATATCAAAATACCGAGAGCTGACTTGGTGTTGATAGATGAGATCTTTAAACTCGGAACGCTTTTGTCTTAGATAGTCCTTAAAACGTCCGCTTGGGTACGGGGCGATTTTCATAGTGACGGTCTCTGAATGCTTGGCCTGCTGTCGAAGTTACTCACGATTGTAGCGGATTGAGCTCAATAAAAAAGCGATGGTCTTCCATCGCTTTTTAACAAGGTGATTCTCGCTGTTATTGAGTCATTAAGGCTTCTAACGCAGCGAATGAGGCAAGTCGTTCGCCGCTCATCATGACGTCCGCCTCATCAACATATTGCCCAACCCCCTCTTTTACATCTTGTTCGTACAAGACAACATTATTGAGGATAGACGCAACGTGAAGCCCTCTTAAGCGTCCGACTGTAAACAGCGCAGATGTCTCCATGTCTGCTCCCAATATGCCTTTGCTATTCCAGTATCGACAAATCGCCTGCTCATCATCAGTATAGAAACTATCGTGAGAACGCACGGCGCCCATATGATATGGAATGGGATGCTGCTGTAAGAATTGTTCGAGCTCTTTAAGCAGAGAGAAACTAGCGTAAGCTGGAAACGACGGTTTCACGTAAGCGGCAGATCCGCCCTCATCTCGAACCGCCGCTTCCGCGACAATCAATTCACCAAGCCCAATGTGCGTTTGCATCGCACCTGCAGAGCCAACTCTTACAATATGAGTTACCCCACAAAGCTTTAGCTCTTCGATCGCAATGATCATTGAGGGAGCACCGATGCCTGTACTACAGACGGAAACCGCTCGATCTTTATACGTCCCCGTGAAGACGCGATACTCTCGATTGTCGGAGACGAGCTCAGCATCAGTGAGCAAACGCGCAATGCGATTGGCTCTATCAGGCTCGCCACAAACAATAACCAGAGGCGCAATTTGCGTTTCATCTACGCCAATATGAGGTTGCTTTACCATCTTAACTCCTAAGAAGCCGTCGCGTGAGTCAAGGGGGTAGCGCTATTTCGTTTCGCAGTGCGAGCCCACTCACGGGTGCCGTTTGCGGCAATAAACATCAAGATAGCGTATTGAACGGACATGGCATAAACGCCCTGAGTCGCATAGATACCCACACTGATAATGTTGATCACAATCCACAGTATCCAGTTTTCAACATACTTACGTGTCATCAGTATTTGAGCAACCACGGACAGCACTGTCATTGTCGCGTCCCAGAATGGAAATGCATCAGGTTCGAGGACGGGTTCTGCGAGACCCGCCCCGAATACATTGAGTCCATCAACGGCAATATTGGCTAACGCAAAGAAAAATGGGTCGATGTACAGTGTTAACAGTGCAATTGAAATCGCACAAGCCGCCGCAGTTGCCACTAACTTATTTCGGCTCAACCAACGGACTGCCAAGGTTTCACCTTGCTCGTTAGGGCGTGTCCACGCATACCAACCGTAAAG
This sequence comes from Vibrio tubiashii ATCC 19109, assembly GCF_000772105.1. Classification (NCBI taxonomy): domain Bacteria; kingdom Pseudomonadati; phylum Pseudomonadota; class Gammaproteobacteria; order Vibrionales; family Vibrionaceae; genus Vibrio; species Vibrio tubiashii. Next base: position 128,478 of record NZ_CP009356.1, read on the forward strand.
GTTGGCACAAAAGAAAAACAGTTGAAGAAGCAATAGTCCGTATAACTGAATTTGGAAAAATATTACCGCAAACAAGGTTACATTCAGTAGTCCAAACAGGTAGTTGATCGTTTTCTCTTGGCTTGCAAACCATATACACAGCAAACCAAACACAGTACCGAAGGCTTCAATCCAGCTCATGGCGTAGCCCCCCCCAATTGGGATCTCGACGAGCGTGTTATTGATATCAAGTAGAGTGAATAAGTCCATCAAAAGGCCCTTTATTGTTTTTTCGTTGCTTCTATCCTATTGCGCCTAATAAAACAAACAGGAGGACATTTGTCCCCCTTCAATTGTGCACGATCATAAATCAGAACAATAACTACCCGAAGCAAACGATTAAAACGCTGAAATGCATATGGGTTTACACCGTCACATTGAAGTATGAGTGGCCGGGCTTAAAGCACAACAGAATTTTGGACACTTCTGTGTCAGTGATTGCACTAAATAAGGGCACGTGTTTACTACGCGCACTCATCGACGTAATGCTTATATTACTAATGTAAAATCTAATTTTGTGAGGTTACTAATTTCTCGACAGGCATTTACGCTGCCTATAGGATTGATCTCAATCATCATTTAGACCCAGTGCAGTAACCTATGTGGAACCAAAAATTTAAGCAAACTCTTGTCTTACTCTCTCTGTCGTGTCTTCCTTTTACGACAATCTCAGCGCCTAATGAATCAGCACTTTGGTTTACCCAAACCGATATCGCTCTAGATTCTCGTTATCAAACGGTTCTGCTTGATAACGGGTTGCGCGTTATCACCGTTGAAAACAGCACGCCCAAACAGGGGCTATCGATTCGTATGTTTGTGGACGCAGGCTCATTTCAAGAGAAAGGTAAAGAGCCAGGACTTGCACACTTTTTAGAGCATATGGCATTTAATGGCTCAACTCATGTTCCAGAAGGCGAAATGATTTCAATGCTTGAAAGGCACGGTTTAGCTTTTGGGGCAGACACTAATGCCACCACAAGTATGACCAACACTAATTACCGACTCGATTTACCTAAGGCAGATATTGAAAGCATTAATACGGCATTATTTTTATTACGAGAGACGGCTTCTGAGTTAACGTTGGATCAAGGCGCAATAGATAGGGAGCGTAAGGTCATTAAGTCTGAAGTTCGTGAGCGTCAGTCGGTAGGGCTGGACCGTTTCCTTGACTCTTCAGATTATATTTATGCAGGAGCCAATCTACCCAATAAAATTGGCCTTGGGACAATCAAAGGGATGGATCAAGTCACCCAAAAGGACCTAAGAAGTTTTTATCAAACTTATTACGCGCCAAGGAATACCACTCTGGTTTTGGCTGGCGATGTGAGTCATGACGTTATGCTTGAACGCGTTAAACATTTCTTTTCTGACTGGCGTAATAAAGAGTTTCAGCCCGCTGTTGACCCAGAGTTTAACGTCGTGTTGCCGAGTAAAGTTGAAGCGAAAGTGTTTACAGATCCAAATGTAGAGACGCGAATAGAATTTAACTTTCTCGAGAAGGAGTCACCTGAAGCCAACAGTAAGGCACTCAATCTAGAGTACTGGACTCACTTACTGAGCACTAGGGCTTTGATTAATCGTATTGACACATTAGCGTACGAAAGTGGCGGTCGAATTCTGTCACCGAGTATGTCATCGGAGATAAGCTTAGAATCTGTTCGTGTAAGTCAAATCGGGGTGACAACAGCGGATAGAGATTGGGAATTTGGCCTCTCAACACTAGAGCAAAAATTACGTCAAGCGGTTGAGTTCGGTTTTACCGAAGATGAGATAAAGAAGCAGCTTACAGCGTTAGAAAATGAACTACAGCTTAGTGTTGAAACGGCTGGGGATTCGTCCAGTGACACTCTTGCTAACAGAGTCATGAATGCCGTTGATAGTGGTTACGTTATCGCATCACCACAAACCGACCTATCCATATTCTATGAACTACGAGACCAATTGACCGTTAAATCAATCAATGAGGCCTTTCGGAAAAGGTGGGCATCTCAACCACCTCGTCTCTATTTAACCGAGCGTAGCAATGCCCCAGGCCTTGAGAAGACATTGCTTGAAACATATGCGGAAAGCCAACAAACTAAGGTAACGCCCTATGTGGAGAAGGCTGCCACTGAATTTGCTTACCAGAACTTTGGTAAGCCAGGCAAAGCTCAGCTAATTGGTACGTCCAAATACGGACATATTCTTCGCTATCGTTTTGATAATGGTGTCATGTTGAATATTAAACAGACCGATTTTGAGAAGAGCGTTGTATACATCTCGGCCCGTGTTGGTAAAGGGCTGATGGCATTAACTCAAGAGCAATCTGCTCTGATTAATTTGTACAACGTCGGCATGTCTACTGGTGGGCTTAAAGCTCATGATATTAATGAGTTGAAGCGCATATTTGCAGGCACGACCATGGGCCTTGAATCCACGGTAGAGACTAACGCATTTGTTTTGAAACAGGCAGTGAAAAATGAAGATGCGCTTAATCAACTTAGGGTATTTGCCGCCTTAATGATTGACGGTGGCTACCGTGAACAAGGCAAGTCTTTCACGCTACAAATGTTAAGTAATTACTTAGAAACCTACCAGGAAAGCCCAGAAGAAGTTCAGGCTGTTAATATTAGGTCCAAACTGCATGGTGGTGACTTGCGATGGGTCGAACCTTCCATGAAAGAGCTAGATGCATTCTCTATGTCTGACTTGAAACCGATAATGGATAATGCCATTTCGAATGGCCCAGTAGAGATCGGTATTGTTGGTGATATTTCTCCTCAAGAGGCGATTGACTACGTGGCCCAAACTTTTGGTGCATTAGATATTAAGGCAAACGCAACGATAGAGCGTTATCAGGTAGAGTTTCCAGCAATTAAAAAGGAAGATGTTACTTGGTATCACAAAGGTGAAAAAACAACAGCACTTGCGAGTAGCTACTGGGATCTGCCTGATGCGCGTAATACGAAACAAAGCTTACACTTTTTGTTGTTGGAGAACGTCATTCAGCAACGCGTAACAAGAGAAATCAGAGAGGCTATCGGTGCCGCGTATAGTCCTTGGTCTGGGCGCACGCAATCTTACAATTTTAAAAACTTCGGTTATCTAACAATCAATAGCAATACGACCATCGCTCAAGTTGATAAGGTTTTTTTAGCTTATAAGAATGTGCTGAAGTCGTTGCAAAGTGAGCTGATCACGGACGATGAACTTAAGCGAGCAGCAACGCCAATTTTGGACGCTGTAGATCAGCAGGTAGAAAGCAATAGTTATTGGTTCGACTTAACTTCAACAGCGCAAACTTACCCGGATATAATTGAAGCCGATGGGATCACTGTGCAAGAATTAGCTGCAGCAACAAAAGAAGATATTTTGGCAGCAGCTAAGCTCATTGATGTCGACAATGTACTTCAAGTAAGAGTGCTTCCAGAAAAATATATTGACCAGTAAAACAAGCTCTGGCTGGGCAAAAGCAACGCTGTTGGGGTGCGTTTAATCCAATTTGATGAGTGTTACTTTTGTATATTGAGTTAACTGCTCAAGGATGAGCTTCAATGACGACAACAAAGGCCCGACTATTCAGGCCTTTGTTGTTTTCTGTTCTGACGCATGCATGTTTAAAAGCACAGGTGATCCAATGTGTCCTACCCGTTTTCTTATGCTGATATCCCGCCCATTGCAATAGTGCTTATCCTAAAGCAACTCACTAAACCTAAATTCATAGTGGCTGCTCACCGCCACATGCAAGCCTTTAGACGCGTCTAGGGGCTTTTTCATTTCATATGATTGGTATATTTTTGAACTCACTTTTACTCTCACGATGCCTCTGTCGTGAATATACAAGCTTGGTCATGCTGTGAGATAAGAACAAATAAGTCATATAGCGCTTTGGATTAACGAGTCGAATCAGTTGAAACAAAGAAAGGAGCAGTTTTAAGTTATGATTAGCTAGGCATGCCTGTCAGAGGGTAACGCCTTGTCATATATGGCGTCGTTGCTCTTCAAGCTCATTGGCTGAACAACGCCAATGGCAACGAGCAAACTAAGCATAAGTAACTTAAATTACACTTATAGATAATTTCTTGTACCGCCACCATAAAAGTGAGTTATAGTGAACTTATATTTAAAGACCAACCTAACCGTGATAAAAGTACATTAAAAGGCACTTATGAAAAAAGGTAAGATGGTAAAAGCGCAACCTATGCCTGATTTGAATACCGAATTCAGCATGGAAACGCTCGGGAGCGCCATTCGTTCAAAGCGCACCGATAGAGGCTGGCGTATTGACGATCTCGCTGCAAAAGCCAATCTATCTCGTCGAACAGTGATGAAGGTAGAAAAAGGCGATACCAGTGTCACCTTTGCCAATGTACTTATCCTCATGGATATCTTAGGCCTATCGCTACGCCTTATCGACTTAAACCTGTTTGTTCGTCCACATAGCCAAATCCCCTCCCAAGATGAACACAGCATGAGCAGCAATGAGGATGGTTGGTATGAGTAAGTTACAACGACTAGACGTGTTTATCGGTACGAATACCAAAATTGGCCGTTTGATCCTTCCTGTCGGAACCGAAGCAGAGTTCTCCTTCATCTATGAAGAGGAATGGAAACACACTGGTTTCCCGATTTCGCCACATATCCCTTTCGATGATCAGGCTTCACCGCGCAGTATCGAGAACTATCTCAGAAATCTCCTTCCTGAAGGAGAAGCCTTTGAGGAGATGATACAAAACACGACGATCTCCAAAAGCAATACGTTCGGTCTGATCCGTAAGCTTGGTGCGGAAACATCAGGCGCATTATCTTTTCGAGTTCCAGGCTCAGAACCTCAGGAAACCAGTTTTAGATCGGTACCTGATGATGAACTAATAGAACGTCTCGAGCGAAATCTAGCGCCACTAGTGTATTGGGACGGTAAGGTGCGCCTTTCGGTTGCTGGAGTTCAAAACAAGTTAAACTTACTTAAGCGCGGTGACGAATGGGGATTTGGTGAAGGCAAATTGAGTTCGAACCACATTCTGAAGTTTGAAAGCGGTAAAGCACCGTGTATTGCTGTGAATGAGTTCTTTTGTATGACATTGGCCAAGCTCGCAGGCTTGGATGTCGCTAATGTTGAGTTAACTCGCATTGGGAAGACTAGAACACTGATCATCGAGCGGTTCGATCGTGCCTATATCGACGCGCGTAATGTCGTTCAACGAAAACATGTGATTGATGGCTGTCAGGCGACTGACTTACCTCCAGGGTACAAATACGAGCGTCAGAATGGGGATGAAGGCGATGGCGTGTATATGCGTGACGGCGTTTCTTTTCCACGCCTACTCAACGTCAAGACCATAGACACGGTCATCACTAACCTAAAGCTTACCCAATGGATGCTCTTTAATCTAGCCACTCTAAACTACGATGCTCATGGTAAAAATATTAGCTTTTTCGTGCTCCCTAAAGGCCTTGAACTGGCCCCTTTTTATGATCTCGTCAACATAGAAGCTATTGCTCAAGAGGGCGCAAAACGCAACTCACGAAGCGGTAAACTGTCGACTCATGAGGGGCGTGCCGCCAGTATCCCTCAATATCTTGCAATGTCGATTGGCGATTGGCAAAGCGAAGACTTTCAACATCCGCCGAAAGGTCACTTCCAATGCCCTATCACCAGCTATGATTTTGCTGAGTTCGGTGCTCTGCTCGGCTATTCAGGCACCAAAATGGCTTCCATCATGGTCGAAACCGTTGGCGCCATAAACCATGCTCTGGAGGAAACGGTTCGACTTACCCAAGCTCAAGGAATCGATGATGGAGAGCGTGAACACATCGAACTGTGTGTCTCACTCATCCAAACACAATGTGAAGACTTGCTCGCGCAAGCCGACAAGGTGCCAGAAATGAGCGAACTTCTTTAATGGCAAATGCAGGGGCGACCATAAATCTAGATAGCTAGTGAGATCTGAGCGTAATGATAAAGGTTGAGCCGACACCAAGCTCTGATTTTAAACGAATCGCTCCTCCGAGGTTATCGACGATAGCTGCGGCGAACGAAAGGCCAAGTCCATAGCCACTAATGTTGCTGCGGCTGCTGTCAACTCGATACAAACGCTCAAACACCAGATCATGATATTTGGGCTCGATACCGATCCCCGTATCGGTCACTTGGATCACCGCTTCCCCATTCAGACTTTGCTCTGCTTGGATGGTGACCTTGCCTTTTGGATTGGTGTACTTAATGGCATTGTCGACTAAGTTGACCAGCACTTGGATAAGTTTATCTGGATCTGACACTATGTTGAGCTCATCACTCACTATCGCCTCTAGCGCAATCTCTTTTTCTTCGGCGACATCTTCATACCAGCTCACGACATTATGAATCACTTCTGACAGATTGGTAGGGGCATAATTGGGCAACTGCTTGCCAAGGATTTCATCGTTGAGCTTCATCAGTGTGGTCAGCATATTGCTTGCGAGCATAGCGTGTTCGGCGCAGTCAGAAAGCGCATCACTCATTGCTTGTGGGTCATCATCGTTCATTAATGCCGATTGGGCAGCGAGTGTGATACGTGACAACGGTGTGCGAACATCATGAGCAATAGCATCAACAGTCGTGTTTAACGTTGTCGTAACGTGCTGCAGCCTGGCGACAGTGTTGTGGACGCTCGTATTGATCACATCCAAGCCTTGCGGAGACTTTTCGGCAAGCTCTGGGATGTCCAAACTGCCGTGCTTCAGTTTGTCTAACATTGAACCAAGCGTCACCAAGGGAGACATTGCGTCAACAATGACTTTACGTGTGAATAGCGTCGTCACAATAATCAGGACAATCAGTGCTGCAAAGGTAATAGCGGATTGGTTAATCGCGATAAAGTAGCGAGACTGGTTATCTAACACGAGCCAGAATGAGTGATCCTCACCGGATATTTGGCGCGTCATATAAGGGTTGACAAAAAACGCCTCTATCCAAAACTTATCATCCATCACATAGTGAGAAAACGGCCGTTCTGTTGAAATGCCTGTTTGGCCAGCGACAAATTCAAGGCTTTCCAGCTCAGTATTTTTAACCATGTAGGCAGCAATATTGTTACTGAGTAAACGTTGGGGGTTCGCTTCGAGTACATGGTGTAAACGCTGCGCCGAATCGTAGGTTAAAATTCTCTGATATTCCGTCGCCATTGAATTAAGAAGCTTTTTTTCAACCCGATACAAATCGAAAAAGAACAGCGCGCTGACGGCGATTTCAACCACCATAAAGCAGAGCAACAGTATCGCCATGAAACGCATCAAGAGCTTGGTTTGCGCTCTGTTTAACGCTTGCTTGACATTATGACTTGAGGACATAACCCACTCCTCTTAACGTGTGGATAAGCGGGCTCGCAAAGCCCTTGTCTACCTTACTTCTTAGTCGGCATACCAGAACATCAACGACGTTGGTTTGAGGATCAAACTGATGACCCCAAACATGCTCGAGTATGGCGGTTTTGGATATGACAGTTTCTTTGTTCTCAAGCAGAAGTTTCATCAGCATGAACTCACGTTGATTAATAGCAATCGACTGCCCATCCCGCTCTAAAGTGTGCTTGAGTAGGTCGAGAGTTAAAGGGCCGTAGCTGAGCGCTAATAATTGTGTTGCTGCTGGTTTACCACGACGAGTCAAGGTATGACAACGTGCGAGGAGCTCAGGAAAGGCAAAGGGCTTAACCAGATAGTCGTCGGCCCCCGATTGCAACCCTTTCACTCGCTCTTCAACGGAGTGTTTGGCGCTCAGAATGATAACGGGCACGGTATGGCCTTGTCCTCTGAGTTCGGTCAATACTTCAAATCCATCCTTGAGCGGCAGCATGATATCAAGAATGACCACATCGAAGTCTGCTGTTTGTGCCTCATGCAGCCCATCGATACCATTGGTTGCATGCGTGACAGTCATCGCTTCTTGCTGGAATCCATTCACCAAAAACTTAGCGATATGCATATCATCTTCGATCAAAAGTAGTTTCATCTATTGTCCATCGCTCTATTTGTACTGCGCTCGAAATATACTCTATCAACATCCTTGCCTGAATATAACCAACATTACAGCTTTGTAATGTTTGGGAAAGCCTTGTGTAATTGAGCATTCGTTAAGATGGTCTCCATCAACTACATGATGTCTTAACGGAGTAAAACATGAAAACAATCAAAATCGCATCAATCGCCGCAACGCTAGGTTTCGCAGCGTTATCGTTCAACACTTCAGCTGCGGATAACAAGACCGTTTCAGTGACACAAATTTCGTCTCAGTTTGCTTTTAAGTTGGCACAAGAGGCTGTCAATCAATGCAGCGCAGAGGGCTACAAAGTGTCTGCAACTGTCGTTGATCTATCGGGTAACGTTGTAGCTCAGTTACGTGCTGATGGCGCGGGTATCCATACTCTAGACAGCTCACGTAAGAAAGCATTTACCGTGACCAGTATGAAGCAACCATCAGGCAACTTAATGAAGACAATCGCTGAGAAACCAATCCTACAGCCTTTGCAGTATATGAATGAAAACCTACTGTTCCTGGCTGGCGGTGTACCTGTGGAGTTAAACAAAGCGATGATTGGAGCCGTGGGCGTTGGGGGCGCACCAGGTGGTCATCTGGATGTGGCTTGTGCGGACGCGGCGTTGAAAAAACTTCTGTAATCTCTGGTTGTATTCGAGCACTTCATCGCCACTGGTGGAGTGTTCGTTCTTAATGTCAGATTCGCTCTATTCCCCTGCTCAATTTCTAGTGCCACCACCGCAAAACGTTTCCCGATATTCGCTTTTTATTTCCCGATATTGCTATTGTTAACATAATGCTTAAATGAGAATGCCTCCCATTAATAAGTCATCTATGCATCTAACGGACAAGATGAGCGTCACTCAAGTACTCATTTCATTATTTAAAACGGAAGAAAAGCACATCACTTATACCAGTATTAGTGCTGTGCGTGTTCGCAGAACTCACCGCTTGGATTAGCTTATACGTCGCATTGCGCAATGACCAGAGAACCCTAAGTCTGTATTTCAACTTAGCCCTTATGACCATCGCAGTCTGTGCACGCTACTTTTTCTATGCGATGTCGGTCCGGCAGGCGCATCTTGCTGCTTATCAAATTATTTAGACCATTAGTCAGAAGCTCGTTCATGCTCTGTCTGAAATGCCAACTGCTCCCCTGATGCAATACCATCGTGGCGATTTAGAAAAACGACACGCAAGATCGTAAACGAAAGAAACCGTTTGAATTTCCAAACACCGAACTTTGTGAGCCATCTAAATTGGCGAGCAACCCACCAGAAGACAGTATAGATTTATAATTCTCTAGAGTAGTGGTGTGAAAAACTGACGCGCTCATTTTACCAACGAAGTCTTCAAAATCATCGACTTTCAAATTACGAACTAACATATTACTCTCATCAGCGAACGCTGATTAGACGACAAATTGTCGTCTTTCATCCTTCAATGTTGCTGCCTTTTTCATATTTTCTCAACTGAGAATCAATAAGTTACTCCACATGTAGGGAAACTAAGTTGCAAGATGTCGCCTAATAACGGGAACGCAAAGTTATCAACTCAATCGGATAAATTTGGTTAGGCCAATTTCAGACTCTGAGTCTGCTAAAGCTATAGTAGACGCTATGCAGGACTGCGGAGTGAATCGACTTTTAGTAACTTCTACTGCGTTGCTTTTTCCCACAAACAAATGGCTTGATCGAATCTTGCGCTTTGTTGCTAGGCATAATGTTCGGAATGCAAACCTTATGGAAGAGACGATCCGATCTTCTGGCCTTGAATGGACCATTGCACGAGTGGGTTTTCTAAATGACAAAGCCTCGATAGATTACCGACAAGCAGAATGTTCATTACCTGAGGGAGGAGGAGCGATATCCCGAGCAGCATTGGCTAATTTTCTCTTATCTGAAGCAAAGCAATCTGTTCATGTTCATAACGTAGTCGGTATCTCTAATAAATAGATCAGGCAAGATAGTCCTTTCAGCGTGTCTATTCGCAGTACCATACATATTGCATAGGCCAAATGATGGTCTTAAAATCACAACGCACGCTTCTTCCTGAAAGCCCCAAAATGCCACCTCTGAAACGGTGGTATTTTATTTGGGATATAAAAAAGTATGGCAAGCTCAGTGACAAGATGTAACACCGAGTAATTACGTTGACACGCGAAGGAGCACAAACGTCATGTTGTAGAGGCAATTCGGATAACCTCAGCTACTGTAAACCTCAAATCGCCGACAAAGTCATGGCGAATTGGATTCATCCAATACTTACAGAGCCTTAAATTTTTCGACCATACCCTTATCAATCTCCTTGATTAGATTAGGTGACAAGCCTAGGTGTTTGGCCTCATGACTAAACGAGCGTGTTGTTTCAAATATTTCCTCTGCCATCACCATGATCGCTTTCTTTGAAGACAACCCCGACTGAGCGGCTAGCTGGTCCATTGCGCTCTTTGGCGTCCGGCCATTACCGCCAAATGCCGTCATATGCTCTTTGTAAGGGTTGGGGCTGTAAACGATGTCGTAGAACGGCGATAGCGTCCAATTATCGGCGTCACTGGCCAGAAAACTGAAGTTCTTACTGTGATCATCTTGGTTAACCGTTAGGTAATTAAACATACAGCGCTTAATGAGCTTCTGAGACTCTGTGATGCTGCACATGATGCGCGTAGCTTTAACTAAATCCACATAGTCCAAAGAAGGCTCTCGAAACGGCGCATCTAACAACCCACACGCAGAAATCATATGGATTCGCCCCCCCTGCTCTGTGCAATCAAATCGCTCCTGCTCTAGCCAAAACCGTCCATGACCCGCATCGATTAAATGGAAGTCAGGAACCTCTATGCCGACATTGCGGGCCATCTGCATGTAGCAATATTCGACGAGTGATTCAGAGTGCTTCAAGTCAAATTTTTCAGATGTCAGCTTTACGATAAGCTTTGTTCCCAGTGCGTCATCCAATGTTGAATATTGCCCATTCGATAGACGCGTGACGTTCATTTTGGGTCTCGCGCCGCCCGACCCACCCGTATTCATCAAATGCTCAAGCAAAGCAGACTCTGTGCCTTCAAATTCTTCAATTGCGGCTCGGCCAAGGGTAATGATATCAATCGACTCCTTGGACTCATCCAATAAGTCCAATTCAGGCTCATAGCTCAACGCCCCCATGCATCTGTCACCGAGGTAAGCCAAACGCTCTAGGGCTGTCACTTCCTTTGGGTTATGACCGTTCTGTCTAAATACACGATCCATAAGATAAAGGCCCCAACCATCAGGGAGACTGTCTCCAAACACCCCATGAATGCCGTAATGCGGCTCTTTTGGTGCAACTTGCAGGCTTGTATCTGGCTTTAAGTTAAACGGAGCCAGAGAGGTGGAGTGCCCGCTTAAATACGCCTCATCAAATTGAAAGAAGCTTTGCTTACTGTTTTCAACAAGCTTGCCGACGAGTACCTTCTCACCTGTGCTAAGCGTTCGTTTTACGGTTAGGGCTGCCTTAAGCATGACGAAGTACATCCTCAATTGATTTAAATTCCGGCTTAGACGACTTTGTCAGTTCTTTCACTTTTTTCAAGTCACCGACAGTCTCATACAGCATGAGGAACTGGCGCAATGAGATGTTGCCAGTTGACTCAAACTTTCTGATCGTCGCGTAAGGCACGCCAGAGAGGTCAGCCATTTTCTGAACACTGAGTTTATCTTTTTTCCGAGCAGACTTGATAAACTCTTTGAGTTCCATCTGCACATCATAAGCGGTATAAAGAGATAACATACACGCCTCTTAAATTGCTACTATAGTGTTAATTTTATCACAAAAAACGGATTAATTGCTATTATTATGGCAATTTAAAGAGACGACCAATGGTTTCTTCATTGACACCTTTACAAGAATCGTCGCTGCGTCAGGCTAATATTGATACTATAGTAACAAATATATGAGAAATAGAGCCAGGTTTGTTATCATAGTAGCAGAAAATAAAACTGACGTTCTTCAGATATGGGCGTTCCCTGCACAAGAAGCAATCAATAACCAACCACAGACAAGATGATTGGGAGACGTCAGGTTGGTCATCCGTCGGTGTGGCGCAGTTCAAGGGGCAAACAAGAGTGTGAATCAGTCACCGACTGCGACATAGAGCAGAGCTGTTGCAAATTCCTGCCGATTATCGAGGCGCCCTACCGAGCTCATGTTACTCGGGCTTCATGCATCTGCTCGTTGTTTCACCAGGGCATACCTTGCTTGACATTTTGGTCAATCAACGAGCTGGCGCAGAACTGGCACACGCATTCGTAGCGATTAGTTGTTCACAACGATTGCCAAAACGCTTTAACTATCAACCCCAAATTCGAAGTAGGTGCGCGATTTCTGGCTGACTCTAGCCATCGGGACAATATTTCTCCAAAAAAAACGGCGAGGCTTCGTGCCTCGCCGTTTGTGAATGCTGACCTTCTTTACGACAGTTTGAACGTTGCCACCTTGTCAGTCAGTTCTTGTGCTTGCCGTTTCAGCTTGATTGATTCTTGAGAGCTGTCTTGGGTATTAATAACAAGCTCATCAGCGACATCTTTGATAGAGACAATGTTTTGCGTGATCTCACCAGTGACGTGTGTCTGCTCTTCAGCTGCTGTCGCAATTTGCGTTGCCATATCACTGATCAACGAAACCGCTTCATGAATTTCGCCCAACGCCTTCGTTGCTTGGTCAGCATCTGAGACCGACGTGGTGGCCAAATTAGAACTGCTATCCATTAAGCTCACCGCGCGCGTTGTGGTTTGTTGGAGCGTATCAATCGTTGCCTTGATCTCCTCGGTAGAGGCATGAGTGCGCTGTGATAGGACGCGAACTTCATCCGCCACCACGGCAAAACCGCGGCCTTGCTCACCCGCACGTGCAGCTTCAATGGCCGCGTTGAGAGCCAGCAGGTTCGTTTGCTCTGCAATGCCTTGAATGGTTGAGAGGACCGTTGAAATCTCTTGCGCGTGGCGATCCAACTCGCTAATAACGGAGCTCGCTTCTGAAAGCTCAGTGGCTAGGTTGTTAATGGATCCCTTAGTATGTTGAACTAAAGACTGTCCATCGTTCGTGCTCACCGTTGACCCCTGAGCTGCGTGGGCAGTTTGCTCTGCGTGAGAGGCGATTTCTCGCGTAGCACTTGCTAACTCCGTCACCGCGGTTGCGACCATCGTGATCTCTTGCTGTTGTTGATGGATCTCTGACACCGCGCTGTTCGAACGCTGCGTGTTGTTGTCGGACTGTTCATTGATGAGGTGCGCTTGCTCACGAATATGACCGATCAATTGTTGCAGGCTGCCCACAAAGATATTGAAATTGTGCGCCAAGTGACCTACCTCGTCACCACTTTCCACTTCAATACGCTGAGTCAGGTCACCACTACCATTGGCTATCTGTTCTAATGCTTGAGACACGTTGTTTAACGGTCTAAATAGGATGCTACACAATAGGTTGAACAGAAGAGTACACACCACAACAACAATAGCGGTTGCTAACACTTGCCCCCATACCGCATCAAACAAAGGCGCGACCAAGGAACCATAGTTGATAATGGTCACTGTTGTGAGTGCTGTCCCATCAATTTGCTGAGCATACAGAACATACTCTTCTCCACCGATTAAAATCGACTCATCGTGACCACTACGTGCAGCGTTTTGAATCGTGTTAAAATCCAAACCTAGCTGACTAACGGATTGGTTGAGAAGCTTAGTATCCTTATGAGTAAAGATATTACCTTTCTCATTGGCAATGAACATGTAACCGTCACCCGGAAGGATCACTTTGTCCATGCTGTTTAGAATATCAGTGATCTCAACATCCGCCCCCAGTACCACTTGTTGACCATGTAGCGTGAGCGCCTTGCCCAGTGAGACCACGTTGGCGCCAGTCGCGGCGGCCACGGTTGGGTTATCCATAAAGACTTTGCTAGGGTCTGCGACAGCATTGATGTACCAGCCCCACTGACGCGGATCATCATTCCCCGGCGGGAGCACAACGCCATTCGCATTGTCTTGACTGCCATCTGGGTAGGCTAAGAATACATTGTCGAACGCCGCCGAGTGACGGACTTGTTGGAGATGCGTAACAATGGCGGCCTTATCGACATTTTGAGACAGTGAAGTCAAGGCTCGCTCTTTTGATAGTAACCAGTCCGTTACGTATTGATTGTAAGAGGCTGTTGTACTCTCAAGGCGCTGTTCAACCTCTGCATCCATACGACTTAGGGAAGCGTTAAATGAAAGCGCTTCGACCAATAATCCCCCGATGATAATGGCCGCACTCGCTGAGATCGCGAGTTTGTTTTTAAGTGATAGTTTCTTAAACATTGAAAACCTTATTATTGTGTCGTGTTCAGTTCTAAATGGAGCAAACGATAAAGTGGCGCAGATACAATTTCTCATCGTGAGTTAAATAATAATCGAAGTCTAGTGATTCAAAGTTGCAGAACTCAAATATTCACCACGACGTCACTAAATGCAGTCCAATTCATAGAATATATATGTTGTGCTATCGTAAAAACCACCAATGGCCTTCACTCTACCTCCATGACAATTTTATCGATACGAGGCGTTGACTAAGTCTGCGCATGATCACTCATATGGTTAACCATTTTCATCCAGTTATATGCTCTGATACACGCAGCGGTATCTCCTTCTCGTTCTCAAATTTTTTCTTTAAAAATTATTCAATTAGCTAGCGAAACCCCTATCTGTGTATTTTACTTAAGAAAGTGCAACCAAGATTCACGGATGAAAAGATGGCTAACAAAAATAACGTCAAAATCAATAATAAAAATACACAAATAAAGAACAAGCAAAGTGATGAGAGAAAACAAAAGAAACTCAGACTGCATTCGCATCTCAAGGTTAACATTCCCCTTTTTCAATCTCTGATGATGATCTTGCCATCACTGGCTAAGCACGTAGACGCTTCTGAGGGTTCAGACAATCTTAGCGATGAAAAAGAACTAGCAACGACAAGCAGTATCACAAACAAAAACATCGTTGATCACCATGCAAAGACCGCCTCTTTAGAGGCGGCTCATCAAAGTAATCCAACAAATGAAAACCACGCAAGCGCTCATTCAGATGTAAATCAGGCTCTCCATGAGACAAGCACTCATTTAGTCCCTTCCCATCACTTATCGACGCTTTCTCATCCACAAGTTCACTATATTCCTTCGGTCTCTATACCAACCATTTCAGCGGGAAGTAACGGTCAGCCAACTCATTCAAACACGCCCGCTAAGCCAACTTCGCCGGTTACCTTTATTCCAGAAATAATAAAGGGGACATACGGAGAACTGCATGTCGATGTAAATGGACAATACACATTTGTATTAAACCCCAAATCGCCTCAATACATTCTGTTGAATCAGCACCAACAAGGGACTGATCATTTTGTGTTACATCTATCCAACGGCTCGAGCATCATTGTTCAAATACCGGTTACAGGTCAGCAAGACACGCCAAGTATTTCCGGAGACTTAACCGGCGTCGTCACCGAAGATCACAACATTGATTCACAAGGTTTGTTGCACGCAAATGGCAAAATTGATGTCATAGACCCAGATCAAGGCGAGAGTTCAGTGAAGCCTGATGTCATCCCCGGGAACTATGGGGTGTTAACCATTGATGCTGACGGTCACTGGCAATATCAAGTTAATAATTCTCTTTCGAATGTTCAAGCGTTAACCGGGGCCACTTCACTGCATGAAAGTTTCACGATTTACACTAAAGACGGCACACCGCAAACAATCGATATGACGATCGGTGGCAACGATGACAATGCGGTCATTACCGGAGTAGACGTAGGCTCGGTCATAGAAGATCTAACAACACAAGTACAAGGCCAGCTTGCGGTAACAGACCCAGACCTTGGAGAAGACCATTTTCAAGCTTCTCAAGTTAAGGGCCATCTGGGCACATTAACCATCACCAAAGACGGGGCATGGACTTACGTTCTAGATAATACGAACCCAACCGTGCAAGCCTTAGGTAAAGGCTCGACGGCTACTGATACGATTACCGTTCATTCGGCGGATGGCACATCGCATCAAGTGACGATTTCCATAAACGGCACAAACGACAAAGCCGTGATTGGGGGTACTAGCTCAGGCGCAGTAACGGAAGAAACTCAACAGAAAACAACCGGCACATTGACGATTGCTGACGTTGATACTGGTGAAGCGCACTTCTCCAATACCGATGTTGCTGGTGCTTTAGGTACGCTCCACCTCAAAGATAGTGGGGCTTGGAGCTACGATCTAGATAACACCAATTCAAAAGTGCAAGCCTTAGGCAAAGGCGCGACTGCCACCGATACGATTACCATTCATTCGGCAGATGGTACGCCGTATCACATTACCGTCACCATTAACGGTACCAATGACAAAGCCGTAATTGGTGGCACGAGCTCCGGCGCAGTAACGGAAGAATCTCAACTGCAAACATCCGGCACATTGACGATTACTGACGTCGATACTGGTGAAGCACATTTTTCCAATGCCGATGTTGCCGGTTCCCTCGGCACGCTTCATATGACCGACTCAGGTCAATGGACTTACCATCTGGATAACACGAACCCAACCGTGCAAGCCTTGGGTAAAGGCTCGACGGCTACTGATACGATTACCATTCATTCGGCAGATGGTACGCCGCATCAAATCACAATCACCATTAACGGTACCAATGACCGTCCTATTGTGTCCGGAACCTCTAGTGGTGCCGTCATCGAACAGGGCTTGAATACGGCAGGAACTCCTGATGCGACTGGGAGTTTAACCGCAACTGATTTAGATAAATCCGACACCATTACGTGGGCAATCAATCAACCGCAAGGCCACTTGGGAACGCTGTCGATTGATCAGAATGGACATTGGCACTATCAGCTAGACAATTCGACCGGCGGTACCGCGGATAAGCTCGCGGCTGGTGAACATCAGTCTGAATCATTCTGGATCACCGCTACCGATTCAGCTGGAGCGACAGTCCCTCATAAAGTGGTTATCGATGTGCAAGGTAGCAATGACAAACCAATCGTCAGTGCGTGGACTCAGCTCCCTGCGGGAAAAGAGGACCAACCTGTAACCATCAAGGCTTCTGACTTACTGACACATGCTAGCGATGTGGATAGTAGCGATGTATTGCATGTGACGAATCTGCAAGCCACACACGGCAGCCTGACTGACAACAAAGACGGCACTTATACCTTCACGCCAGACAAAGATTTCAATGGCGAAATTCGACTCACCTATGATGTAGTTGACGGCCACGGTGGTAGCGTCAGTACTCAAGCTAAGTTCGATCTTACTGCCGCTCCAGATAACGCGATTATTACCGACGCACAAATCAATGCAGGCTTACGGGGAGTAACTGAAGATCGAGGCTATATAGATACCCACTACCAATTGCATTACGACGGCAAATTAAACATCCAAGACCCTGATGCGGGAGAAGCTCAGTTTGATCCAAATATTGGTCCGCAAACCTATCAAGGTATTGGCTACGACACCAAACTGGGTGGACACATACTGCTCATGCGCGACGGTCACTATACCTATACGCTCGACAACCGCAATATACAAAACTTAGCGCAAGGGGAAGTGAAACACGATTCAGCCGTTATACGCTCAGCAGATGGCACAACGCATACGATAGAGCTCACGGTTCATGGTACCAACGATGCCCCAACGATCAATGCACAGTCGCACTCAGTGACTGAAGGTGGAAGCGTGCTAAATGGACAAATGGTTGGCCACGATATTGATACAGGCGCAACACTCACGTATTCCATAGCTAACCCCGTTGATGGACTGACTTTTAATGTGGATGGTAGTTACAGTTTCAATCCATCGAATGCAAGCTATAACCACCTTCCTCAAGGTAAGTCTCATACTCTAACCATTCCTGTCACCGTTACGGATGAACATGGTGCAACCTCGACACAAAATCTAGAGATTGTCGTCACTGGCACCAATGACGCCGCCAAGGTATCAGGTGTCGATACGGGCAGCGTGCACGAAAACCAAGCTGGTCAGGATATGTCACCTGACTATGCGCAACCTGGTATGTCTAAAATCAGTCATGATGGACTTATGACAAGCGGTCAGTTATCCATTATCGACCCTGATTCTGGTGAAGCAGGATTTGATACTAAGGGCGGACTTTACTCTTATCATGGTCAGTATGGACACCTGTTACTTCGCGAGGACGGTCACTGGGACTATAAAGTTGCCGCAGGTCAGACTGACTGGCTAAGACAGGGAGCGAGCACCACCGTGGGAACAACCATAGACAAGTTAGGCGCGGGGGAAACGCTGACTGACACCATTACCATTCAAACCAAAGATGGCACCAGTCACGACATAATAATCACCATTCACGGTGACAACGATGCGCCTTATGTTTCTGGCGAAGTACAACTAAACTCTGGCAAAGAAGACCTGCCACAGATCATCACTCAGGCAGAGCTACTCGCTAACAGTATCGATGTTGATCACAACGATATCGGTCAATTAAATGTGGCTAACCTCTACGCAAATCATGGTTCTATTCTGGACAACAAAGACGGAACTTATACTTTCACCCCAGATAGAGACTACAACGGAAAAGTACACTTCACCTACGATGTGAAAGACGCTCATTCGGGTGTGACGCATACGGGAGCAACTATGCACTTGGCGCCCGTGGGTGACGCAGCAACAATCTCCGGAACTGATTCTGGTTCAATTACGGAAGATAGGCACGTTTCCCCCGATTCGATGCATCATATTCAAGTGACCGGAAGCCTTTCTATATCCGATCCAGATGCTGGTGAAGATCACTTTCGCGCGACGAGTGCATTTGGGCATGAAAGAGCGATCAGTGACCCCTTCCAGGGGGACATGCACATAAGCCGATATGGCAACTGGGATTACGTTTTGGCAAATGGTAACCCTGCGGTACAAGCCCTAAAGCAAGGTGAAACCAAAGATGTTATCTACGAGGTCTACTCTGCTGATGGCACACCTCACCACATTACCATTACCGTCACGGGTACTAATGATGCTCCGACAGTATCATCGACCGTCACATTGGCTGCGGGAAACGAAGATACGACCATGATCTTGCAGGTTTCCGACCTGCTGGCTCATGCGAGTGATGTGGATCATGGTGCACATCTGAGTATACATAATTTGTCTGCCGATCACGGCCAAATTACTGACAACCATGATGGCACTTTTCGTTTTACACCTGACAAGGACTACAACGGGCTAGTTCAGTTTAGTTACCAAGTGCAGGATGAACATGGAGCGTCTGCACCACAAAGTGCCTCAATGGATTTGTCCGCCGTAAGTGATGCTGCTCTGATCACTGGCCGCGACACTGGAGATGTTCATGAAGGACATGGCTATACTGCACCAGACGGCAGTGTGTCCGTTGGCAGTGTTGATGATCGTTCACCTGACCATACGCGCGGAAACATCGGGAAACTGTGGAATGATGAAATCCACACTGATGGCCACTTGAACATCGTTGATCCAGACTCTGGTGAAAACCATGCTCAAACGGGCACTTACCAAGGTACACACGGACATGTGATTCTCCAGAGTAACGGAGATTGGAGCTACTACGCTTCCATAGGTCAAGATGCAACGGGTAGAAAAATTGATCATCTCGGTCAAGGTGAGTCAATAACGGATACCGTCACCGTCAAATCGGCTGATGGTACCACTCACGACATTCATATCACCATTCATGGCGACAATGACCGCCCGTACTGCTCTTCAGAAGTTCAGCTCAACAGCGGAAAAGAAGATCTCGCACAAACCATCACCACAACTGAGTTGCTTGCAAATACTGTCGATGTGGATACTAACGATGCCGGGCACCTCTCTATCGCAAATCTGCATGCGGATCACGGCACTCTCGTCGACAACAAAGATGGTACATTTACCTTCACTCCAGACCATAATTTCAACGGTAAAGTGCATTTCACTTATGACGTCAAAGATGCTCATGGTGGCGTTACTCACACTGGCGCGTCTACCACGCTGTTACCGAGCAATGATGCTGCCACACTGCAACCGACACTCGCCTCCAACTTTGTCACTGAAGAGCATCTAAAATCGGGGACAAGCGCCAATGAGTTATGGTCAGGTTGGAAAAACCTCGATATTCAGGATATTGACTCGCCATCGGAAGCAAAAGTTACTCAAATAGAGGTCAATGGCGTTAAGCATACGGTACCAGCAAACTTCGCGATGAATCTTGCAGGCGTCCACGGGACCTTCAACTTCACTCATTCAACCGATGGCCACGACAAATGGAGCTACAGTGCGGATAATAGTCACGTTGAAGTTCAATCACTGAGTCATGGCGATTCTCTGACTGATACGATCACTTTGATCACCGCAGATGGCACACGAATCCCGCTGACAGCCAAAATCTTAGGCACTGATGATCATGTGATTATTGATACGCCTGACGCTTTAACCGCCGCATTAGGAACGGCTGTTGAGGACAAGGTTACCTCTATTTCAGGCACCTTACTCGCACACGATTCCGACGGTAAAGATTCCGTCACCTTTACCACAGGTAACTCTGTTGGCGCTTACGGTACGTTTCATGTGGATAGCAATGGGCAATGGCATTATGACCTAGACCACTCAAAGGCCAATGCGCTACAACAAGGTGAGACCAAGGCAGAAGGCTTTGATATCACAGCGATATCGACTGACGGCTCAACCGCAACCAAACATATTGAAGTGCTCGTTCAAGGGAGTAATGACAAGGCAACGATATCCGTTACCTCAAACCCTGATGTGTATGAAGATCGCTCTTCAACGCCTGTCGAGATCATATCTGGTAAACTGAGTGCCCTCGATCCTGACCATGACCAATCAGCATTCTCAACGGATGTGGGCAAACGCCATGACCCATTTAACAGTGGCGTGCACGGTGGTCTTCACATTTCCAAAGATGGCTCCTGGACCTATACCGTTAACAACAGCCAAATTCAGCAATTAGCTGCTGGGCAAGAGGAGCATGTCCAATACAACGTACATACTGTTGGCGGTGATTATCATGTTATTGATATTAAGATCGTAGGAACCAACGATATACCAACCGTATCCGCAACCACTCTTGCCCATGGCACGGAAGATACACACTATCAAATGCAGGCGAGTCAATTCGGTTTCACTGATGTCGACACTGGCGATACGCTGCACTCAATCGCGATCACTGACCTGCCGCCAGCGACTCAAGGTAAGTTTGTACTCGATGGAAACGATATCACTGCTGGTCAAAGTATCGCGACTGCCGATATCGCCAAACTCCAGTTTGTCCCAGCCACTGACTTTAATGGTGATGTTCAATTTAGATTCACGGTTAATGACGGACATGCTAGCTCTGCAGAAGCAACTAACACATTACATATCGACGCAGTTGGAGATGCTGCAACCATATCAGGTGTAGACACAGGTAGCGTCACCGAAGATAGAAATGTCCACCCTTCAGTACAAGGCAACTACTCTAATAAATTAGAAGCTCAGGGACACCTTACGGCCATCGACCCAGATGCGGGAGAATCAGGCTTTGATTACCACACGCTGATCAGCGCTCCCTCACACCCTAACTGGGCATCTTACCGATCCGCACTTGGTGGTGAGTTAGAAATCGATCAACAAGGAAGATGGCACTATTACATCGATAATCGTAAATCTGAAGTTCAAAATTTAGGCGCAGGTGAAACGCTCACGGATACCGTCACTATCCAATCTAAAGATGGTACGCCACATGTGATTACTCTCACTATTAATGGCACCAATGATGACCCCGTTTTATCGGTAGCCCAAACCACTCCAACAACGGGCACGCTGACCGAAACTGATGTTGACGCGAACGACACTCATACCTTCTCTGTCGTCAATTCAACAGGTCAATTCGGTTCGCTATCGGTCGACCCAGATTCAGGCGCGTATGTGTATATAGCCAACGGTTCGGTTGCTGGGATGAGTTACAACGCGGCGACACACACATATCACGGCACCGATGTGTTTGAAGTCAAAGTGGCTGACAATCACGGTGGTGAGTCGTCAAAGTTCATCACCTTTGATGCCAACGGTCATGTTTCAGTTGTGCCAGGGCAATCACCGACGATTTCCACCTCTGTGCCTTCCAACCCACTGGTAACGACCACGCAACCAAGTTTACCAGCAGGGACAAACACTCCGCCAAATAATGCAGTCACCGTCGACTTAGCGGCGTCTAGTGATACTGGTACTTCCGATACCGATAACCTCACGAAAGACAGTACTCCAACAATCACCGGGCACACGGATATTCCTTACTCACAAGTCACCATCTATGATGCCTCTACACCTATTGGGCATGCGATGTCTGATGGCTCGGGACAATATAGTGTGGCGGTGAGCAGCTTATCGAATGGCGATCATAATCTTTCTGCCAAAGCCTTAGCGCCTTCTTCAGTTTTACCAGCAACATCTTCCATTCTTTCATTGCATGTTGATACTGCAATCGCGCCGCTACAAGTCTCATTAACCCACGATACAGGAAACAATTTATCTGATTTGATTACTAGCGATGGTTCATTGACTATCACTGGACAAGAGACAGGCGCAACCGTTGAATACTCGACCGACAACGGACACACATGGACATCGAGTTTCACCCCGCAACAAGGCTCAAATACGGTTAGCGTGAGACAAACCGACGTTGCAGGAAATGTATCCGCGAGCAGTTCGTTAACCTTCACTCTAGATAATACCGCCACAGCACCAAGCGTTTCCCTTACCTCAGATTCAGGGCGTTCCTCTTCAGATAATATGACTAACGTTGGAGATCTGAGCATTGGCGGCATCGAGCAAGGCGCAACAGTAGAATACTCCACCGACAATGGTGTGCATTGGCGTACTCAGTTCACTCCAAATGAGGGTGTTAATAACGTTCAAGTGAGACAGACTGATGTGGCGGGTAACGTATCTCCTTCTACATCGCTCACCTACACCTTAGACACTCAAACCGACATACGTGTCAATTCCGCTCAGGTAGACCAACATGGTCAGGGCATGATGGTGCAAGTGTACTTACCTAAGGATTCAGAAGTCACGCTTCTCGAAATTACCAGTGACGGCGGTGGCGCGCCTCTGCTTGTCGACCTGAAAACGGTGCAGAGACAAGGGACGGGGACAAGTGTTAGTCACCCTGACCATCAATATCAAGAGTTTGTTGGCATAGACTTATCTTCGTTACCGGATGGTCATTTAACAATTCGAGTCGCAGGCACAGATGCTGCAGGCAATACCGTCACTGCTCAATCATCAGCAAGTTCGAATTATGTATTAGACACAGCCGCTAGCGTTAGCGATGATAGCAACACAGCCGTTGAAGACTCAACGACACCAGTCTCAGGCAACCTACTAAGCAACGATGCTGATGCGACTACTGTTACCACAACAGGTGACATTCAGGGTACTTACGGGACATTCCATTTAAGTTCAGACGGTCGTTACACTTACACCTTAAACAACCAACTGAGCGTAATTCAGCAGCTCGATTCTACCTCATCACCTCTCGTCGATAGTATCGCCTACACTGCGCGCGACAACCATGGCAACCAAGCGACAGCGCATCTTGCGATATCCATCCAAGGCACCGACGATAACCATGCTCCCGTCGTCACTGCCCATTCCGTTTCAACGGATGAGGATACAACTCATACTTTTTCTACCGCCGAATTTGGCTATACCGATCAAGATGGCGATGCCCTTCACTTCATCACCGTTGGCCAATTGCCTGCAAATGGTTTATTGCTTCTCAATGGCAAAGCGGTAACCACCAACCAGCAAATCAGTAAAGCTGACTTAGACGCCGGTCATTTGACCTTCACTCCAATCCACAACGAAAACGGTGCCAACTATGCGCACTTTACGTTTACTGCCAATGATGGCCAACAAGATTCAGCAAGTGCGACAATGACATTGAACGTCAATGCAGTGAATGACGCCGCTACATTTACAGGTGATGCAGGTAGTATTACTGAAGACACAAGCCTTCACCACAATGTGCATGTTACAGGAGCATCACCTATAACAAATGCCCTTGAATGTACTGGCCACCTAGTTGTATCTGATGTCGATGGTCAAGGGGAAGCGGCATTGGACCTCAATGGTCAACAATATCTAAATCATAATGGAAGCTATGGACATTTTACTGTTTCAAGCCATGGCACATGGGCTTATGTTGCAGACAATGACAATCAACAGGTCCAAGATCTCGATAACGGTCAGACACTCACAGACAGCGTTGAAGTAACCTCTAAGGATGGCACCAAACACTCTATTACAGTGACGATTAACGGTACGACCGATAAACCTGTATTACATAGCCTGAGCGATTCAGGCGTCCAACATAGTGGCCCAAT
This sequence comes from Vibrio tubiashii ATCC 19109, assembly GCF_000772105.1. Lineage (NCBI taxonomy): Bacteria > Pseudomonadati > Pseudomonadota > Gammaproteobacteria > Vibrionales > Vibrionaceae > Vibrio > Vibrio tubiashii. Next base: position 152,944 of record NZ_CP009356.1, read on the forward strand.
TGAAGGCAATCTCTTATCTGGTATCGGCACTCATGAAGGCGCGAGTGGAGCAGCGACAGACACCGACTCCAATGCACACTTAGTGTTGCAAGATATCCAAGTCAAAGACCCTGTTTCAGGCTATGTAACGGTAACGCCTGGGCATCCACACACGATGGTGGGTATTGGGACATTGGCCATTGAAGCAAATGGTCACTATACCTTTACACCAGAGGCAGGGTTTACAGGGACGGTACCAAGCATGGTCTACCGTGTTGGAGATGATGGCGGCAACCCTAGAGGCGACTCTGCTCAAAACCGACTCACTATTGACGTGACACCACCAGCGCAACATGCCCCTACTGTGATTCCTCAATCCATAAGCAGTGATGAGGATCAGGTTCATACCTTTACTACCGCAGAATTTGGCTACAGTGACGCAGACCAGGATGCTTTAGTTCATATCACTATCACCCAGTTACCCGCTCATGGCCTATTAATGTTGAATGGCGCAGTGGTGACCACTAATCAGCAAATATCGAAAGCAGATTTGGACGCTGGACATCTTACTTTCACGCCGGTTCACGATCAGAGTGGCATGAACTACGCCAATATTGAATTTACAGCAAATGACGGCCACCAAGATTCCGCAAGCGCGACAATGATTCTAAACGTCAATGCAGTGAATGACGATCCAACAGTGGGTTCCAACTTCAAGAGCTCTCCCGAAGATACGCCTTTGCGCTTCACTAAAGCCGATTTCAAATACGACGATGTCGATGGTGATGCAATGAGTCATATCACCATCACTAATGTGGCACACGGAACCCTGAGTTTACATGGGCACAGCGTGAGTGTTGGCGATGACATTCCCGCTGCGGACATTTCTTCATTGGTCTTCACTCCAACACCAAACTACTCTAGCGCAGGTCTAAATGGATTAGGAGCCGTTCAGTTTACCGCCAACGATGGGCATGTAGACTCAAAAGAAGGCTCCATATTCATTAATGTCGCCCCTGTAAATGATCCTGCCACATTTACCGGTGATTCCACTGGTCAAGCTCTAGAAGATACGCATACCCAAATCACAGGCACATTAAATGTGACCGATCCTGATGGCACTCAAGGGTTTATTGAAGTCACCGGCGGAGCTGGGATTGTGGGAAGTAAAGGATACGGTCATGCCCACATCGACAGCAATGGGCACTGGACTTACAATCTCTACAACCACCACGCGCTTGTTCAGCAGTTAAAACAAGGACAAACTGAAACCGAGACGATCACTGTACAAGCCAAAGATGGTACAACTCACGATATTACTATCACAATTACCGGCACTAACGATGCTCCCACAGTATCAGAGCATTCCCCAGGTAGTAGCCACTCAGTAAGTGAAAACACTAACCCGAACGCTAGCGGACAGCTTGATATCAATGACGTTGATGGTGATGCTGTTAGTGTGACTGTAGACCCAAGCCATAATGCTCAATTTGGCCAGGTTCAATTGGATCCCCACACCAACACTTGGACCTATCACCTCAACAATAGCAACCCGAAAGTCGATGCTCTTAATGATGGAGAGACACTTCAAGACACCTTCACCTTGCTGGTTGATGATGGTCATGGTGGGCAGACAAGCCAACAAATCACCATGACGATAAATGGTCATACTGACCCTGTGCCTTATACACCACCAACCATTAGTGTCACTGTCGATACCAGAAATGCTCACCATGTGACGGCTGGTATTACCGCAAGCACCGTACAAGCTTATGCGCACTCTATTGGACAACATGCAACTATGGCTAGCGGTCATCATGAAATAAAGGGTCATGGACATAGCGATATCATCATCGTCCAAGGTCGACTCAACGAAGAGGCGGAGCTGGAAGGCGGTAATGATATTCTTTATATCGGTGGAAGACTGACAGACAAAGAAATCGAGGGGGGGCATGGCAGCGACACCCTCATTTTAGGTGCCTACACCCGCAACAACGCGCCACGCTTACATGATCATGGAGAGAAGATAAGTGATGGACATGAAGAGATGGAATTGGAAGATATCGAAAACATCATTCTTGGAGATGGTACAGTACTGAAAGGTCACTTGCCACCGAACTTCCCTCTCGCCACCCACGATCACTATGAAGTGCCCGTAAATATCCAAGCCCATTTGTCTTCCAGTGATGAATCGGTTTCAAGTATTCGACTCACCCACCTACAACAAGGGCTAACCCTGAAAAGCAATGGGCATAACATCAACGTTAATGGGGATGGTAGTTACACTGTGCCAGCTAATGGGCATTTGGTTGTCATATCCGCACACCCCATCAGCAGCGGGCATCACTATTTCGAAACAGAGGTAACAACCCATAACTCAGTAACAGGTGTCACTGCCGTAACAACAGAGGATTTGCAGGGGCATATTCAGAGCCATGTCAACCCGCCACCACCACCACCGCCGCCTGTGCTGCACGATGAGCCAGATTTCTCACCGTTGGGCAACGTACAAGATTTGACGGTCACATTAGACGACTCGTTAGGTAAGGACGTCTCTTTAGATGCTCATACACCAGTGGGCGGTGAGCATCCTACCGGTGCTGCTGCCTACCTAGACGCACTGGGCATTACGCCTGCCCATACCAACACGGATTCCAATCAACAGGCTCCAGCTGACCTCGACATTGTGCTGGCACACGTCGATGATACCGTTAACTCAGTAACGAGTATCGAAGAAACGGATATCGATATGTCGGATGCGCATACTCACCACGTTCAACAGCAGGCGCATGACGATAAACACCTCCACAACGACATAGACGGATTGCCAGATCTCGACTCAAATAACTAGCCATTGATAGAAAAAAGGGAGCACGCAATGTGCTCCCTTTCTAGCGCTTGATACCCGTACTCATTTGAACAAAGCAACGTCTGTCATTCTTTGAGTTACCTTTCACCAAACGCGACGCTGATATTGGTATAGATCGGTTTCCATAGGTATTGAAACACCGACTTTTCGCCCGTTGTGATGTCGACCTCGCCCGTCATACCAGGCAAGATAGAGAAGCTCTCCGGATTATTCCTAAAGTATGGCGTTTCTACTGACACGACCACTTCATAGTAGATCTCGCCTCGTTCACTTTGACTTGTGGTCGGTGAAATACTTTCTACTTCCCCTTTCAAGGCCCCGAAGCGACTGTAATCAAACGCGTCAATCTTGATTCGAGTTGGCTGTCCCACATTCACAAAACCAATGTCTCTCGGCGAAAGTCGCGCTTTAAAATCCGCTTTACCGCCGACAGGGACAATCTCAACCACGGTCCCACCCGGCTGGATCACGCCCCCATTTTGGGTGCTCGGCAGACTTTGCACCAAGCCTTGTAAGGGAGAGACTAACGTCGTGTTGGTCAATTTCGCTTGGCTTGAACGCACTCTTGCGTTGAGCGCGGATAAGTCAGAAACCGCTTTAGAACGGTCATCGCTCACTGTCGCTTTGGCTTCAGCAAGCAGTTGCTCTATTTTTTGCTCATTGCTGTCTGCTTGCTTAATGAGAACCGATTTCTTGCCACGGGCTTCTTCTATTTTCTGTTCAATACTGGCCAGCTTTTGGCGCATTTCAAGCACACGTAAACGTGAGATGTTGCCTGCTTTATAGCCTTTCTCTAGGATAGTCAATTCTTGCTTAGTGGCATTCAGCTCTTTCTCATAGCTAGGCAAAGACTTATCGACGCTGCGAAGCTGCTCAGCGAGCTGCTCGCTGTCCTTTTCAAGCACGATGCGTTTTTGAAAGTACAGCCCTTTCTGGGCACTTAGCTGCGCCTTTTGCTGGCTCACGATCTGGGGATAATCGACCTCAAACTCCCCAAAATTCGGTTCTCGGTCATCAAGTAACGCATTCATACGCTCGATGCTAGCGAGCAGCGTCACTTGTTGAGATTTCAATTCTTCTAGCGCGGTACGCTGAAAAGTCGCGTCAAACTCAACCAGCGGTTGACCTTTCTCGACCAATTGACCTTCTTTAACGAGAATTTGCTTTAACTTGCCTCCAATGGCACTTTGTAAGACTTGTTTTTCGCCTTCAGGGATCACGGCGCCCTTTGCTTTAGCAATTTCGTCCACTTGAGTGAGCACAGACCAAGTGGCAAAAGCCACCACACACAAAGCCACCGACCACGTCGCCAGCGCCAATGTACGGGCCGTATTTTGTGATTCAACAAGCTCACCGTAGCGCTCGCCTGTATCGATAGGGTGTTTAGCCATTCGCGACTCCTTGCTTTGACGGGGGTTGGGCCTGCTGGGCGGCATGCGGTTGAACTGACGGTTCTTGTGTTGACGGCCTTTTCTCTTGAGCCAGTGGCGGTTCGTGACGCTCTTTAGGGTCGACAGGCGGCTGTGTGTCTAGTGGACCGGCATAAACGACACTCCCTTCATTCAAAACCACGACCTTATCGGCCAGCTTAATGAGCTCAGGATCGTGGGAAGTGAAGATCACGGTGGCGTTTCCTTTTTTCGATTGCACGAACTCACTAAATATCCGTTTGGCATTGGGATGAGCATCGGGCACTGGGTTATCCATGAGGAACATTGGGTAGTCATAGACCAACGCTTTCGCGTCAATCAGGATCTGCGCGACAGTGCCTGACAGCAAGTCAAAAAGGCTGTCCGGTTGAATACGACTGATCGACGTATCCAGCCCATCTGGTAAGGTCTCGAGCCAGCGCTCCCCACCCACCATTTCAATGGCAGCAATCATTTTCTGTTCTTCGACTTGATGCCCATCGGTTAACCACTCTCGAATACTCAGCGTGAGCAAATCAGGGTACGCTGCGCGGATAAAGCACCAGTGACGATAGAGCTGTGGGTCGTATTGGGCGAGGTTAACGCCTTCCAGCTCAACCATGCCATTTTGAATCGGTTGCAAACCTGACAACACTTCGATCAAGGTGGATTTACCACTCCCAGAGGGACCCGTGATGGCCACAATTTCACCGGCTTCGATGTCAAGACTGACCCCATTTAACGCCGGGCGACTTTGCTTGGGATACCGCAGTGTCACTTGCTCTAACTGCAAGCTCGGGGCGAGCGCAGGCAATGGATGATGTTGGTAGCTGAATTCTCGCTCAGACGGTTGAGACAGAATGCGATTGACCTGCAATTTAGACTGATTGAAGCTATTAAAGCGCATTGCACTGTTCGCCAAGATCTGAGCGGGTCCGGTCACTTTCGATATCAACATCATGGAAGCAATCAACCCCCCCGGGGTCATGACGTTTTCAAATATCAGCCCGATCCCAAGCCCCATCACCGCGAGTGTTGAGCCCACACTAATAAAATAGTACATCGAGGTATAGCGACTCTGAACAACCGATTGATGAAACGCCACGGTAGAGGCGAGAAGACTGGCCTTGTTGAAGCGTTGGATCCAATGTGCTGAAAACCCAGCGCTACGAATAAAAGCCAGCTTGGATGACAACTCATTGGTCATATTTTGACGATTGGTGCCCGCCACCGTCGATTGCATTGAGCGCTTGCTGCTCGAGCGTATCGAACGTTTTGCTAACACGTAGTAAAGGCTCAAAGCCACGATAGGCACCAGTACTAGCCAACCGCCCAGCACGCCTATAGCAACAACAAAGATCACAACGAACGGTAAATCAAACAGCGCATTTCCTAATGGCCCAGATAGCACCCCAGAAATACGTTCAGACAACATGACTTGATTTTGTTGACTTGACGACGCGGTTTGCTGGTTTTGCGCATAGCTGCTTCTAAGCAGGCGCTGAACGAGAGATTGCGCGATCTCACGACTGACACGATTCGACACCGAAGCAAACACTCGGCTGCGCAGTGTTCTGAGCCAACCCATCATCACAAACAATAAGGCCGCCCCAATGGCAATACCTTGTAGTTCGTGCCCTGCATCGCCACCAATGACATGGTCATAGATCGACATCGTGATGAATGGCACTGCGAGAGCAAACAAGTTGGTGATAAGACTGACTAACAGTAACTTAGGGATGATTGGGCGAAACGCATGTAACCTTTCGCCGACCCAATCGGGAGACGCTTTCTCCAAGGGTGGGCCATCGATGACAATACAAAATTGAGGCGTATCGGTTATCTCTTCTTTGGTGTCATAAGCGATAAACTGCTTGGCATGTACATGACCAGAAACCAACGTCTGCTCCCCAAGAACCAGTATCACCAGTTTAGGGTCACCTACCGCATCTAAGTCAGCCACTAAACGATACGGCAATGCAAGCCTATCGAACAGGGCGAACATATCGTCGATGGACTCGACGCCATTTTCATCGATCCATTGATGCGCAAACAACTGGATGTTCGCGTTCACTTCCAGTTGCTTCAACACAGAGAGGCTTTCGGCTTCGAGCGCATTCATTGCCTCTTGGCGATCTTGCGAGTCAAGCGATTGATGACTTTTTAAACGATTCATGCGACAGCCCCCTGATTGCGTTCCGTTTGCACGGCAATGGTTCGGCTGGCCAATTCACGAAGCCGAGAATGAGCGCTCACCATCAGTATCGCGCGTCCCGCCAACATCTCATCCCCCAGCACTTCAACCAGATGACTTAAAGCGTTGAGATCAAGCGAAGCGTCCGGCCTGTCTAACAGAACAACCGGCTTGTCACTGGCGAATTGAGCGGCAATATTGAGCATTTTCACATTGCCCATACTCAACAAAGCAGCACTCGTCTGACCAACGTGTGTTTCCAATCCATCGGGTAAACGCGTAATTTCTTTGCTTAACCCTAGGCGACGAGCGTAGTCATTAGCGCGTTGGGTTTTGCTGGGATCAAAACCACACAAGTTGTCGAGAATCGTCCCCGACACCAATTGTCCTTTAACACCACAGTAAGCGATCATGTTGGCCACTGTGGCGAGTGACACTTCGTTGCCATTAACCAAGCACTCACCGGCCTTCAGTTCATCCACACCCGCTATCGACGACAATACATGACTGTTAGTGTGGCGATCTTCACAGTCTAACAAGACCAATTCCCCTTTTTTCAGCCTCACATCCACCAGGGCGAGTTCACCATATCGCTCAATGGTCGCGTGTTGAATTTCGAGCACGTCAAAATCAACCTGCAGATCAGGTTCGGTCACTGCGGGGGACACTTGGTGGGAAACCGTTAAGTCACTCAACTTTTCTATTGCCTGATTCGCACTGTGTATTGAATTAAGCTTGATTCGGATCCCAATCAAAGCGCTCAAAGGCGCCACCGCTCTGCCTGATAAAATCGAACATGCCGCCAGTCCACCCGTGGTGAGCTGACCATCCAGCACCCACAGGCTGCCAGTGATCACGAGTAAAACCGACGTCGCCAAGGCCGCGAGCTGGAGACATTCTTGAATAAAGGCATTTTGTTGTTCTTCTTTTGCCTTAGATAAAGAGCGGACGTTGTTTAAGGACTTAAACTGATTAAAAATTCGAGACTCAACAGCCTGACGTTTGATCCCCTGTAGAGTTTGGCTCATTAGGATCAGGAAGGCTTTTCGCTCCTGCTCATCTTGCGCAGCTTTTTCACTTAAGCTTTTAACACGGAGAGAAGAAAGCCACACAATAGCGAGTGTCATCAACCAAACCGTCAGCGGTATCACCACGAGTTCACCGCCAATGTAGGCCACCAACCCCAGAAAGATCATTGCAAACGGCAAATCGATAAAGCCGGCGATGACCCCACCAGAATACCAGTCTTTGACTTTAGAGACGGCACCCAACCCTTCTTCCACTCCCCCGATACCGAGATCACGAAGGTGACTTGATGACGCGGAAGTCACCCTTTCCACCAAGGTTTGATAAGTCACGTTCTCGGTATTGCTGGCCGCGGCTGACAAAATCCATGTACGAGCAAATCGGATGAACGCTTCCATGGCAACCGCCACCGTCGCCCCCGCTAACAGCAGTGTGGCAGTACCGTAACTTTGATTCGGTAAAATCCGATCGTAAATCTGTAAAACCGTTAATGGCACGGCAAGAGAAAGAAGATTGACGAGCAAAGAAGGCAGTAGGACTTTCCCTACTGCCCCTGTGTTTTTCATAGAACTTGAGAGCATACACCATCCTTATCGATGCTTATGCAATAAGATTGGTACACACTATAAGGTTATGCAAGGTAAGAGGCTGATTTAATTTAATTTTAAGACTATATTGAGATTCAATTACTCATTCCACCTTACCATCGTATCGCGCTCTGTGACCATCATGGCTTGGAAGACTCTACACAGGGCGCCAAACCGCCTCCTGGCTCTCAACCACCATTACACAGTTGGATTGGTTTTCGCCTTGGCCACGTGGGCTTTAATGTAATCAGAAATAGTCGTCACATCGACCCCATCATCGCGGTTGGTGCCTTCAAGATGGGAATGACTGAAGGCCGTCGTCGTACCGGATGAATACAGTTCATCGAGCAACTTGACCATTTCTGGCTCTTCGTGTTTTCTTATCCACGCTTCACCATTATTGCGAGGCCTTTGCGTGTAAGGATCGCTCCCGCTATTCGCCCCTAAATAAGCATTGGTGCACTGAGCAAAGTACTCCTTTTCATCAAACGCCGCGTAGCAATCCTGAAGTTCATAGTGGCTGGTGTACATCAGATGACTCCCATCGGGGTTTGTCGCGTACGCGTGATGCTTGGTTACCCACACCCAGTATTGTTTGGGGGTAGGTAAGCGGGTGAGGTTTCTTCTTGGGCCATCAACCCATTCTTGGCTAAATAAGGCATCCAACGTGTGCTGCGCGGGCACAAACAGGGGATCATCGATGAAAATACGGGTATTCGCCGAATCGATTCGGACTTTCTTCTTATTGTTAAAGCTACGCGTGATCGCTTGTTTTTGAGCCAACGAAGTCGCATCACTCAAGTGAAGACTGTGCGCAAACTCATGCGAACTCGTTGAATATTGGCTCGCGTAACACCCACCGCCGATGGTTTTTAGTTTTGCATCCACATCGGTACCCAGTAGGTTTTCTTCGGTGATCGCGACATACATCTTCGCGCCGATCTGCAGTCCCCCAACCCCTCGTGTCGAATCCCAGCCTCGGCTCACACTGCTGCTTTGCTGGGCAATTCCAACCCCTTTGAGGGAAGCAAATTCGGGTAAGTCGGTCATCGGCCTATCCGCGGGTACCACGACGACTTCGATCCCGGTCGATTCGAACCGTTTTGCCAGTTCACTATTTTTGCCTAACATCGCCGTTAAGATCCGGATGGCTTCAATATAGCAGGCTTTCTTTTTGCTCGGATCCAACACACTGTCTACCTTCAAGCACGACTTAGCGCTTAAAAAGCCTAACTGTTCAGTATTGAAAGCATTTTTATCGTGGCCTAACTTAATGGCTTGTTCGATGGTCTTATCGAGCATCTCTTGATGAAAAGCAGCCCTCGCTTTCAGTGTTCGGGGATCTTGACCACCAGGGGCAACGTTCAGTTGCGTGGTACTGCTTTCATACAAGTCGGTGATGGCTTTCCTTTGATTCAGCGCAGACTGGGGGATTTTGTACAGCTCAGCCCTTTTTTTGCTGATTTGCTCACGCAATGCCTCAATGCCTTGACGGCGCGCTGACAGCTTTTTGCCTTTTTCTGGCTTTGATGCCGTCAAAGGATGCGCATCGAGCCAGGCTTGGCAAGCTTTGTCGATGGCATAGAGATGGGGCAACAAGGCTTCATCGTCACTACTGACATGCGCTTTTTCGAGTAACTTATCAATCTCTGTTAACAACCCTTTGCGACGACCAAAAATGGATTTTGATCTCGAATTCGCCTTAAACGTACCGCTCGTCCATATTCCGTTTATCATCAATTTACCTTAACCGAAATAATCATCTCAGCGAATGGAGGAACCATTCACTCCCTAATCTGAATCTAGGTCTCTTAAAAAACACAAAGGGGAAACCTGACTATGCATGCGGCTCTCCAGCGGTCTGCGGATCGATGACGCCTGATGGACACCCAACCCTTTTGGGGCCTTCCCCAGCCTACTGCACCCTGAGTACAACTTACCTCACGAAAGCGAACGCGTACTGCCCAAGCGTTGCATAACACGTCTATACAGAGAGGTGTTCATTGGCAACGAACCGAGGCGTACGATCAATCCCCATCGCTGATCGCGCTTCGACCGAATCGTCACGCAACTGGGGTTGTGCTGTTTAGTCTGCTCGACCCTGCGACCACGCCTTCAAGCGCAGTAAGACGGGCAGTGTCATCAGGGTTGTCAGCGCAATATCCAGCCACGAATGGTAGCCCTGATATAGCATCAGTCCTCCATACATCAACAGAGAAAGCAGGATCCCTCTCTTGACCCAGTCATGACTCAATACGAGTGTCGTCACAAACACCAAAGCCAAAGCCGTATGCGTACTGTAATCCAGACTGACAGCGGCATAGGCCCCGGTGTACTTATCAGCAAACATCAGAGCGTAAATATACCCAACGCCCAGTAACGTGCTGACCGCATCCCACTGCGCGGCTTTGAGCCGCCCACAGACCGCTTGTGTGAAGACCCAAGCTAAGGTCAACACACCCAGAAGGGGGACATACGCATCGGCGATCGCATCCCACTGTTCATAACTTAAATTGATAACGCCTCCTTTCCGTAGGCCGGTTTGTCGACGATCCTACGCACATACACGCTGAGATGGGTTCAACGGTCAACGTGGGTGGCGTGCCAGCCACATCGAGAGTGATTGGTTGACTAATTCCGGAGAAGATAACATAAACCAGTGCCCACCAGGCATCGCTTCGGCCTCACCTTTTTGCTTCTCGGTCACCTCATTTATCCAGGATTGAGAGTGAAACCAGACCTGTTTGTCTTGGCCATAGAGGAACAAAAACGCGGTCGCATAGTCATCGACGGACACCGGCTCGGGCTTCGTATTGAGTAAAATCGAACGCCATAACTGCCAATAAGGGTAAGTCATACGAGCATCAAAGCGAAAATCTGCTGAAGGTTTATTCGGATCAACATTAGCCAAACCTAAAATCTCATTGGCGGTGTAAGCTACCAGCTTCTCACCGAGAGGTTCGGGCAGAAGCCAAGCCAACGCCAAAGCTGCGGTATACTTCATATTGATCTCTGGATAGGCTTCGTTGCCAAAACTTCCGACGTCCAACAAGACCAGTCGGTCAACAAGGTGGTTAGACGCAAGGTATTGGGACGCGTACACCGCCCCCCAGTCGTGCGCGATCACCGTCACCTTATCTTTATTGAGGCTCTCAATATAGGCATCGATAATCCGACGCATTTGGACCAGAGTATACTGGGGTCTTGCCCCCGGGTCCTGAAGCTCAAAGCCAGGCAAAGTGATCCGGGCAACCGTGTGATCACGTTTAAAAAACGCCACTTGTTTGTCCCACATTTCTAAGCTGTCAGGATAGCCATGGATAAAGACCAACGTGTCGTCACCATCCCCCTCCACTTGAGCTTGTAAGCCGTTGACGATGACTGGCAATCTCGTTTCAAATTCGGCCTCAGACATCGGCCCGTTCGCCATACCTTGAACCAATAGGACGATCACAGGTGACAAGATAAGCAACGCGATCAGCATGATGATTTTTATGGTCTTACGCATGGATATCCTCTGTTTACTGTCAGGGGCGCACTGCCCTAACCCTGTCTCTTCTGACCACAAGCACGCAATGCAAAGGCCTAGCCTACCCCAGCTGTGCCGAGTCAACAAACCTGAGCACTCTTTGCCGGGTAAAAATGTCCTAAAAGCCCAGTAAATATCTCCCACACACCTACTAACAATTTAGTCAATAAAAAGTCTATGATGACTCAGCCTGCATACTGCGGCCCAAAAAAGGATCCCTTATGAAATCGGCCATGATCGGATTGGTCCTGCTCGCTAGCTTGGTGACCAAGTCACTTCACGCCACGCCTCTACTCTCGAGCAACCTTGGTTCGGCATCGACGTGTGCGCTGCCGATCCACTTAAAGAGTGCGCACGTTCAAGCGACAAAGCTCACGCGATGCCAGCCGCGCCCAGTGACGTTACAAGCGCTGCAGCGATGGCTGAAATTCGGTCAGGCGGCGCGAACCGTCATGGACCTGCTCCATCACGTCTTGATATGGCATGTCTTGATGGAGCCAACACACACCGACCATGAGCGATGTTTGGCGGGACTGCAATGGGTGGACAACCTAACGAATGCTTGGTCCACCGCAAGCTGGAAAGGCGTACTGACAAGCGGAACTGAGCGCGCATCTCACGATGAGACCATCGCTTGCCATCCCCTCCCATTCGCACCGACCCAACGACGCGATGACCCGTTTAGGGAACATCTCACCCCTCTTCGCGGTTAATCAGATTGGCCTGACCAAAGGAGGCGCCTCTTACTCATAGGTCAACTCCGAGACAACGGCGTGGTGATCCGACAGATCCACACGAGACCCCGTTGAGGTCATCGGCACGACCCAGGAGAGCTGAGAGACCGGGTTTAACGCCCCTTTAAACGGTACGATAAAATCATACTGCTTCTGGACTGAACGTCCCTCTTCATCAAACACATAATAATTGCTGTGGCCATCGGCACTGTACCGAAGCGCACTTAAAAACGTCGTGAAGCCAAAATCTGCATTCAGCGTCGCCGCCGTACGGCTGATCTCGTGGCTTTCGATATTAAAATCCCCAGCAAACAGGATCGGTGCATCCGATGGGAGTGAATCCGCCATGCGGCGCATTGCTTGAAACTGCTGATGGCGCGCATTCTCGTTGGCTTGACCAGGCGCAGACTGAGTGTGGCTGCCGATGATGTAGTAGTCCTGCTGCTGATCCCCAACCCTTTTGGTAAACTTCACTTTCAGGTAGCCCTTATCCATGGTGCATTCACTGGCATCACACTCTCCGGCATCGGCACCAAACTCATAATGCACTTCATCGCTCGCAGGATATCGTTCAATAGGGTCCGACTTGCGCGCCTCTCGCTTGGTGCCAACCGACAAGCTGTTTGGGTAACGACTCATCACAATCACGCCGCCGGTTTCCGACAACCCAAGCGGACCGTCGACCAACGGCGTTCCATTCAACAAGTGGGTCCGGTCTCGAAAAGGTTTGTCCGGACCACAACATAAGAATTCTTCCACGGCTAGCTGTTCTGCATCAGGGGTACAACTCGCCTGAGACGCCAACTCCGACAGCACCACCACATCGACATTTTGAAACAGACGGGCCTTGTTATCACTGATGGCTTGTGCTCGCTGACAGTAATCTTGCTTACCAGCGATGCCAGGACCAATCAGCAGAAAGGTGTTCCAGGTCATAAGATTAATCTTTTTGGGATCCTCGCGGTGGTCGGCCAAACGGAGTCCACCCGGCCCAGACGAGGCATCGAGAACCGAGAACATCGCGTCCCATTTGGATCGCGAGGCATCGTATTCGTCGTCCACCCCCATGACATAGGGCGTGCCATTAAAATAAAGGGTTGCCGTATCGTGACCATCGACCCAAGGGCTGGGCGCTGACACACCGTATTCAAAATCATTGACGACCCCTGCTCGGATGTCGGCGCTGATATAAACGCCATACTGCCGCGCCCCGTCAATGTCTATCTCACCACGAAATTTTACGGTATCGTAATTGAAGACCCCCCATCCATCATCATCAATGCCCGCAACGATCTTCAACTCGCCGGGTTTAAGCGTGAGTACGCCCTGTGCCCAATCATGACTGAGCCAGTAATCATCATTGATATCGGCGCTATTGGCATACGGTTTCCAACTCAACAACTTAATGGTCTGTTGCGTGTCGTTTTTCAACCACACACAAAAAGGTTTGTCTTCCCAGTCTTCGCTGAGGTAATCCGGACAGTCACTGCCCGCGGCCATCGACGGCATGGCCGTCACCATCAGCCACAACAGGACAATCCCGTTTAAAATCGTTCTGGTTAATTGCATTGTTTCCCCCTCGGTTAAGATATAAAAAACAGTACAACGCATTAATTACATGCCTATGTAAAATTAATGACACGAGTATTCACCATACTAAAAATTACCATTATTGATATATTATTGAACTCAGAAAATGTGTATTTCCACTGAATTTAGTCACAAGATCACAGATCAATAAATTATCATTGTGCAGTTTATCAACAACATAAATAAAGAAAAGTACAAATAATAATAAAGAAATCTACACAATCATATGTACGCCAATCTCTCGTGATTTAAAGTGGGGTCAAACGAATATTAACGCCGTCCTAAACACCCCGCACACATGACCCAAAACCCAACAAACATCGAGAGTCATATAATTCAACCCCCTTCCTTTGATAGCAATAAAATATTCGACCAACGGAAACCGCCGTGCCCTATGTCATGATCCATCCTGCGAACAGAATCAGGGATCTCTCTGAAAGATCGCTCACTCTCCCTTTAAAACTCGTCCAAAAACCCACCAAGACTGGTATTAAGGACTTAATTATTGGTCATTAAGGACATGGGCTTTTTTTTATGAGATCTGTTCTACATTAAATATCTTTTAGAATTAATTTAACAATGCCACGCAGGTATGTTTCATTATTATTAAAACAAAAAACCCAGACCAAACACGATTGTAACAATTTATACCCTCTTGGTTATAAGCTCACTATTTTATATTCAACAACACAGTAAGGCAGGTATTAATTTCTTATTATAAATAATCTAATTATATTTAATTTTATCAATTTCACCATGACACTTGATATACATTCAAGTCTCTCACTAACAACAAATCTATTGATATTTATTGTCACATGAACATTCTTTGAAATTATCACCCGTGCTTCATCATGAGTTGGCTAGGTTTTAATGTCGAGAATGAGTCTGTAATAGTCAAACGGATACGCTAAAGGAAAACAATGAAAAAACAGTTGATTGCCGTCCTCGTTTCATCGCTTATGGGTGGAGAAGCCCTAAGCGTGGCGCATGCCTCACCCGCCCCGGTTGTGACCCTCAGCACGGCAGAGGCGATCGCCCAACTCACTTATTCACCACGCGAATTTTTAAACCAGTACACCGTGGATGTGATTGAGTTAATCAAAAATGGCGGCCTACCGACCCAAGGGCAAGTCCGGCTAGAAACCGCCCCACAAGGATTCAAACTTCGGTATGCGGATGCCCCTGCTGCGGATACAACGTCAGCGTACTTCCTCGGTTTTAATGGCCGAACGAACCCTATCCCTGCTTATGTCGATGTCCCTAAACACGTCGCTGAAGGCACGTTGTTGCTGACCGGTTCGCTGACCGGCTGTTCTGTGATTGTCACGGATCTTAACGACACCCATTATCGCGTCTTCCATGATGGTCGGGTCGGCAGCTCCGTTTTGTATGACAATGTGGTCATGGCCGTTGACTACGCCGACTATCAAGGACAAGGCGTATCTGATGAAGTTGCCGGTGCCTACATGATATTCAAAGACGGCCAATGGCAATTGATGCTCCAACGCCAAGAGCAAATACCCCACCCTGACAATCCCTTGCTGACCACCTGGGTCAAGCGTAAAGGTGCGACAGGAGACGTGTGGATTCAGCGCCCTAACGCCATCGATGACCAAGCCAGAGTGGAGGCTTTTCGTCAGGAAAGAACCCTGGCTCAGGGACGTTTACTTACAGACGCAAAGGCCTTAGGACTGTCTGTTGAACCCTTACCTCAAGATCAGGATTACCAAACCGGCAGTTCCTTAAAGGTCGATGAAAACCCGGCCTTAGCCCAATGGCAAGATCTCAGAAATGCGCTGAAACAAAAAACCGATGAAGAGCTTGCCCCTTTGCTTGAGCGTAAGTCCGTACTGTTCGCCAAGCTAAGAAAAGCGACCGGTGAACGAAAGCAACATCTACAAGCCCAAATCGATGCCATTAATGCGACCAAAGCGTTTTATCAACAGAGCTATCTCGATGGCATTGATAAAAGCATAGACATGGATCGTTTATGGCTATGGTTAGAGAAAAAAGACCGTGAAGGCGTCTCGTCCGTGATTGCGATCGATGCCCATCTCAAGGCCAGTCCGAATCAACGTTTGGTGGATCAATATAATACGCAAAAGCAAGCCCTAGAAAGCCTAAAAGGGCAACGAGGGGACGATTACCTGTTCGGTAAATCGAACAGCCAAGATATTGAAGTGCCAGGCTATCATCAGGGCATGAAAGCCCTCGATATGATTCGACTGATGTTTGATGACAGTCACCAGTTAACCTTTAAGCAAAAAGGCGCATTGGTGGCGCATATCAAGCAGCAGTTCCAACAGGAAACCATGCGTTTCGCATTGGACAAAAGTGCCGAAGTCAGTCGCTACATGACCGCTCAAGGCGCGTTTGTAACCCAGCTTGTGCCACAAGACTTTGTTTTGCTCGGTCGGCCGGGACGCTGTTTGCCACTCTCCCGTGTGATGGCCACCGCGATCGCACAAAAAGGGGAGCCTGGTGCGAACCAGTTTGCCTCTGTATTGTTCGATGCCGCTGCCCACCCAGACTCCCAAATCGCGACCAATGTGTATACCACTGTCGGCCAATTGCACTCCAATACAGACGCGGGGCTTGCGGAGACAGACGCCGGGCGCCTGAGCATCAAGGGGATTGTCTCAAACTTGGAAAAGGAGTCCCTGACCAATGGCAGCAGCAAATTCATGCTGATGAATACTCGCGCGCACAGCATGTTAGTGGGGAAAAGACAATTCGAGGGCAAGAGCCGTTACTTCTTCTACGATCCCAACTTTGCGGTATTCCGATTTGACAGCTCCAAAGCCTTACAAGCCTCTTTAAAAGAACACCTGATCAAAAACAAATTTGCGCGTTTTTATGATGCCTATGGCAATGCCAGCCAGCCAACCTTCGACATGCGGTCACTGGACACAGCCAAAATGGCCGAAGTACGTTTAAGCACCGGACTGAGCGTCCAAGATCTGGCGAGCCCAAGTGACCGAGTCGCCAACCTGGCAACGGCGGACCATGCCGCTCGTTTGGCGCAAGCCAGCGACAGCCTATCCACGGATTTGCAACTCAAATCCGCACTGAGTGTCTTACAAGGCGCCAATTTGGCTCAGGACTTCTTTGCGGCCGCGCAAGACGTATACCGCCGTCATCGCTTAGATCACGCTTGGGTACCCGTGTTTGAGAACATCGAAAAGACACCCAGCGGTCAGTATCGGATTCCGTTAATACATCGCGAAGACAATCGTGAAATCAGCGTGTTAACGTCAGACGAAAGAATTTGGAAATTCAAACATTATTACGAAGATGCATTGGGTCGATTGAAAAAGAGCTACAACTTTAGCCACGGAGAGCTCACTCGTCATGCGAGCATTACGGATGTCGAGCATGTAGACGGCTTGAATGCCGCGTTTGCGGTCCAGGCGATTCTTTCTTGGTTTAATAACCACAGCCGCACGGCCGCAGCGGGTGACCCCCTGCCCCAAGGATTAAACACCGCGTTGCAGGTCCACACCTACATTAACTTAGCTCAAATCGCGCACGGCACCGTGATGGACGCCAGTAAGATTGTCGGTTTGTATCGTGCCGCTCTACAGGAAGGGCAAAGCGTGACAAGCTCGACGTTGTCTGCAGTGGGGCACGTTGCAAACGAAGGGATCGGTCTTGGACTAGGCTTTGCTTCCGTGGTGTTGGACTCCTATGAGTTGGCGCATGCACAAAATGAGGTACAAAAAGCGGTATTTGGTACTCAGCTGGCCTTTGACTCAGCGTCTTTTGTGACCACCTCAGCGGGCATCGGGGCAGGCCTTGCGGGGGCGGGCACCGCCAGTGCTGTACTGGGTGGCGCAGGCGTGATCCTGGGTGGACTCGCGGTTGGTTTTACCGCTCTGGCACAGGCGTTTGGTGAAGTCGCAGAGGATGCCAAAGCCGTCGGTCGTTACTTCGCCGCGGTCGACTCCGCGTATCACAGCGGGGGGTATGCGCTGGTGGATAAAACTCTCGATGATGGCAGCCGTTACCACGCGCTTGAGCCCAAAGATGGGGCAGTGATCAACCAAATAGACCTTCAAACGGGTCAAGTGCATTTTGATAGTCAATACATCTACCGTACCCATCATGGCAGCACGGGATCGGGGGCGATTAACTACTTTTTCTGGGCCGGTGATTTCCCTAGGATGATCAGAGACAAATCCCAAGCGATCAATGTTAGAGCCGGCATTGGCTATAACGAGACGACAAACATTAACGCCAGTGATAGGGCTTTGATTTTGCCTGCCACACCAAAGTCGTACATTAGCTATCAATATCAGATCTTACCCGGGTCCACCACACGTCATGATTCCGGTTTTAGTGTGATTCGTCGTCTCGAAGAGGATCGTCGATTCGATTATGACTTTTACATTTTTCCTTCGGAATACACGATACGTAAGATCACACAAGAATATGTCCACACCAATATCAACGTGAATCTGGATGCGCAAAATCGCCAAATTCTGATGCGTAAATTGGGCAAAGAGCTGAGTGGTAAATTGCACTATGCCTTTAACGGCAAAGGGGGGGAATACCATATCAGTCTGCAATCGGGGGCCAGCCTTTCTTTGCAAGTGACGTCTCGTAGAGACCGAAGTACGCGCTGGATCCTTGATGCACGCCAGTTGTCATCCGATCACCTTGAAGTCACCCGTGATCACCTCAATATCGGCGGCGTCAGAGTCAACCTACCCGGATTGTCCTGGGGGAGCATTGCGGTGATCAACAAACACAACGAAGTGCTCGTTGTTGACCCAGAAAACAGCCGCTACCAAATCACGTCGGAAGATGCCTCTTCTTGGCAGAATGCTGAACAATTACACCAGCATATCCAGTCTGAAGTGGCCAAGCACCACCTCGACAGCGCATTTGTGGCTGTTGAAAACTTTGTGCCTCAAGATCAGGACCACTCTGTTGGCCTGGCCTACTATCAAGTTGATCAGCAGCGGTTTATTTATACCCCATCGCCCGCTCACAGTGACTTCCTAAGCGATGCCAAGCTCGTGGCTCAGACGGGGGATCTTGCGTGGTTTAACAAAGACAACCAAGTGTGGCTAGTGAACATCGCCGAGTCGCGCATTGTGGCTCAGTATCGCGCCTTCGGTTGGGACTACGCTCATGGCAAAGCGGCCAGCCGGGTGTGGCAAGAAAATCAGCGCCTCTACTGGTCAATCGAGCAGCAAACCAACGCTGGTCATCCGGCTAAATGGACCTATGTACTGGACGAAAACAGCATGAAGTTGGTCGATGTGAACGGCGACCTTCAGTTGTTAGATAACCTCATGGCCGACACGGCGCCGAATCGAGCCACGACGAACTATTTCTTCCAGTCATTCCAAGCCGGTGTCGAGGGGGAAATTGACCTGAGAGCAGATCGATGGATAGAGGCAAGCCTAAGCGACGTTATTTCCGTGTCAGCGAATAAACAAGGGCAGAAACACAGGTACTGGGTCCTCGCAGAGCAGAGGGGCGACCTAGGCGTGATCCACGCCAATCTCAACACTCAGCCTGACGATCTGATCCTTGCTTTGGTGCAAAACAAGGGGGAAACCGATCAACACTACTTCTTCTATTCCCACAGCCAACAGCGTTTGTATTACCAAGCAAGTAACCGTTCCCAGGCTCGCTCGGTGTCCTTACCGGAATTCAGTGGCGGTTTACGTAACGTCTTAGATAACCAACATCAACTCTTTGCCATCGCCAACGATCAAACCTTATGGCTAGCAGACCAAACGCCAAGACTGGCTGGTGTGACGTCGCATTGGCTACAGAGCCACCATCAACAGGTCCTGCCACAATTGAAGGCCTTAAGTGAAAAAGCCGCTGCGAAACTTGCCCAACTGGTGCTGCTCGGTATGACAGATAGCCAAGGCGAGACGGTGAACCTGTGGTACGACAATCAGTCCGCGACGTTGATCAGAGCGGGCAGCAACCTCAATGGTCAGCACTTGAATTTTCTGGGGCTAACGGCAGATCAACAATGGGCTTGGTTGTACAATCACGACGATGCCAGCCTGTATCGTCAGGCCGTCGTAAACGATGATCTCATACTGGACGACAAGCTCGTGTTACAAGGTGAAGTGGCTGACGCGGAGCAATTTGCGACGCTGGCGGGGGAATTGACCCACGCGGCTTGGCAGGGGCAATCTCTGCAACTGTCCACCCGTGACGGCCTCGTGGTCGAGTTAAGCGCAAACGCGGGCCCTATGGACAAACCGATACTCAGAGCGGTCACGATGGAATGGCAAACTCACCACCAATATCGCCACCAAGCCATTGATGCGCTTGAAAGCGAGTATCAATTGCCTAAGCAGGTCCGTCTTCTGGGCTCAGTACCGAGCTGGTATTTGCATGAATCTGGACGTACCGTCACGGCGCCGGGGCTGGATGTCCAGCATAACCTGACTTATTTAGGGCAAAGTGTTGACGGCGGCGACTATGTGTTTGATGTCGATGCACAGACGCTGTATCAGCAACATCTCACGGATCACTCCCCATTAGGGCACTTCTCGATGGCGCTCACGGAAGGTGGAACCCATTTAGTCTTGCAAGGCAGCGAAGGCAGCAAGATCCAGACTCTGCCTAGACTCAAAGGGGTGCGCTCTTTGTTGTGGAGTGGCAATAGCCGCGACTATCACTATAGCTTGGACGAGAACGACCTTGCTCACTACCAGCAAGTGTTGATTCAAAGCCACAGAGTGGGTGAGACACTGAAATTAGCCCTAGAGAACCCCAATGCATTGTTGTTGCAACGACGAGGGGACGATCTGGCCCTATACGATCCAGGCTCTCAAACCAGTATTCTGATCCAACACGTTGATACGGCTGCTCTGACCAATAAAATGAAGCTGAGTACGTCGTTGGGTGAGAAATACTTGTATAAAATCCTGTCGCAAGTGGACCGCCTTTCAGCCACACCGAGTGAGATCATCCCTTATGGACAGTTAAACTAAAGCGGCCATCTCGCGCCACCATTCTGGTGGGTTTAACGAGGCAGTCAGCCCTGCGGTTCGCTGCCTCAATTGAGCGCTCGTCATCGAGCGCCTTTTTCCTGCCGCTCACTCGTGGCCCCCCTTGGCAAGACACCCCCCCCCCCCCCTCAGTCACACTTGTGTTCCCGATTTCCCAAGGTAGTATAAGTGACATCGTGCCCTCTGATAGTGGGCTTTCCTCACCGAAACGAAGAGACCTCCTTTGAGTGACCCATTGACTGTCGTCATCATTGAAGACGAACCCGCGATTGCAGACACCTTAATCCATGTCTTAGAAATGGACGGTTACCCGGTTCAGTGGTTTGCGACCGCTGAACAAGGTTTGGCGTATTTGCGTCAACACCCTGTGGCGTTGCTCGTCTTAGACGTTGGGTTGCCCGATGGCAACGGATTTGAGCTGTGCAAAACCATCCGAGACTTTTCTGCGGTACCCATTATTTTCTTAACCGCGCGCAATGAGGAGATAGATCGCGTGGTCGGCTTAGAAATCGGGGCTGACGACTACGTGACCAAACCCTTCAGCCCACGAGAGATGCTGGCCAGAATCAAGCTCAGAATCAAAGCGCGAACGGCCTTTCCTCAGTCCGAGTCAATGCAATCTTCATCGGATCAGGCCCTCGTTGCGCAGCACTTTGACTACTGCGTGAATGCACAACCATTGGGGCTCACCGCGGTTGAATTTAAGATCTTGCGTCAACTCCTCTCCCACTCAGATCAGGTTTTCAGTCGCGAGCAACTGATGGTCGCCGCGGACATGACTCCGGACGCGGTGTATGAGCGCAACATTGATTCGCATATCAAGGCCATTCGTCACAAACTCAAACCGTATGCGATGGCAGAGCGGATCGTGACCAAACGGGGGTTTGGTTACTTCTACAACGGGCAAAGTGAATGATGCGACGCTGGCCAAGGATCCCGCTAGGGCTGAGACTGTTTGCGCTCTATTTCATTTTGGTCGGGATCACCGCGTACACCGTCAGCCAAACGGTGATCCAAGAACTCAAACCCACCGTCCGTCAAACCACCGAAGAGACGTTGGTGGATATGGCCAACTTGTTGGCGGTACTGGCGGAAGAGGACGTCGCCAATCACCAATTGTCACAAAGTCGATTTGCGGCTCTACTCCGCGCTTACGGTCAACGTGAACCTCAAGCTCGCATTTGGGAAATTGGTAAGAAAGCCATCAATCATCGTATCTACATTACCGATCAGCATGGCATCGTGATCGCTGACTCGTGGCAACAAGATATTGGTCAGGATTACTCGCAATGGAACGACGTTTACCTAACCTTGCGCGGCCAGTATGGCGCACGCAGTACCATCGAAGATCCCAATGACCCCTCTTCCACGGTCATGCACGTTGCCGCGCCAATCTATTCAGATGGCCAGATCATTGGCAGTGTCACCGTGGCTAAGTCCAATCGTTCGGTTCAGCCCTTCATCGACTTGTCCAAGCGCAATGTTTGGTTTTGGCTAGTGTGGATGAGTGGCCTTGTTTTGGTCGCAGGTGCGTTGTTCGCTTGGCGTATTCACAGCGCTTTGCATAAACTTGAAGACTACGCGACCAAAATGGGCCAGGGGGACAAGGTCCCGAAACCCACCTTTCGAGTCTTTTATGAATACGGCACGCTGAGTGATGCCTTGGAGACAATGCGCAATCAACTCGATGGCAAGCAGTACGTTGAAGACTATGTACAGACGCTGACTCACGAACTGAAAAGCCCGTTGTCGGCCATTAAGGGCGCCAGTGAGATCTTACAGACCCCGCTTGACGGTGACAGGGTCACCCGCTTTGCCCGCAACATTGAACGCGAAAGCGAACGAATGCAGTCCCTCATCGACAAGTTATTGGAGCTGGCTCGCCTTGAAAAGCAACCCGCGTTGGAGAGCGTCGAGTCAATCGCTTTGCGAGACATGGTGGTTAACGTCACGGCCTCCGCAGACGCTCGATTAAGTCATCTTGCGGTTCGTTGTGACTGCCTCATCTCACCCGATGACACCTGTCTTGGTGATCCGTTTTTGCTTCAGCAAGCGCTGTTTAACTTGATGGACAACGCCCTCGACTTTGTTGCCCCACAGGGCGAGATTGTATGGCAAGCCCAGCGAAGCCCGGGACAGCTTGCGCTGTCTATTTTCAATAGTGGCCCACCTATCCCGGCTTACGCCCTGCCTCGCCTCACCGAACGCTTTTATTCACTCGCGCGCAGCAATGGGGTCAAAAGCACCGGATTGGGCCTGAATTTTGTCGAACAAGTGATGAAGCTCCATCAAGGAACGCTGACAATCAGCAATGTAGAGCACGGGGTCAAAGTCACCCTCACAATGCCAACTCCATAAAAACTCCACATTCGCTCCATTCTGTCTCCATATCCCTGAGGTAACGTGGTGTCTTCAGCTAAGGAGAAGACACGATGAAACACATCCTCAACCACCCGCTCGGCCTCAAATTCGCATTGGTGCTGTTGCTGTTCCTACTACTGCAAATCCCGCTGTCGATGGTCAGCGGCCTGATTTCCGAGCGTACCCTACGTCAAGACACCGTGCGCAGTGATATCGCCCGTAGCAGCAGCGGCCCGCAGCGTATTATTGGGCCTTTTATCCACATCACTTATACTGAGAGCCGTTTTCACAATGAGACTCTGCACGTCACCGAGCGCCAACACGTTATATTGCCCGATACCTTTAATCTCGGCGCTGAGCTCGACAGTTTTGAGAAATACCGCGGTATCTATCGTGCGCGTCTGTATCATGCTCAGACCCGTTTGACCGGCCACTTTGACCTGTCGGAGCTTGACGCGTTGCGAGGCCATGATATCAACGACATTCGATTAGTGGTCGGTATAGAAGACAGTCGAGGCTTGATGACGCTGGGCGATATGCGTGTCGCCAACCATGCGATAGAGGTCTTCCCTGGGACTGGGCTCAGCGCCATCTCACAAGGCTTTCATCAGCCTCTGGATCTCGCACAGCTCGATACCCACCAACCCCTGACGTTCGACCTCCAGTTTCTGTTACAAGGAATGGGGAAACTTCAGGTCGCACCGATTGGTGACCAATCCCGTGTCGAGCTGCGTTCATCTTGGCCCCATCCCAGTTTCATTGGCGATTATCTGCCTGTCACCGCCCAAGTGGCAGAGTCGGGGTTTGAGGCTCAGTGGCAGAGCAATAATTTCTCAACCAACATGGCTCAATTGCTGCGCAACTGCCTTACCGGTGACCACCAATGTTACGAACTGGAGCAACGACAGATGGGCGTCGACTTGATCGATCCGGTCGACCACTACCTCAAATCTCACCGCGCGACGAACTATTCATTACTGGTGATCACGTTAGTCTTTGCCAGTTTCTTTCTGCTCGAGCTGTTTCAAGCTCGTCCCGTGCATCCGGTGCAATACGGCTTTGTCGGCCTCGCACTTGCGTTGTTCTATCTGCTGCTCATCTCGATGAGTGAGCACCTTGGCTTTAACTGGGCCTATGGGCTATCGGCGTTAGCCTCCACAAGCTTACTGAGTATCTATGTCACGGGGGTGTTGCAGCGCCGTGCGCATGGCGTGATATTCGTTGGGGGGTTATTGCTTCTGTATGGCCTGCTGTTTGGGCTGTTGCAAGCGGAAAGTTACGCGCTGCTGATGGGCACACTGCTGTGCTTTACCATCTTGAGTTTCGTCATGATCCTCACCCGTCATATTGACTGGTATCGTCGTCACCCTGCCCGCCCTCACTCGGACGTTGACCATGAGCGAAGCTAAATCAACGCCCCCAGTGGAGGTTGACTGGCGCCCTCTCTGGCGCTGGTCACCGCAATACGCCATCAGAAGTCTGGCGTGCTTGTTACTTTTGTGGCTCATTGCATGGGGTCTGCGAGATCCGGTGATTCGCCCAACCGTTGGCGATGCGCTTGTTGTGATCTGGCTCCACACCACATTGGCTGCCGTCTTGGCGCTCTCCCCTAAGAGACTTGCCCTGATCGCGGTAACGGTCGCTTATCTGGTGGAGTTGGGGCAGTGGTATCAGTTGGCCACATTACTCAATCTGGGATCGGCCTGGTCGTGGGTCATCGGAACCACATTCGATTGGCTTGATCTTGTGGCGTACAGCATAGGAGGCGTGATCGCATGGCAGCAAGACGCGAGATAGGCATGAGACCCGAGAAGATCAAAAAACGCAGGCCCACCCGGCCCCGCTTTCTTGAAACGGTGTCCGCGTGGGCTAAGCGCCACCCCGAACTGTTGAAACCTTAGTTTTCACCGCAATATTTAGCATATGCCAATTACCCCTTTTATAGTGACCTTGTCTAAAAGAACGCCGCAGGCGCACACGCGCCCGCGTATGAGGAACCTAACCAGAGGGATACTATGCACACTTTACGTCCAGCCGACCATCGTCGTTGCCAAGTCTGTCATCAGGCTTTTTTTTCTGATCGGCCTATCCAGTTTCACGCCGTGAATGATGACGCCGTTCAAGCCACGCTTATCCCAAACCATCAGGTCGAAGGCTACGATGGTCTTATGCAAGGAGGACTGATCAGTGCCTTGCATGACAGTGCGATGTTGCACTGCCTTTACCTGCGCCACGTGCATGCCATGACTGTCCATTTAGCGACCCGTTTTCACCAGCCAATCCAGTTGGGACAAGCGATAGACATCCAGGCTCGTTGGGTCAAGAGCCGCCGAAGCGTTCACTGGTTACACAGTCAGATCACTCAAGGCAACACCGTGTGTTCGACCGCCAGTAGCCAATTTATGACCCTCCCCTCCTCTCACCACAGTAAGACCGCTTGTGGCACGAACAAAAAAAGGATAATAATGAATGCATTATCAAACATGGATTGAATTTATGTTGCTCAACGATCTGCTTGTCGTGATGAAAGTCGCCGAGCTTCGCAGTATCACCGCCGCCGCCAATAGCCTAGACATGCAAGTCGCGACCGCGAGTGCCGCACTCAAACGCGTAGAGAAAAACCTTGGCCTAGAGCTGTTTATCCGTTCGACCCGCCAATTGCGCCTGTCACCCGCAGGCGAACGCTACCTGCCTCAGTGCCAGCAAGCGCTGCAGTTACTCGATAGTGCGCGACTCAATATTCAGGCCGATTTGGCTGAGCTGGGGGGAGAAATGCGTATTGCGTTGTCTTCTGATCTGGGTCGAAACGTGGTCACCCCTTGGCTCGATGAGTTCCTTGGCCAACACCCCAATCTCACGCTGCGCAGCAATATCAGCGACAGCAACATCGATTTCTATCGCGATGCCATCGATATGGCGTTGCGCTACGGTTCACCGACCGAAAGCCATCTGTACGGTTTTAAAATCTGCGATGTGCCGCGTTTGCTCTGCGCGGCGCCCGCCTACCTCGACACGCATGGCACCCCTTCACACCCTCACCAGTTGGCGGCGCACAACGGCTTGTGCTATCAGCTCAACGATGTGGTCCAAGAGGAGTGGCAGTTTGTCCATGGCGAGCACACCATCAAGGCCAAACTGCAGGGGGATCGGATCTCAAATGACGGCGATCTGGTGCGACGTTGGTGTGTGTCGGGGTATGGTATGGCCATCAAATCATGCCTCGATATGGCAGACGATTTACTCAGTCAACGCGTGATCAGTGTGATGCCCGACTATACGCCGACCCCAACAGAGTTGTGGTTGGTGTGCCCCAGCCGTCAATCCATCACGCCGACCGTCCGCCTGCTGCGCGATTATCTCAAAACCCGCACTCAGGCGTTACTTTCCGCGCTCGCCGCGCGCCAGCTTATCCCGAGCTAAGCGCGCCAAGTCGACCGGGCTAGAATGGGTGCGTATCCAGCCATGCGCGTGTCACGGCATCTAAGCATTGCCCCTCTCGTTGAACCTGGTGGTCGAGCTCGGCGATAATGGTGTTCGAGAAACGAAGCGCATCGAGTCGCGCCAATTGCTCTGGTGTAAACCGAACACGACGATCGTCACGCAGTAGCAGCACAGCGCGATCCACACCGCCCAGCAACCCTTTGGGATCGTCCAAGTCACGGATGCGATACTTATGGTGTAAAAATTGAGGTTGCCACAGCGGTACCACCACCCATTGTTGTTGTTCTACCGCCTGTTCAAAGGCGTCAAAGCACGCTTCCTCACTGCCGGTATGAAAGCGGTAACCCACTTCTTCAAGACCGTACGCCACCATCATATGGATTGAAAAACGCGTGATCCCTGCGCCTGGATTGATGCCTTGAATATCTCGGCTCATTTTTGCTCGCACGTCCGGCTTCAGCAAATCCTCGACACTGGCAACCTGATCAACTGGCACGTAATCGGGCACCCCCCACAGCGCATACGGTTGATAATGAAGGCCAAGCTCCAGTAGTGGCACCGTGGCTTCAACTTGACTTTTGTACACGCCATGGCTCGATGGCAGCCACGCCGAGCTCAACATGTCGATTGCACCCGAGGCCAACTGGGCAAAATTTTCCTGATGCGGTGCGTACACGCGATCGACCTCAAACCCCATATCGACCAACACATGACGAACCAGTGAAGCCGTAACTCGGTGAAAAGAGAGATCCGTGACTCCCATTGTGATTGATTGTGGCATTCGTTTTCCTCTCTAGAGATACCCTTTTGGATCGTGGCGATGCCCGCACCGCCACAGCGAAGACGTACAATGCACATCACTCAAGTTTGAGGCGCACAATGCGATAAGGCTTGTTTGCTTCTTCCTCGCCCTCATTCATGACGGGATGCAGATGCAACGCATTTTGCGTGAGGTACAAATAACCTTTACCTAAGGCAAAACCGTCCACCCAGTTGAGCAACTGATCATCTTGGGCGAGCAAGCGATAGCCAGATTCGTCGGCCACTCCAATGGCATTTTTCTCCAGATCCCCCACATAAATCCGCCCATTTTCCGCCATGACCATCCCGTCGCTCGGTCGTTTTTCGCTATAAAACTCGATGGTTTGGGCGAGCTGATCGGGCGCTACTTTAGGGTCTGCCAAGGCGGCAGCAGGTAGGCGGTAGATCGCACTGCCGTTGACGGTCCCAAAGTAGACCCACTCATTGTTCGCATCGATCGTGATGGGGTTGAGGCCGAGATACACAGGTTGTGCTTGTCCATCTTGGCGCTTGGTCGCCAACGGTGAACCGTCAATGCTGACTTGGTGAAGCGGTGCCATCAACGCTTTATGCGATTCAAGCACACGCCGCGCCTGACCCGTGTTGAGGTCCACCACCACAAATGCTGGTGCCGCCTCCCCAACGATGTTGCCTAACGTGGTGTCAGCAATGTACATTCGATTGCGTTGGGTATCGAGGGCGAAATCCTGGAAGAATGAATTCTCCACCATCACGGAAGGACTGAGCGTAATGCGCTGAGCAAGCTCGTGATTCACACTGTCCCAAGCGACAATCTGAGCAGGCGCGCTGGCACTGCCCATGTCCAACATCCAAACCGTCCCGTCTTTGGTGCTGTCAATGCCAATGACTGACGACAGGCCGACTTCGCCAAGCTCAGGGCCATCGGCCCAGTCTTCGGTCGGAAAGGCGCGTGTTGTGCCGTCGTCGAGCAATTCCATTACCCGATATTTTGGGTTTTCCAGTGGGTGCATGGACATGATGACGCGTCCTTGCTCTGTGACGGTCAGGTTGCCAGGTCGTGTACCATTTAACTCCGCCACCACCTCTAACTCGCTCGCCTGAGTCGCATGGACTCCCATCGCCGCCATTAGGGCAATCCCTGTTTTCAGCCTGTTCATCTTGAACCTCTCTGTACGCCCGCACGCATCGTTTGGGCTCCTTGTGAATGTCTGCCGATCATACGTGTGGCGTTTGAGACTAAAAACAGGCTAATAATTTAATTTTTCTCAAATATTAATTGAATAACAGCTTCAACGAGCTGAGCGGCAGGCACGGCCAACGTGGGTCGCAATGACGTCAAACCGCTCACCCAGTACAAAGGTCAGATTCTTGGCTTGGTTTACGTCCCCGTACACGCAAGACACATTATAATGGTGGCGCGTCGCCGCAATCAGTAACTGGTGGATAGGCCCGTTCTGTAAGCCCGTGGTTGGATCACGTAAGTAGTGATAGAGCTGACGACTGGCGGGCTCGTCTTGGTAAAAATAGGTGGTGTCAAGATGGTCAGCATGCTGCCAGGTTGGTTTTGCCACACCCCAAGCGAATGTGTACCGATGGACCACATCGGCCGTTTGAATACCGGTCACCAACATCAACACCATCACAAGAAGCCCTTTCACGCCCCCCAAGCGGTGAGGCAGTTTCGTCTCCCTTTGCCCCACATCGGGGTGGGGTTTCGCCGCACCGAGATAGGCCGTGACAGGGGTGGACGCATGAGGACGTTCGACCAACTCGACCACATTCGCGAACAGCAGGTACCCCTGTTGAGGCACGGTCTTGATGTATTTTTGTTCCTTACCGCTGTCGCCAAACGCTAACCGTAATTGGGCGATACTCTGGGTTAAGCTGCCCTCGGAGACCACCCGGTTGGGCCACACTTTGGTCATCAGTTCTTGCTTGGACACCACCTTTCCCTGATTGGCCAGCAAGACAGTCAGCAAGCGACACTCCGGACCGTTAAGTTTTTTCGTGTGTTGGGTGCGCGCGTGCGTCAGTTGCACTTTGTCGAGAGGCGTGAATCCCCATATCCCTTGCCCACTTGTGCTCATATTGTGCCCTCTACTCAACGAGTTTTATCGCGAAGAAGGCAAAGCATGAGGCCGTCGAATGCCTCCCCCTTACCACGCTCTCCATGCGATCAGAGGGTCATGTTACGACGCGTGACAACCAGGAAACACCCGTTCCAATTTGAATGGCTATCAATTGAGATTTGAAGAAGGCACAAGGCAGATTGTTACTTTCTTCGCACCACACATTTGACGCTGCCTTCCAATAGCTTCATGTAACACAGCACCGGACCTTGTTGATGGATGATCTGCAAAGTCTCACTGGTTAGCCGGCCTAACGCATGGGCTTCGACATCGACCACTTTTTGTACCCCAGGCAGCCCACTGTCCAATGAAAACTGAGAAAACTGAACCAGGTTGTGACTGTAAAACTCGGCTAAGTAGCTGAAATGAATGGCTTTGTCTTCACCCGCGATCATCCGGCTGGTGTAGGATTTATTGCGAAAAAACATCTGAGCATCAAGTGTATGAAAGTCTTCAATGTAATACACCTCGCCATTAGGTCGGTAGTTGGCACTGTTGCTGTAATACAGCTGACTGCTCTCTCCATCCATGAAGGCCGGGCGATCGCGAACTTTCAGAGTCACGT
Organism: Vibrio tubiashii ATCC 19109; assembly: GCF_000772105.1. Lineage (NCBI taxonomy): Bacteria > Pseudomonadati > Pseudomonadota > Gammaproteobacteria > Vibrionales > Vibrionaceae > Vibrio > Vibrio tubiashii. The sequence continues at coordinate 183,132 of NZ_CP009356.1, forward strand.
TTGCCAGGGTGGTGAGCAACGCCAGCAACAGGGACAATTTGAGCCCGTTATCGGCAGACATCATCGATCGTACCCCCAATGAATTGGAACCGCTCACCTAACGCGAAGGTCAGGTTTTTGGCATTTTGCATATCGGTATGGGCATCCGTGTACACACAGGCGACGTAGTAGTGGCGTACCCCTGTCGACACGAGCACACGACTGATCTGGTGATCGTTGGCAATCGCGCTGTTGGCACTCAAATAGTGATAGAGCTTGCGACTAGCGTGGCTATCCTGATAGAAAAAAGTGGTACTGCCACGATTGACCGTTTTCCATGTATCCAACTGCACGTCCCAGGCAAAGGTGTAACGATGGACCGCTTCCGCAGTTTGGATGGCTGCGATCACCAGCAGCAGCCCAGCCGCGATTTTTTTACCCCATGAGATCCACCGGGTTTGAGGCTCAATGGGCGGGTCAAGCGGCGCTTCTTCTCGCCCCAACGCTAAGTCTGGTGACGCGCTCAGCTCTGAGCGCTCAGAGTCTGATTCTACAAGTTCAATCAGGTTATCAAACAACAGGTAGCCTTGATAAGGCACGGTTTTAATCACGTCTTGATCTTTACCATTGTCGCCCAGTGCCAAGCGTAACTGAGCAATACTTTGAGTCAGGCTCGCATCAGAGACCACGCGTCCAGGCCAAGCCATGGTAAGCAGATCGTGCTTCGCGACAACCTGACCCTGGTGAGCGAGCAAAACCTCAAGCACGCGACATTCCGGGCCCTTAAGTTTCTTCACTTGTTTGGTTTGCACATGGATCAGTTGATCCTTATCCAGTGGCGAAAACTGCCACACCGACGTGCCATTGATATGTTTTGTCATTCAACCCACTTCCCCTAATGCATCGTGGTACCTCTTCTGGGTACTGATTGTTTGTCGTCACTCCTACTCTCTTTGAGCTGGCATCGCTTGCGGCCGCTGGCCACACTCACGAGACACGCCGATGGTTGGCCTTTCCTTCAGCGATGTGATCACGTCCTCCTGCCCTTTGCCCACCCCGTAGGGATCAACGTTGCGCTTCCTCCGTGACGGCAATCATTGCCGCGATTTGTCCCTGTAACCCCGCCAACACCACGTCGACATAGCGGTTAAAACTGTCGTTCATTGGCTGCTCGTGCCCATTTTGCCAACGTAAGACAAAAGCTCGATTCATCATCTTCGGCAAGCTTCGCGTTAGGTTCGGATAGTCAGCCGCGTTGAGCCTATCGGCCTTGGCTTGCAACTGATCGCGCCATTGTTGCAGATCTTCTTGAGGCAGGTGCCCAAATTCCATCGTCGCGAAACCACACATGGCCGCCACTGTCGTGTTATACATAGTCACAAGGTGCCGCTCTGGGCACTTCATTTCAAGTAATGCGGTAAGGACCCCTTCCAGCAGGCTGGGGTTTTGATGCGCATTTGCCAAGAGTCGCGCGCCAATCAGATCCGAGACATGCGGATGTTGCTTAATCGCTTCTCGATAGTTCTGAAACAGCGCGTTCAGCCAACCCTGCCCGGTCAATGCCTCATCACTGGGTGTGACATTGGACATCACCCTATTGGCAATTTCACCCAGTAAGGCATTTTTGTTGTGGAAATACCAATAGATCGCGGTGGGATAAGTCTCCAAACGTCGAGCAAGGTCGCGAATACTGAACGCCTGGATCCCCTTCTCTGCCAGTAATCGTAGCGACTCGTCTAAAATGAGCGCCTTGGACAAAGAAGGCGTGTTCGCTTTTCTTTTCATAACCCGTTACCTAGAGTGCTGCTGTGCATACGATGTTTGCGTCCTTAATGGCTCTCGAAGCGTGGCGGTGTCGTGCACGATATGACGCTTGCTAAACCGACCGCTCGGTGGACAGTTGGACATTTTCATTGTACACCGAACAATAATGCACGCAAGGTATCCCCCAAGAGTGCTGATCCCCCCTTCTGACCACCGCTAATCTACGGAATTCAAAGCGGTTTTATCGTTGATCAACAACAGGTCGTCTTTACGTTATACAAAAAATGGGCGCCGTTAAGTACCATTTGGCTCAGATCCACACCCGAAAAGAGACATTGTGCCGATCTGAAACCCACACACATCAGGACGCGTTCCGCTCTCTATTCCTTCAGTCAATGATTTAACGTATTTATTTATCTAATATAAATATCGTTCATATAAAAATGGAACGGCAATAAAACGACATTCTTTGTCGGTATTTCGGATATCCTTTATTATTTCCATTGATTCAATGATTGACGTTAATTATTTTTTAATGGCCAGAGCAACTGGTCATTTTAATAAAAGGTAAATGTATGAAGAAGCAACAATTAACTCATCATGAAATGAAAAGCGTCAGCGGCGGTGGCGTCGGCTTGATCAATGGAACGGCGAAAGTAACCGATGGTCTCTTTCGTGTCATTAATGCCTCTGGTCATGGGGTTGATGGATTAACCCGCCCGTCTCCAAGGCCTAAAAACGGTAACCTCTGCTGCAGTAACAGCCGCCGCATCTAGTATTAAACGGAGCTTGCGCTCCGTTTTTTTGTCTCTTCGCCATCCCGACCCCTCATCAAAAGACATTAATGACATCAATATCTTTTAATAGTGTTTTATTTACTTTTCTATTAATAGAAGTAGAAAATAAATACATCACCCCTCCACAACAATACTATTTGGATTGTATTTACGTCAGATAAAGGACATTCATCCTATATTTCGTTGTTTTCTAAAAATGAATTGAATAGTTTGAAATCGAGTTTTATAGAACAGTCAGTTTGGCAATCCATTAAAACTCAACTTGGTAATCAAAAATAAATTAAGGAAATACGATTATGAAAAAAACACAACTATTAACTCAAGAAGAAACAAAGCAAGTGAGCGGCGGTGGCGTGGTTGGCGCAATTGACGGGGCTGGTGCGGTTGCAGACGGTTTGTCTCGTCTACTCGAATCGGCTGGTTTGGGTGTTGAAGGCCTAACCCGTCCATCACCAAAACCAAAAAACGGCAACGTATGTTGTAGCAACAGCCGCCGCATCTAATCGGCGCAGGCGGGGTATTGAGCTCCGCCTTCTTCTCCTGCGAATTGGACCACTGTTATGAACTCACCCACTCACGATTTGTCCCACACGCCACACCCATTGTTTCAGTGCCTCACCAAACTAGGACTCGCGCTTTCCCAAGCGCATGTGGACCGTCTCTCTTCTTTTTCCTCGATGTATCTGCACGAACGCTTAGCGGTGTATTTGACGGAGCAAGGTGTCCCCTTTTCCGCTACCGCCGTTCAGGAGGAGTCGGATCTGGAGTTGTTGTCGCCGCCCTGTCTGGTCCACTGGAACTTGCACCATTGCGTTGTCGTCCTCGACGTCTCCCTTCAGGGACTGCTGGTGTGGGATCCGTATTTAGGCGAGCGACATTATCGCAGCATGGAGTTTCTCGATCTGTGTAAAAAGCCCGGTTACGTCAACTACGTTCTATCGCTGGGCGAGCCCTCCCCAGGCCCCTCACCATTAGCCCAAGTTTTCAAACGAGAGCAAGCCCAAGAACGCACGCTGGTCAAGCGGTTAACCCCATTGGCTTTGATGATGTCGTCGTTTGGCAAACGCCCAACCCGCGCGCTCCTTCGCCTGCTGACTCGGTGGTGGGATTGCTGCGTTCAGCCGGACATTTTGGCCGCTCCGCGACACAATATTCAGCGCGTGCTTGCGTGTCCCAACGAACAAGCACGCCACTTGGCCAGAGCCAACTTAGCAGAACTGGCGATCAATATGGGCTACACCGCCCATCTATTGCGGAAATTACGCCGTCCTCGCTCGGTTGAATGGGCACACCGCGTGATCTCGGCTCCGCTGTCTTCCCCTCTGTCGCCGTTTGACGGTCAATGTATCATTGAGTTACTCCACCTGTTTGACCCAATTAGCGCAGTGTACAGCGTGCTGCAAAATCTGCCCTCAGATCGCGATGTGGTGGTCTACGGTAACCCCTGGGATGACACCATGATCACTCTGTGTCACCAAGCATTCGCTGAGCAAGGTCATGAACGTACCTTGGAGATCTTGCCGCCCGCGGGTAAGCACTCGTTTTTCAAACTGCTTAAACGGGCGCGGGCAGGGGCACACATTATTATGTTTGCCGATGGCAATCCGTTGTTTGTTTCGGACGAAGCGTCGGGGCTCCAGATGGCACGCTCATTCACGGCGTGTACGATGTGGCATCAGCGCGCGTTTATCACCCACACCGGCGCCTTACTGGCCGACAAAACGGCGGCCAATTTGTACATCGCCGGGCTGATCAAACGAAAACGCTTCACTCTGGAGGTTACGCCCATCCCGACACGACACCTATCCCGAGAGGACATAGTGCAAGCCAAGGCCGACGCCCTGTGCCGACTGATAGAAATCAGCCCACAAGGTTGGTTATTTTGGCGTAACGCCGAGGTCTACTTTCATGAATATCACCCCGCTTTGGAGCCTCAATGAGCCTATTTCGCAATGAAGTGACCGAGCGCCAGCACGGCTACTACGGTGACATTTTGATCGCGCTGCCACCCACTTTTACGCGCTTGATTGCCCTGACTAGCCTCGTGGGGATCGTCGTTGTTGCTTTCACTCTTTGGGGAGAATTTAGCCAGAAAGAAAAAGTGCAAGGGCTATTACTACCAAAAGGGGGCATTGCTGATGTGTTCGCCCCAGAGTCCGGTCTCATCAGCCAGCGACTGGTCGAGGAAGGACAGCGGGTCACGCGCGGACAAGCGCTGTATGTCATCAACACCGAATCCACCAACCCCACCGATGGCGACCTACGCCAGCACTTGGGGGCATTGATGAACAAGAATGTCGAACTGGTTAAACAGCAGGTTGCGGCCAACGAGACCTTAACCCACCAAAAGCAACAAGCGTTGGAGCGGGAGATCCGTCAATTGGCGGTCAATGCCGAAGGTCACCGACAGGTCATCGCGCTCAAGAAACAACAGCTCAAACTGGCTCAGGAGACACTGGCGTCCTTTGTCACCAAGCAGCAGCAGCAAACCATCAGTAAAATAGAGCTTCGCCAACGGCGCAGTGACATGCTCGCCATTGAGGCCGATTTGCAGCAATTGCAATTGCAATTGGACGACTTTCGTTACCAGAAAACGCAAAAACAGGCAGAAATCAAACAACTTGGTAGCCAATTGACCTTAGAACGCGCCCAATTGCAGCGCCGTGTTGGCGACGTCCAACAGCAATTAGCCACCAACAATGCGCTTAAAGAGACGGTCGTCCCCTCGCCTTTTGACGGCACCGTCTCGGCACTCAACGTCTCGCAAGGGCCCGTGTCGCAAAACAGTGTGTTACTCAGCATCATTCCCGAGGGTCAAGCTTTGCAGGCGGTGTTGTTCGTTCCAAGCCGGGCGGTGGGATTTTTATCTGTGGGTCAATCCGTCCGTTTGCAATATGAAGCGTTCCCCTACCAAAAATTCGGCCAGTACGAGGGGGTGATTGACGCCATCTCATCCACCACGGTTGCGGTGGACGATCTCAAATACCAACCGCCTTCCCAAGCCAAAACCCCGTTGCCACCGTTTGTCTACTTAGTCAAAGTGACGCTGCGCTCGCAATCGGTGGATGTGTATGGGGTCGACACCCCACTTCGTGCCGGAATGAACCTTGAAGCGAGCCTAGAAGTCGAACGACGAAAAATCTATCAGTGGCTCCTCGATCCTTTCAAAAAAGTCCAAGAATACATGTAAGGTAATACAGTGACAGTATTGAATGATTTAGCGGAACGCCTGCAGATCGGTTTTTCGCGCAAGATCCCCCTCTTCTATCAATCCGAGGCCGCTGAATGCGGGCTCGCGTGTGTCGGTATGATCGCCGAGTACTGGGGGCATAAATTGAACCTAACCCGCTTACGCAGCGAGATGTCGGTGTCGCTCAATGGCAGCACCCTCAGCGATCTGATGACCATGGCCAAAAAGCTCGACCTAAGCGGTCGTCCGCTGCGTGTCGAAGTGGACGATTTGGCGAACGTCGCCAACCCGTGTATCTTGCACTGGGATCTCAATCACTTTGTCGTCTTAGTGAAGGTCAGCCGGCATTATTTTTACATTCACGATCCCTATATTGGCCGCCGTCGTCTGTCGCGCGCGGCGTTTTCACAGCATTTCACGGGAGTGATCTTAGAGCTGACCCCAATCGACAGCATGGCCCCTATGCGTCATGACATCCATCAACCGACCTTGCGTGATGTGTTCGGCCGCCCTAACGGTCTGATCGGCTCGCTGGCGAAAATCGTTGCGTTAGCCCTGGTGTATGAGATTTGTGTCTTAGGGGCCAGCTTTCTGCCTCAAGTGGTGATTGACCACGTTGTCCCCAGCCAAGATCAGAGCTTATTGTCTTTGGTCATCATAGGCTTTGGTTTACTGCTCCTGATCCGCGTGGGGGCCAGTGCATTGCGCGCTTGGACCGTCATGGCAGTCAGCGCCAGCTTTAACCTGCAGTGGCGTGCACGCGTCTTTCAGCACATGATGCACTTACCGATCCCCTTTTTTGAAAAACGTAATCTGGGTGACATCGCGTCACGGTTTGATTCTTTGGACGTTATCGAAAGTGCCATTACTAAACAGGTTGTCGAAGCGTTGTTGGACGGAATGCTGGCGATGGGTGCGCTGGCCATGCTATTGGGTTACGACCCCAAGATTGCCGCCATTGCCTTGGGGGCCATGAGCGTCTATTTTCTGCTGCGACAAGGATTCTTCGCGCGATTTCGCGAACTCAATCTCGAGTTCATTTTATCCAGTGCTAAGGAAAAAACGTATTTTCTAGAAACGGTTCGCAGCATCCAGAGCATTCGATTGTTTGGCCGCACTGACAATCGCGCGGTTCGCTGGCAAAATCTTTTGGTCGATGAGCGCAATGCCGACATTCGACAGCAGAAACTCGGTATTATGTTCGAGTCGATGAGTACTCTGATTTTTGGTCTTGAAGGTCTGATGATCGTTTGGGTCGGTACCGCAGCCGCACTCACCGGGGATCTGACGGTAGGGATGCTCATCGCGGCCTTGTCGTTTAAAGATCAGTTCTCCACCCGAGTCTCCGGCTTTATTGATACTCTGTTTCAGCTCAAGATGCTGAGTTTACACTTAGAGCGCGTGGGCGATGTGGTGTTGACTGAACGAGAAGAGCCCGAACCTCAGCGTTCTTACGTCGATGTGGCACACTTGTCACCTAGCATTCGTTTTGAGCAGGTCAGTTATCAGTATTCTGACCATGAGCCTCGCGTGATCGACAATCTCAGCTTTGAGATCCACGCGGGTGAAGCGGTCGCCCTGATTGGCGCCTCTGGGTGTGGCAAAACCACCGTGATTAAGTTGATGCTCGGCATGCTAACGCCCACCCAAGGTCAAATTCTCATCGACGGCACGCCACTCAGTTCGCTGAATCTAAGCGAATATCGCCAGAGGATAGGCAGCGTCATGCAAGATGACACCTTGTTATCTGGCTCACTAGAAGAAAACATTTCGTTTTTCGACCTCCAGGTTGATGCGCAGCGTGTACGCGACGTGGCGGCCATGGCCGACATTCGCCAGCACATTGAGCAGTTACCGATGGGGTATGAGACCTTAGTGGGTGAACTGGGCAACACCTTGTCTGGTGGACAAAAACAACGCGTGCTCCTTGCCAGAGCCCTGTATCGACAACCAGACATTCTGATCTTCGATGAAGCGACCAGTCACTTGGATGCCCAATCGGAGCAACACATCAACACCATGATCCGTGACCAAGCTGCAATCACCCGCGTGATTGTGGCTCACCGCCCCAGCACCATTGATTCTGCGGATCGCGTGATTGATATTGCCGCGCTCAACGGGATCAGCGCTCAGTCCTAGCGCGTAAAATGGGGCCGAGCGCCAAGACACCCAGACGTGGATGGGTGGATTTTCTAGCTCCGCGTCGATACGCTCACGGCCAAACCGCTCATCGCACAGAACAAAAATAGAGTAATTACACTATTTCAATCAACACAATTGGTTATTAATGCAACATAAAGATAATTAACTCTTATTTATCAGTCAATTAAAAAACACGCCGAAAAACTCTATCACGTCATGAATGACTGATAATTCATCTTTTTTGATTAACGACCAGAACTATTTACAGCGCATAGTGATGTTATGACTGGCTCAACAAGGGATTTCGAACGGATGGTAGAACCTAGCAAACCTTTACGCATCACTGCCTTACTACTCAATAACGTCCCAACGACCGCGATCACCGGTCCCGTAGAGATGTTAATCATTGCCGCCAAATTGGCCGGACTTCCCGATCCTGATGTGCGTTATATTTCTCCTTACGATGCCCACATACACACCTTCTCTGGACTGACAATTGCCTGTCCCACACCGTGGCAGCAAGTTGAAAAAACAGACATTTTCTTGCTCGGTTGCTGTGGCGATCCGAGTGACGAGGCGTATTTGCTGCCAGACAAGCTCAAAACGTGGTTGACGCAGCAGCTCGTCGGCAGCCAGTTTGTTGTCTCCCTGTGCACGGGGACGTTTTTACTGGCCGAGTTGGGGTTACTCAATCATCGCAGTGCCACCACCCATTGGGCACATGTGGCGGGCTTTCGGGAACGCTACCCCAGTGTCAAGCTGATGCCTCACCTAAAAATCACTCACGAAGGGCCGTTTATCTGCTCGTCGAGCGTGCGGGATTATTATGACGCCACCTTATTGATGATCGATGAATTGTTCGGCAGTGGGCATCGCGCGCGTTGTGAGCGCTACATTGGGGGGGACATTTCCAATGTTGCGCGGATTTGCCTGACCAGTTTTGGCCAATATCGGCAGCACAACGACACGCTGATCCATGAACTGCAAGACTGGATGCATCATGAACACCCTGGCAATTTGACCGTGGCACGCTGCGCAAGCAAGAGTTTTTTAAGCGAAAAACAGATGACGCGACGGTTCAAAGCGGCAACCGGCGACGTGCCGGTTAACTATATTCAGCGCCTGCGCCTCTCGTCTGCACGAGACAAGCTCAGTACCACCCGGCTGAACATTGAAACCATCAGCCGTCAAGTGGGCTACAGCAACATCAATCATTTCCGGTTACTGTTTAAGAAGTTTTATGACATGACGCCCACTCAATACCGTAAAGTGACGCAATCTTATTGTGAACATGAGCCTGCCCACTAAGGATGGGGGCCCCGCCCCTCTCGATCAAGCTTCGGTCAAGGTGATCTGCTCACCACGAACGATTTGGTAGACAGCGATATTATGTTGGCAAAGCTGCCTGACCACCTCAGGAATGCTTTGGATCGGCAAGGCCAATACATAGCCAAATTCCAACCGCTGGATCGATCCCGAGGCCTCCGGTCCGACGAAAGACGCCAATACCTTGAACGCCGTCTCTTGCCATTCCCCCACTTCAAAATACACCTGATATACCGCCTGACTGTAATCACGTGGTGTGCCGTGTGTCATGGTCACCTCTCCTCTGTCGTCGCCAGTCTGTCATGCAATGCGCTCGCGAACATCGACCTCAATCAGCCAAATCTCTTCTTGGTAAGACGGTCGCACCCGGTCGGGTGTCACCACCCATCCACCGTCTATCCTATCATCCTCGGTCACCAACGACAGCGCGCTCCCGTCCGTGAACAATAGGTTGAGCCCCCAGTCGTAGATCAGCGTTTCGTCGCTCGCTGCCCAGCCGCCTTGATCGCCGTGCTGCCATTCGGCATCACGACTGCGCCGGCGGAGGATCTCGATCGCCTCAATCACAGCGAGGGGCGAGGCTGCGCCATCCTGTTGAGCTCGGTAGCATGCCGGTGAGCCCTCCATCGGCCGCAGCATTGGCAGATGGAAATCATGACCTTGCGGGGTGGTATACCACTCATTGCTCAGCTCGAATACCGCGTCGCCGACCACAAAAGGCACCTGTAGGACAGGTACGTCCGATTGAGTCATGGCCAGCAATGGCTGTAGGCTCAGTGACGCCCCTAGCAATTGCGGTAGCGTCACCATTGACCACGCATCCATTTCATACACCAGCGGTTTCATAATGGCGCTCCTTACGCAAGGCTCTGCTCACTACTATCGCGTGTCCTGCGAAGATTTACAACCGCCCTCGGACTGGCGTGGCCTTAGCAAAGGGCGCCGTCAGAGCCAGCCCCGCTCTGCAAACGACACGACGTCAGCAAATGAAACCACAAAGTGGTCGAGTAGCCGAACATCCACCAGCGCAAGGGCATCGTGTAAACGGCGGGTGATCCGGCGGTCAGCCTGACTCGGCTCCGCGCAGCCTGACGGATGATTATGAAACAAGATCACGGCGGCCGCACTGGTGGCGATGGCACGCTTCACCACTTCACGTGGGTAAACCGCGGCTTGATCAAGGGTCCCGCGAAACAATTCTTCACAGGCGCGCACCCGATGTTGATTGTCCAGAAACAGCGCCCCAAAGATCTCCACGTCGCACGCGGCCAATTGAGTTTGGCAGAACGCTTGGGCGATGGACGGCGCATTCATCACGGGTTGCTCAAAGAGCACCAGCTTGGATTTCAGCACCGCCGCGGCCTGCTGCAAGAGGTGTTGTTCTTCGGCTGAGAACACCGGAGTTAGGGTCGTTTGGTCAAGTGGCGCGTTCATCACGTATCTCCTGGGTCGGCTATCGGGCGTCTGACGACCCGCCAGACCGAGCGGGGGGCGATCGCAAGGGCGCGTAGCGGCTTGGCCCTCCCTTGCGATCGACGACCGCTTGGGCAAGGGTTCTGAGGCATTGACGCCTCACTGACCGATCCAGAGAGTCGGGCTGTCTGCCCTATGACGTGAACGGCACATGAAGGTTACTGAAGCCGATGAATAAGATCCGCTAAGCGACGGATCCCCATATGGGCGGTGTACAGCATGTCATCGCGTTGGGCACGTTGAAGCGTGTCATTGCTGGCGCTCAACAAAACACGTGACAGCTCGCCGGTGTCGAGGGCATGCGCTAAGATCAGCGAGGTTAATGTCGGTGGCGGCGCTTCAGACGGCGGTGGCGTCGTCACGACCTTGAGCCCGTTCAGTACACTATTTAAAATCAAGGGATCGTCACTGAGTTCGGTCAGCGCAACGAGTTCGGCGCACTTGAGCACATGCGGTTGCTCGGGATTGAGCTTATTACGCAGTGTCACCGGAGTCAGTCCCAGTTTTGGCGCCAGACGGAACATGTTGTGTTGACGTGAAAAAAGCCGGCAAGCCTGTTCAAATTGCCGCTGCCTCACGTTGAGACGTTCTGCCATAAGTCCTCCTCTAGTGGGTGTGCGTGCTCACGCTAACAAAGCGCGACCAGACAGAAAAGCCTACCTTCCGGCCAGTCGCGACCCATCAAGGGTAAGACGATACGATAAACCAATGCGCCAACGCGGCAGGCTAACAATTCAATCGAGAAAACAACCGGATAGTACCACTCGCCGTTTGACCTTGACGTGGATCTCACTTTGAATTTAATAATGGATAATAAAATGGCGAGACCCAGGAAGCGCTAAGGCGCGCATTCGCATCGCACGAGCAAGGGAGAGGTTACAGGCTCGAATCCTTTCGAGAGCGCCAGATAAATACATGCCTGATCGCGGACTTTAGGCGACGTTAACGACAACATTCAACAAGCACGCCTTTTTTGAAGCCGAATTGAAGGGAACGAGTACTGGCACAACCCAATATCAGGATTCTGAATAGTGGTCTGGTATTTGGGGGCATAAGATTCTATTTCTCAATACACCAGACACATGACGATATCAGGGCAAGTGTACTTATATTGTTTGCGGTGTCACTGAATCCATTTTCTCAGCCAGAGTATGTTCCGAAGTAGGCGATGCCTCTTAGGCTAGACATGAAAAGTTATATTAGGCATGTAACCTCACGACCACTTCTGGCGGTGATTGACATTCCCCTTTAACGAACAACCCCTAGTGATGCCTTGCGGTGTATTTTTTAATACTATTCACCGTCACCTGATCGCGTATGTCACCGATAGTTCTCCATATTTGCCTAACTAACTCAGGGTTGTTTTCAGTAAACCTATGGCTAAAAATCAAGTAATAATATTTGCTTAATATGGGCGGGTATACTTTTTCGATACTGGCTAGCTTATTTTCATCGATATAGCTGTCAGCAATGTTACTCTGGACGGCGACAGCGATTACTCGCCTTTTTCTCAACATTTTAAACAAGTGTTGCGTGCTTGACACTTCAAGTGTGCTAATTTCATTTTCTTTTAAGGTATCTATAATTGAAAACCCCGTATGAACACCAACGGGCTGATGGCCAGTAGAGTATAGCTTTACCCCATCCCATTCTAACTTTTGAATCTTAAGCCTATAGAGAAAATAGTCTAGCGTGGCGATACGCAACGCACTATCAACTTGCCCATTGATAATGGGATAGTGTGCGTATTGGGCCCTCTCATGGTTGTAGGAAAAAATAAAGCCGCCATCCACTTCATTGGATTTGATATGTTGAAGCACTCGTTTCCCTGGTACCCTCACATATTCAACGTTGAACTGCAGCATATGGGCGAGTTGTTCTATGATTTCGACAGATATGCCTGGAGGCGTCGCAACATCATTCCCATTGCCCATTTGAAACGGGAAGGATTCGATATCTGAGTAAGCGAGTTTTATGGTCTTGCTTGAGGAGGCAAATGAAACAATGGGGAGCAACAGTAAAGCGAGAACTAGGTACCGCATTGATCTCTCCTTGGCTCAATTCATTTTTGATATTGTCAGGTTATTCATACAACGATTGAGCACCTTTTTCTCCGGGCTAAAAAGGGCTCCGTTCTCATCTAACCAGACTGCACATAGATCTACCTAAAGTAATTTGCCTTCTCTCCCGATCAGAATCAACCTTTATGCACTTGAATCTCTCATCTAGTCTCTCATTTTTCTTCATCATCAACGCGCATTCACAATAGATTATCCGCAAGCAATCGAGGATTAGCCATGATGAATGGCTCGTCCTCTCGCGAATCAATTGCGCTAGATGACGCCAGTGGTGTGAAAGAGATACGGCCGTACTCATCAAATTAGATAGCGTACCGGTAAGAAAGGCATACACAACGATTGAAAGCTACGCTCCAATCAAGGGGCCTAGGCCCCTTAGTTAGTATTCACTGGGCAGCAACACCGTGGTTAATTGATGACCCGCTTCGGTGATCAGCCAGACGCGCTGACCGGAAAATCGGTATACCGATACGATCCGCCCACCTCGACGAGTGGCCACGTCGTTGGCTTTCTTGTCTTCGATGTCGCACTCTCCCCAATCACCACTCTCATGGCGTAGTAAAAGTGGCCTCAGCAGGGCTTCGGGACGTCCGTCGAGCAGCGCTTGTATCCCTTGGGTCATCACGACCTCTCCGAGCGTGAAAGAGACGGCGGTTGAGTAGTAGTTAGCTGGCATTGCGTTTGTCCTCCTGAGCGAACAGCGACCTAACGTGGTCAGCGTCGCCATGCACTGTGTGTGTGAGGGGTAGATGGTTCATGGGCTCTCTCCTGTGTTGGGGGTATGTCGTCGTTGCTGGCCTGTCCATGCCCCACTCACGGTTCGCCAGTACAAGGGCGCCTGCGTGCACTTTACCCTTGTGCTGAAGGCTCTGAGGGGGGAGAGGTCACAGGCAAGCGCAAAGACGACGGAGCCCCACAGTGAGATCCCTGCCCTTCTCGCCGACTCACAGCGTCAAAGGCGATGACACCTTTGGGCCTCGCTAAGGATTCCCTGACGTCATTACGCCACTCAAGCCGTCATGCACGGCTCTTCGTGGCAAACGCTTTCACCAAGTAAAAACATTGGTTAAACTGTTGTTCAGAAAAGGAAAAACGAACTTTACGGATAGCAGAGCCTGAAAGTTGGGTCGCCCAATAATCCTCTCACAGAGGGCTAGGCTGTTCATCACCAAGAGGAATACGTTAACCATGAAAGGTACCATTGTCCGGTGGAGAGATGATCGCGGGTTTGGCTTCATTCATTCGGACGAATATCAAGGGGATATTTTTGTCCATATCTCAGAATTTGAACCGGGGGTCAGGCGTCCTCAAATTGGCGATGAAGTCGATTTTCGCATTGAGTTAAATAAGGGGAAAACCCGGGCTCATCTTGTCTCGTTTGTTGGCGTGGAGCCCGCAAGAGGAAATTTCGCCTTGTCTCTCTTACCGGTACTGGTCTTAGTCGGTATCGCCCTTGGCGTAGTCAGCTTCCTCACTTATCAAGCCCCAGAACGCGCCCCTGAAGATGACAAACTCGGTTTCGAGTGTGAGGGGAAAACGCGCTGTAGCCATATGACATCGTGTCATGAGGCGAAATTTTACTTGGCACATTGCCCCAACGTGAAGATTGATGGTGATCGCGATGGCGTACCTTGTGAGCAGCAGTGGTGCGGTCAATAAACGGGGTACCCACCCATAAGACGCAATGAACAGAAGGAAGCACCGTGGCACAACAGACAGTCACTATCAGACCCGCAAGGGAAAGTGAACTTGAGCGTCTCCACGCTTTGGTCATTTCAAATGACGAATGGACGCAATTTAACGGTCCGTACTTTTCATACTCACCTCCCTCGTTGGAGCAGTTCGAAAAGACAACGTTTCAGCGCCTGTTAACTGGTGCAAGCTTACAGTTGATCACCGTCGATGACCTCCCCGTCGGCACGGTGAGCTGTTACTGGGAATGCGAAGAAACGCGTTGGCTTGAAGCCGGCGTGGTCATTTACGATCCTGCGTATTGGGGGCAAGGTATTGCGGCCTTAGCGCTTCCCTTGTGGGTGTCGTATCTGTTCAATAGTCAGCTCATCGAACGGGTGGGGTTAACCACTTGGTCGGGGAACCCTCGAATGATGTCATTGGCCCTGAAGCTGGGTTTCCAGCAAGAAGCGCGGCTTCGAAAAGTCCGCTATTACAATGGCGAATACTATGACTCGGTCAAATACGGTGTGTTGCGGTCAGAATGGCTCGCGCGGTATGCGCCTTAGCCTCGAAACGGCCCACGCTCTCAATGCCAGCGCCAATGAGTACGTTGCTATTGCCACTTCACCCTGACTTTGGTTTACTCACAGCTTGGTCGCGGACGCTACGTTGAGCGAGAAGGCAGGTTCCTCATTCAAGCGCCCCTCCGCGGCTCTAACGCGAAACAAACGGAGCAAATTGTGATTTCAGAAAAGCTAAACTTGGCCCATCTTCCGCTTCAAAATGCCTTGGTTCAATCCGCGTACTCGGCGTTTCATTCTGAAAATGACGCGGTCGCGGCGGTCCTGTTGGGGTCACTGGCCGCGGGAAAAGGTGACCGAGTCTCGGATGCCGATATTCTTGTGTTTACCAAGAATAACTTTCATCAATCTTGCGAGGCCTGCTTCTCCGCGTTTGAGCGTGACAAAGACATCTTCTACCTGCTCGAGGGCTTCCATAATGAGAACGCTTACTTTAAAAAATACATTTTCAATGACTTAACGAGCGCAGAGATTCACTGTTTAGATGTGAGTGAACCCTTGAGTCTGTCTAAGCCATTTAAGGTGCTGTTTGATAAAAATGGCCTCATCGAGCAACGGGTAACGGACGAACCGGCACCAAAGCACGCAGATTTTCCGGCCTACACGAACGGCGACGAAGGAATAACGTGGGAATTGTTTGATTGTATCAAATGGATGAGTCGTGGTGATCATGAGTTGGCAAAGCACCATTTAAAGAAGCTGGTTGCGCAATGGTAACGGTGTGCCTGCCCCCAACCGACTCGGAAATGTTGTCCAACCCATTGATTTTGTGATAAATAGTACGTTTAGATCTCGTGTTTGAATGGAGAGGGAATCATGAAATTGGAGGCGGTGCTGTGGGATTATGATGGGACACTGGTAAACTCTGTGCCGAAAAATATTGAGATAACCAAGACCATTTTATCCATTGTTGCTCCCCGTTTGACTGGGGACGGTTTGCCGGAGTGTTTACGCGACGAAGAGGCCTACCATGTCGCCAACCACAGCGCAAAAAACTGGCAAGAGCTTTACGTTGATTACTATGGATTAACCCAACAGGAAATGCGCCTGGCGGGGGGCATGTGGGCCGAGCACCAAGAGAAAAATACCACGCAGGTCTTGTTGTTTGAAGGGATCAAAGACGTGGTCACCGAGTTCTCCTTCCTGCCTCACGGCATATGCTCGCAAAATTCACAGAGCAACATTCGTCGTGTGTTGGAAAACCATGCGCTAGCGGCTTTTTTCAAGACCATTGTCGGGTATGACGACGTGTCTCATGGCCATCAAAAACCGGAGGCTCTGGGTGGCCTTCAATGTCTTGACGCGATGTTCGGCCATCGCACCAGCCAATGCTTGATGTACATCGGTGATCATGAGGCTGATGTCCAATTTGCTCGTAACCTTCAAGCTGCGCTGGGGGGCAACGCTCGCGTCATTGCTGTGGCCGCAGCGTACAGTGGCGCGGCGCCGGAATCGTGGTCGTGTCAGCCTGACTACACGGCACGCTCGGTTGACGAGCTCTATGATCTCATTGGAACATACGCCTAACTCGCCGATTAAATGGCGTGCTCACTCAGCGCGCCTCTCTTTGAAGTCATTCCAGTTGCGCTCGGCTTGTCTGATACACTCGGTGGCTGTTTAACCTCGAATTCACTGCTAAAAGGACGCTATGAACGTTATCTCGAAGGATGACATCGCTCACTACATTGGTGTTGAGACAGAGCCAACCGAATGGTTTGTCGTCAGCCAAGCGCAGATTAACCAATTTGCTGACTGCACCTTAGATCATCAGTTTATCCATACGGATCCCATCAAAGCGCAAGACACCATGTTTGGTTCGACCATTGCCCATGGCTTGCTGTCCCTGTCCATGCTGCCCCATTTTGCCGAGCGCTTTGGCTACCAGTTGGAAGGGGCAAGCATGGGGATCAACTATGGGTTTGATAAAGTGCGTTTTATCCACCCCGTCACCGTGAATAGCCGCATTCGCGCGCGTGCGAAATTGCTGGCCGTCGACGAAAAGCGCCCCGGTCACTATACCTTTAAAAGCGAAGTGGTGGTTGAAATCGAAGGGGAAAAGAAGCCCGCGTTAGTCGCCGTTTGGCTCGCCGTCCAGATAGTGCCTGAATGACCCTCTCCTTCGTCGCGTCTTAACTGACAAAGAGTGGCTCGCCGCTGAACTTTGGCAGCGCTGCCCCGTAAGACATGGGATACAGCGACAACATGACGAGCCTATGATGAATCGAATTAACCCTGCCAAGTTACTCAACAGTAAATGGACGGCCCTGCAGCCGCAAAAGCGTGAGAAACACTTCTTAGTGTCCGATGTTGATTACGCAGAAGATGGCTCCGTAAGATCGTGCACCTTGGAAGCGGTGATGACTCACGGCGAGTATTCCATTGACTGGAAAGAGCTTAACAACACCGATAAGTGGGCGTATGGCTGGAAGTAAGCAACGTTGTCCCTTTCTCAACGTTTCTTGCACAGGCGATCAGCGTTGACTCTGGAGGGCTTCGATTTGCTGGCCTAATTCTTCCGCTTGCGCGGTTAAGAGCGAATAGGTTCGAATGTCCCCTCTTCTTTGCGCGAGCATTGCCTGCTCGAGTTTTGCGGCATATTGCTTCTTCAGTTTCTTGGTCGAGTCTCGTTTAAATAGTGAAAACATTGTTTATCTCCGTTGGGTGCTCTGTCTAGTTACGTCGTTTGGACGCAAAAGGATTAACCCAGAGCACAACAACGCCCACTCGACGTACGCGAAAGGGGTCGTTGGAGCCGCTGACCCTGTTTAACTTGCCTTAACCTGAAAGACTCAGGCACGATGGGTACCGCCAACGAATAATCTCTATAGGAAAATAACGTGCTTGAAGTGAAAACAATGGGGCTTTTCTTTCTCACCGCCGTTGCTGAAATCCTGGGTTGCTACTTGCCTTACCTTTGGCTCAAAGAAGACAAATCGGCCTGGCTTTTAGTGCCCGCAGCGCTCTGTCTTGCGCTTTTCGCATGGCTGTTATCCTTGCATCCAACCGCCGCTGGTCGAGTTTATGCCGCTTACGGCGGCGTGTATATCTTTGTCGCAATCTTATGGTTGTGGCTCGTGGACGGTCTTCGCCCAACTCTGTGGGATATCGTGGGAGTCTCTGTGGCGATGCTTGGTATGGCCATCATCATGTTCGCGCCCAGAACCCCGTAACCGATGACACTATGAGGTACGCAAGCGGCTTTCCTGCGCGCCGGCCTCCCCAGCACAAAAAGGCGTGCGGAGAATAGAGCTCACAAGATGCATCATTCGCGATGACGCTCGAAGACATCCATTATGTGATGTAATTGACGCGAACTCAGCGCAAACCAGCGCGAATCCAGTGACCCATCGAGAATCAGTGGTGACATGCTGGCGTCATTGAGCGTGTCCCAGTTCATCACCGCCACCAGCTCGACAGGCTCACCGCTTTGCTGGTTCAACTGGTAAATATGCTGGTCGACATCTTGGGCAAGGCACAGGCGATAGCGGTTACGATGCGGCGCTTTAAGTAGACACAACGAAAACGAGCCTTCCGACTCCGTTAATGCTTTCCACAAGGTCGCCTCTAACCAGAAAAACTCTTCGCCCAAATCTTCCCACAGTTGGTCGAGCAGTCCTGAGATCCGTTCGGTTTGTTGGGGTAATTGAGTTCGGTCACACAGCGCGCGGGCGCACGCCTCATCGAGGGATCGTAAGATTTGAGGGTTTATCGGCATCGCAACCTCCAAGAAATGAAGTTTCCCTTCACCACTCAGAGACCCCAAAACAAAGGGTGGTGAACTGAACAAGGTTGGAACTACCGCACACGTGGAAACGGCCAGCCGAAGCTGCCTCGCCCAGCCCACCGTAATACCAAGCGGAACTTCCCTTTGCAGGGCATCCGTTTTTACAGGTGCGACAAGGCTGCACATGACAGCAGCAGTGATGCTGACGTCTATGCGCCACGTGTTGTGAGACAGGGTTCCAATCCTGACACTGGATTTTGCCAGTGCGAGAGCAGAATATCGGTGAGGAATAAGCGTGTCAACGATTACCCGTTCTTGAGCGCGGGATCGGAGAAAGATAGACCAACGGGCCCTAGAAAAAGAAACGTCTTCCCCCTTGATAACTAAAAAAGGATGAGTCCTCATCTGGTGAACTCATCCTTCAACTCTACTTGAGAATCCTTAAATGGAATTTAATTTCCGGGTCCAAACCCTGCAATACAGTCAATAAAGTCTTTCAGGCTGACTTCATTACCGGTTAGATAATCGGTCACGATCGTACATTGATTGCCGACCGAACTGGTTACCGAGGTGTCACTGCCTCCAAGCGCTGAGCCGCCAAAATAATCAAAGTTACTCACTGAGTTTTCAACGTTTGGTAGCTTGCCATTAAAGCCAAAGCTCTTGCGCAACTTGTTGGCCGATTCTTTGGTGTACACAAAGACCTTGCCCGTGTCGGTCATCCCCGGTTTGTCATAACCCGGCGCAGAAAAGACCATCTGAATCGTTGGATCTTGAGCATCCAACGCGGTTACTGCCGCTAGGTTAGTTCCGAACACATCGCCGGCATGGACACTTGGCGCTTTCACATATTTAAAGAAGCTGTACGCCACTTTGGTGTTGGCGTAATTGTTGTCGTTGTAGACGTAAGCCGCCCCCGCATCCTGAGCCTGGTTGTTGGTCAAACCGGGGTTTTGGCATGGGGCTTTGTTGTTTGTGCCATCCACATGCGTGCCGCAGTTATCTTCACCAGGAGCCCCAATCATCAGCCCGCCAACACTGTCGATAAACAAGTTGGCGCCGAACTGATCGTTCGCGTCAGGGTTTGGCGCTTTGATGTAAGCCACTTCCTTCAAATTGGCATTGTTGTCATCGTAAGCAAACACATAAACCGCGCCTGACTTGCCAATCCGGTTGTCCAATTTGACGTTACTATTAAGCGGCGAGTTACCACAAACACTTTCACCATTGATCTTCTTATTAGGATTCGGTAGCGCCCCATCAATCCCTGCTGAGCAACCAGACTCTCCCGGCGCTCCAATCACGATTTTGTTGTCTTGATGATCAAACGACAGGGCACTGCCAAACAAATCTCCCGCGTCGGTGTTTGAGGCTTTAATGTACTCTTTCAGCACCCATTGACCATTCTCGCGCGCATAGTGGTACACCGCCCCAGAATCCCTGGCAGAGTTATCCCACAGGCTTGGATTAGGGTTTGTTCCACACACGGAGCCATAACCAAGGCGTTGATTTGCGTTCGCCCCCTGACCACCCACACCGGTACCGCAGTTATCTTCACCCGGGGTCCCTACTAGCAGTTGATCCCCATCCGAGTCCAGTGCCAAGGCAGAGCCAAACATATCGCCAGGATCGGTGTTTGGCGCTTTTAGGTACGCGTCCAACACCCAAGTGTTGTTGCGTTTTTTATAGATATACACCGCCCCAGAATCTCGGGCACTGTTGTCATCCATACCTGGGTGTACGTATTGGCCGCAGACTGAGTGCCCACCCAGGCGCTGATTTGGATTAACGCCCGTGCCGCCGACACCGATGCCGCAATTGTCTTCACCTGTCGCGGCAATCGCGATGGTCTTGCCATCACCACTGATGTGGACCACCCCACCAAAGTTATCCCAAAGGCTGGGGTTAGGCGCTTTGATGTAAGTAGTAAAATCAAGCAACTTATGTCCTGCACTTGTTTCAAACTGATTGTTGCTCGCAAACTGCCCCTGCCCTTCGAATACATAGGCCGCGCCAATGGAGACAGAATCTAATGGATTGCCAGAATCTGCGTTACTCTCCATTCCATACGAAAAGCAAGTAACTCGGCTGTTGGTGCCAATGAGGTTGGCGTGTTTGGTCGCCCCAACATTGGCCCCACAGCCCGACTCACCTGGCGCACCGACCAGCAAGACTTGATTGTTCCCAGATAGAATGGCGGCTTCACCAAATTTATCCGAGCTTTCCGCGTTAGGCGCTTTAATGAGCGCGGTACCCAGTTGCCCTTGTAGAGTTTTCCATTTGAGGTACACCGCACCAGAGTTAGGCGCAGAATCGGATCCTGGTTGTGAGGCTAAGCTATCTTCATACGGCGCCCCGACCACAATAGGCGCGAAGCTTGCCTCCGCCGCAAACGGGGCCGACATATAGCCAGCAATCGATAGGTAAATCATGGATCTTAAAACATTCATAATTTCACTCCAGACTTCTTTCTATGTTAGGTGTAGTTATTCCTTGTTAGAGCATGAATAACGATGTGCGCACCTTTAATAACCCAACCAACTTGTTGACAATAATCATTATTATTTAGACTTATTAGGAACAATATGGGTTAAAAACCCGAACACAGTTTTGGTTATTATTTGTGCAATCGAGATGCTACTAATTGACTATTTATTGCTCAATATGAAACGCGCGAGATGTCGGCAATCGGATGGGCATTGTGCGGAATCGCAGTGGATTTGATGGAGAATGGACACCTTAATGATAAAGTTAATATTTCACTATTCTTCACTTTCGTAGAGAAAACATTCGCGTTTTACTGCGATATACAGCGAACTCATCGCAAAAAGGCGGCTTTGATAAGTCGATCTGGCTCCCAATGCCCAGCCCCATTATGGATGCAACAATCAATAGATATAAGCCATCTTCGCTTCCTGACAGACGCATTCGCTCGACCAAAGTCACAAACCTGGCGCATGTACTAGGTGGCGATGATGAAACGAGCTGAGACTCCGATCAAAAAAGCCAGCGTTGTCACACTGGCTTTGAAGTCTGTTCAAACGAAAAACGTTAGTCCGAGAGGTAGTACTGCACGGTAGAGACCACACGAACCTTCTTAATGTAAGGCGTATTGCTGTCACGATCATAGATCGAAAACTGCCCTTGTGTAGCGCGCTTAATTTTCCCCAGTGAGCTCTGAGAATCTTTAGCGAATTTAGCCGCAACTTCACGGGCGTTTTTGGTCGCTTCTTCAATCATATCTGGTTTGATGTCATTCAACTGCGTGAAACTGTAGTTGGCCCGGTTTGAATAGGGATCTTGACTGAGCAATATCCCTTGCTTGCCCAACTCCCCAATTTCATTGATGGCCGCTCTGACCACATCAACCTTCTGGCTGTAGACCGTGATTGTACGGCTGCCTAAATAGCGATATTCAATATCCTGCTCATTGCCATACTGCTGCGCTTTACGGTCAATCACCGAAGGCGACGACAATGATACACTCGACTCTTCTAACCCCTTCGCACTCAGGAAATCCAGTACCAACTGGGTTTGCTGGTCGATGTCCTCAAACATCGCTGACATATCGTTTTTCGCCACCGTAAACTGGATCGGCCAAATCACGGTATCGGCTTGATACTCACGCTCTGACAAACCTTTTACAGTAACCACTCGCTCGTACGCTTTATACTTTATAGCCGTCTGCTGGATGAAGAACCCTAATACTCCCAGCCCCACGATCAGACATACCCCTAACCACAGTGACGACTTATTGGAAACTCGCTCCATTCCCCCTCCTTACTGCACCAAAGAAAACATATAGATTGATTATCTTAGCCAACTAATGTCAATAAAATAGCCACAAAAGGCTAAAATTTGCCTCGCTATAAAAAAGACGGCATCAAAGCAGACCTGAGACAAAAGACAACACGCTCAGTTGTTACCAATTATTTTTTAAACTCATATTTGGACAAAAACGAGCTAAAGACTTTACTCTAGATCGAATGGTTTGGATTAGTAAAAGTAAGTGTGAACCACATGTATCTATCAATTCAATTAATATGGCTGGTTGGTTGAATCAAGTTGAGGTAGTTTCAGGACTTCCGAGTTTCTCTTGGGGTTGTACGCTAACTTCAGAAGTAACTTGCTTTATTATGGCCTTCAGCTCTTCGTTCCATTCTGAACGATTAGCTGTCTTCGATTTTTTAAGATACCAAGCATGCCGTTCTAACTGAGACTTTATCGAAATCTGCCATTGCTCATCAGACTTATCAGTTTCTAATATTTGCTCAAATGCGAAAAGCATTTGAGATACAAACCACGGATATTCAGGAGTGGTTTGACCATTTTGTATTATTTCAGATTGGTTCCCATAAGCCAGAGCTGAATTATCAAAGCACAATTTCAGGTACTCATGGTAAGTCGCGTAGGCAGTAGCTCTACGAGACTCTTTGCGACCAGAAAGTAATTGTTTGATAGAAAATACTAGAGCAATACTTGCGATTACCATCATAACAATGTCAGCTCTGTCGTTCCAAAAATCAAAGGTAAGTAATCGAGCTGCATTGGTATCTAAACAAATCATATAGTGTTTCCTGCTGGTGGAGTTTTGACTTTTTTATTTGACTTCATAGAATGTCCACATTTTCTGAAATCAAACATATTCATCTCGAACGTAGATATTGATACTTGGTGGGAGCCATGTGTATGAGTAATTAACTTATGGTACCTCTCTTTATAAGGTGCTTTGGCGACCGAACCTCCGAACTCTCCACTGTTAACAAGAATCACGTGTTGATACATATGATAAAAAAGGGCATCAACCATATTATCAAAAGTAGCAATATCTTTATTCATTGCCGAGATTATGTAAGCGTGAGATTTGTCTTTGAGGTCTGCATTAAGCTTAATGTCGGTAGCGTCATAGCAGATTGATCCTGTGAGCTTAAACCCCTCTTGGTCTTTAAAATCAGGATGAATTAACTCAACAATTAATTGGTAAGGTCGCCAAGGAGTAATATGACTCTTTTCTCCTGTGGTCATATTCCACTTTCCTTGTAATCGTTTGATGAATCTTCGACCAGAGGATTTTTGGTTAGGAATAATCCATATAGCGGCATTATTAAGTTCACGAGTATTTTGGATATGACTAAAACCAATTCCAGCAAAGATAATCGCCCCTGTTTTATCAGAGAGCCTTTCTAAAATGTCCAAATCATCAGGCGATACTGCCAACTCAGGCCAAACAATTAAGTCTACTTTGCCTTTTAAGGTGGGCTTTTCGTTTGCACTGTCTACACTAGCAATGTTATGAAGTAGCAATTCAGTTACTGATGCTAAGTGTCTTCGATGCTTTGCTCGATAATGAGGTGTATTTAGTAACCAACCTTCAGCATCGAAATCATGTTCTAAAGGAAGTAAGGGTTGGATCATTGCAACGTTAAGGTTTGTTTTGTTATTGCCCCAGCCCAAGCTAACTTTTTCAACATAGGTTGGAGTCTTAGACAGCTTACAAAAACCTTTTGACTGCTCAGCTAACCTCTTAGATACACAGTGCTCTAATTCCTCCAAGTTCCAAGTCGAAGGCCACTCATAACCATTGCTCGAATTATCTACACCAGGCCATTGCAGCAACTTAAATAAAAGAGACGAAAGCCAATTACTCATTGCAGACTTACTGTCACCAAATGCTTCTGGAGCATGCATCATCCCAACCTGACGCTTGAGCATATTAGACTTTATCCCCCTGTAACTAGGGCGTTTTTTTATGTTTTCACTAACTAAATTACGACTCCAATCTAGCGAACTAAGCAAACAACTTCTTACAAACATTCCTACAATATACAGCGGCTTATGTGCATCTGTTAGCCAATCAGGGCAAGTATGAAAAAATGCCTCTTGCTCTAACAGCTTAATATTTATTGATAGGCTACAGGATGAATCCAAACTAATCAGGTTATCCCAGTCTGAACAATTGATTGTCGTATTAGCAATATCAATTGGACGCTCTAACTTCAGGCTGTTCAAATTCTCAAAAACGGCTTGAAGTAGCTTCAAAATCCCATTTTCTTGTTTGAATGGGTTGTCATCTCTTCGAATGACAGAGAGCAATGATAAATCTCTACCATTGTAATCAGGGAGTTTTCCTCCAACTTTAGCAAAGTCGGTCAGGCCTAGATATTTTGCTAAATTACGAACTGACTTGTGCCAATCTAAATCTTGTTTGATGGCAAAACTATATAGATTCTCAAATAGCTTTGGGTCTTCAAGTAGGATACGTTCGCATATTCCTAATAGGTTATGTTTGTTTAGCTTTTGAGTTCTCTTGGTTGCAGCTTTGGGTCTATTGAGCTTGTGGATAGTATCTAGCGCACTTACAATAGATTTATGGACTTTAGAACTATCTAATGAAATCTGGTTTGTCAGCAGAACTGCTGTAGCGAACTCATCCTCTAACACACTAGTGGTGTGTATATATCTAAAGCCATTAAGTAGCTGTGTCATTAGGTTAAATAAAGGCTTATTCTTTATAGTAACCTCTAGAGCTGACTCATTACGAATTAAGCAAAAGAAGATTGCCTGTTCAGAGAGCGCATCATGCACATTTTCTAGATTCGGTAATAGAGAAGTTGCGTAATTACTTAGGTATTCGAAGTATGCTTCTGGATCAGAATGAGCGGGAAACGCCCATCTATCTTTTGTGTGTATGGCAGATGCCGAATGACGGAGTACTTCACTTAAACAGTATTCTGCGAATAATACTAACTCTGGTTTTTCAGACTCACGCAGTTTATTTAGATTATGCAATATCGGCCGTAACAGGCTCACATGTGGAAAAAGCTCTAAACCTTTTTTCATCAACAGAACTAATGAAGGATCCTTAGTCCATCTATGCACTAACTTGCGAGCCATTCGTTCTTGAAGATAATCCCAACTACCTGATATAGGCTGCCCGTCCTCGTTGACATCTTGAGCAATCATATTCCGTTTTTGACGGAGTAGAGTATGAATCTTGTTAGCAGTAAAACGTAAAAGGGAGTCTTTTCTTACATCATTAAAGGTTTTATCGATAAAGGCCAATTCAGCCGTAAGATCAAATTTAATATTATCTCGGTCAACGCTATCTATTTCTAAATTGTCAGATAGTTCGACTAACCCTTCTAGATGCCCAAGTTGCTCATCGATCTCATGAAGGGGTAATGGACCGCTTACTTTACTCTGTATATCTGCCAGTTTGGCTGAAATGGCACCTTCTTTCGAACTAAAGACTTTAACTTTTGTTTTTGTTTCTTGAAGATTTAGGTTTATTCCTAACTTAGCCGTAATTGTCTTAAACTCTTCAGTGATCAGATTTGCTAAGTATTTTTCATTTTCAGGCTTTTTCTTTGCTTTAACAATTAATCGTAGATCATCTACGTATCTGCATGCATCTACTAGAATCACCTCATTATCACTAGAGAAATGCTCACCTATTAGTTTAAATATTTTCTCATCAAATTTAAGCATGTATAGATTTGCAAAGAAACCGCCAGCAACCAAGCCTTGCGGAATTCCCATACGATTTCTTAGCTTGGGGATATCTTCGTTTCTGCAAACTCTTGCGTAGAGCTGCTTCGATTTTTTCGTCCACTTCCAATCTAAAAACCGGTCTAAAACGTGTTGAACATAGTCATCAGGCTTAGCTCCTGTCATTTCTTGCACCAGTTCAGATATATTTTCCAAGAGTTTAGCTCGATTAATTGAGTCATAGAACTTGGCAAAATCTAAATGAACTTCATAAATCCGTTCTTCATTAGTTTTTATTTTATTTGCTTCTCGCCCAAAATAAATTGGTCTAGCCAAAAACTGCTGATAATCTTGGAAGTATTTACTATAAGTATTGCTATTACCCCATGAATATGTAGCTTCATGGTCATCACTGTATGTGCAGTGAAGTCTGTTTCCGTAATTGATTACTTTGTTATCGTGAACTTTCTTGAGAACAGTAGAGGGATCACCTTGTTTCGTCTCTACATTGCTAGCAAGTAGCATCATAAGAGCAGTAAAAAGCGTTTGATCATCAATTGAAACATGAGCTAAAGGACGCAATGGTTGTATAGGTGATATGAAGCCTTCAACTTTAGGAGTTATCGCTTTAGGTTCCCATTTAATAGCATTGTTAGCAGGACTCTCCGCAGAAGGCGGTATAAACGTCCATGGATGAGACTTTGGGGCGGGAATAAGCTGAAGTGGTGATAGTCTCAGAACTTTCTTATCGATTGCGGTAGTTAATGCCTTGATTCTACTTTCGAGCTCCAAAGCAGACATGTCTAAGTCAAGGTAGTCAACGTACCAATTGACACCTCTAATGTGCTGATGTGATTTTTTCCATGCGTTTAGAAGAACAACCTCATCAATCAGAAAATCTTTTGTTGGTAATAGTTTTTTGTATTTGTTCTTGAGTAACATACAGTGACAATTATTAGCAGTTGAATAGGAACTTGATGCATATCATATCGCTTTTCCATTATGTAAACGAACATTAAAACCAGCTATCAATGATGTTTTAGTCGTAAAGGAAAGCTTTTTGCTTACATTAGTTCTGATATGGCAAACCAAGATGAACAGAATGCGAATGAGTTTCAGCGCTAAGTGATAATGAGGCAAAACTGATTTAGGGCAACCTGTTAGAAGTGGTCGCATCGAGTAAACGAAACTGACAGATTACAATCAGACTAATTCACATATTTGTATTATTTCAGTAACCTCTTAAAATTGTCCGTAAGTTGTTCCCTAACCTCATGTTCTTCAGCCTCCCACAGTCCACATAAATAGTCGATTACCACTTGAACGTCCGACGGATAACATGGTTTTGAATCCAACTTGGCAAACGGCCCATCTGACTCTAACAATAACCTATCTTTAGGTATCCATCCTGCGATTCTTTTCCCTCTAGCACTTGAAAGCATAGCTGGACCGACAGAGAAAAAACCATTTACGTTAACTACTGTATCTAGCTGCTTTTTTGTTCCCAGAAACCAGTGGAAAATCGGCACTCCAAAGCCTGGATACATGGCCAAGCAATCGAGCACTTCTTCAACAGCCTCCAGACTATGTATCGTTAGTATTTTGTTAGAGAAGCGCTGGCACAACTTCAAAACTTCAGTAAAAACTTTCTGCTGGATTGCGAAATGCTCCTTGAATCCCTTGGAGCCATCTAATCCTACTTCTCCGATATAACGGGTGTCAGGAACTAAAGTTTCAAACAGAGCTAACTCATGCTCACGTAGATGTGCGACCTGAGGATGAAACCCCAAAGCAGTTTTTACTCGTGGTAAACTTTTGGTTAGTTCTCTCGTCCCTTGCCACGCAGAAGGAACCGTAGTTACTGACAATACGTATAATCCACTACTCTCTATATCTTTCAATACCACATCAAAATCAGGATAGAGATCAACGTGACAGTGTAAATCCATCATTTAATTTTCTCGTGCTTTAAGAATTGAGCGACCTCCATCAAGCCTCTTTTTGCGACATCAGCCAACTGTTCTCTCAATTGTGTATCCTGAGGCAAAGGCCCACTCTGACGAATCCATTTTTCAAAGTCTCCATCTTTATCGTGTTTTTTAATTGCCATAGATACTGCAAGTAAATCATCTCTCTCATTTTTGTATTTCTTTACTACATTTAAGTTCTCTGCATCATAAGGAGCGTCTTTACCAAACCCAGCTTTAAATACAGACGCTCTTCTAATCAAACATGGAACACATCTTCCACACTGGATGTGTTTTCTATGCCAGTTACTACACGAAACACTAAGCACAACCGCTTTCTTGATCGCTGTTTTGTCAACACATTCAGATACCATTTCTCCTTTGGTTTTCAGTTGGTAGGGATTTTCAAGAGAAATCTTAAAACCAACATTGTTCAGCAAATGTTCCAGCTTTGATATATAGAATGGATGTGTTGTTCTCGTACTATGAGATCCTATACGTCTTCTTGTAAGAGGTGGATTGAGTGAGATATAACCATTCTCCGGAATGATTATTCTGGAAATAGACTCATCATTATTTGCTGCTCTTAGTGCGCTGATTCCAAGTACTGCTAAAGCGATGAAATTGAAACTTCTTCCCCTCATAGACACATCCGTTTTTCCGCGCCTACTCTCAATTATTCTAGGAGATATATCGAACGAAAACTCTCCGTACTTACCCTCCAGTAATGACTTAATAGCTCTTTGTTTTTTTCCATCACCTTTATAGCTGTGACTAATCAATAGTGGTCTATCCATGTTACTACCATTAATCATGTCTAAAGCACCGACAGCACTATCTAGTCCACCAGAGAACAAGCTAACGCAGTTTAAGCCTATCAGGGAACTAGCCTTATCTTTAGCCTTTTTACTTTTCTTGGGCTTAGGAAGTTCCAATTGAGTTGATTCAAAATTTAACCGCCAGTAGTCTCCTGTAAGAAACCCCAAAATTGAGGACAATTCTTCAGCGACACCTTGCCAGAGTTCTTTGTGATATACAGGTATGAACAGTTCCAGTTGCCGAGACCAGGCATCTGGAGCGTCTTTTCTCAAAACAAAAGTTTCTGCGGATGTAACAGCAGTTGCAATTGTTATTAAGTCCAAAGACTTAGAATCGATCTCAACCCCTAAGCTACGAACCTTGTCAATAAGACTCCTAGATGCCAAACTCACCTTATTGGGATAATGCATATGAGTTCCATAAATCTGCACTGGATAGCATTCATCTCCTTGCTTAGGTAAGCGTTCAGGATTATTGTTGAAGTAACATTGCATCATCAGTAGCTCTCCCACTCTTCAATTGTTTTAGCGATCACGTCGATTTGGATCTTAGTAATTGTATCTCTGGTCATCACCGAGTAGTTTCCGCCTGTAATATCATGAAGCTGTGTTTCAGTTACAACTTTTACCAATTCTCTTAGTTCAGTTTCCATGTCAAGTTGTTTTAAATGTGTTTCCGCGTGCAACCAAGCTTCCCCCATATCATTTAAGACTTCTTGAAAAACTAAATCTGTCAAATAGTTAGCAACAACATCACCAACCAAGTCAGGATTGAACATGCCTTCATCAAACTCTTCTTGGTCTTCTAAAGCTTCTGTTAAGGCGTAGTCTATTGCTATTCTGATTTGATCCGAATCAGAAGCATCAGGACACAGATGTTCCGAAATTCGGTCAATTGCTTGGTCGATCGATAAACCCGATAAATCAGAAAGATTCAGTGTTCTATTTTGAGCTTTTACTGAATCTCCACTAACTAAGCTAAATAATGCTGTACCAGCTGTAATACCACCCGCTAGCTTACGAGCCATGCTACTTCCACCACCTTTAGAGCTTGTGGAATACTTCTTCAGCGCCCGCCTTAAATCATTAGAACCACCACCGGATTTAGCATAATCACCAAATGCTCGTCTTGCTCCAGCCAAACGTTTACCAGGCAAAGTTTGAATCTTTGGTCCAGGAATAAGATCCTGAACAGACCCATTGTCAATCTCCAAGGATTCATCTGAAGAATCACCTCCTTCTTCAGATTCAGGGACTCCACCACCATCACTGGGTATTAACTCTAAGGGGTCACTTTCTTCGGCCCACGGTGGAATAAGTGGACTGCTATTATTTGGACCAGAACTTGATGCTGATGTACCCATACCTTATTTATTCTCCATACTTTTTATAAGTGATGTAATCCACCGTTGTTTAGGCAACGAACTTAAAAACTCTTTAAACAAGCCTTTACACTTTTCATCATGGTCTGCTAGCAGGATTCCACCCATGATACCGATGGGCCTTTGCGTGTAATCATCAACTTGCCCCAACCTTTCAATTAACCCCTCCATTACAGCCATATACTCTTCTTTAGGGGTTTCATTTATTAGCCTCGCGTTTACATTACTTGTTCTATTTTTTTGCTTTAGTAAAGAACTCAACAAATGTTGTGCCGCCGAAGATATGACGGTATTTATCTGGCCCAGTGGTATATTTTCTCTACTTAAGTATGCCGCAGGTAATAAGTTCTTTTCTGAAAATGAAGGGGGAAGGTTAGCCCAGTCCCGGATGAACTCCTGCTCATTAACCCACTCATCAGGCCAATCAAACTCAAGGTTTCCTTGCTCTAGGTTAAGCAGAACCTCTGGTTTTCCATCTTCTTTTTCTATTAGCTTATATAAATGCCTCGCAGCACTAGTGCCTACACAACGCTCAAAAATGACAAGTTTAGTTAACGTAGCTTCATCAAGTTGCATCCCTCTTCTTGATGCTATTTTTTTTCGCATCTTTATCTGATTCAACAAACGCTTAACAATTCTAGGGTTGCCGCTAATATTAGGAGAAGTTGCCAAGATAGGAGCCAGTTTTTCCGCCATTTTTAAAACAAGGATAGCCTTTTCTTTATCATCAAAATCTATGTCATAAAGAAGTTCATCGACCGTTCTCTGCTCACCTTTCCAGGCTTCTCGTAGATCAGTTTCTAGCCGAGCTCTCAACTCATTTAACACAGAGTCACCCAAACTTAAATCTTGAGCCATAAGCATTAATACATATGCTCTGATTTCTAATTGACCAGGTTTAGGGACGTGGATAGGCACTTGAATCAACTTATCCAGGTAGTCTGTCTGATGCCTTTTGCTAGAACCTTTGTGATATTCCTGAACAGCCGTACGAATCATATCTACATCAGCCGCCACAATAAAAGCCGTATTAGGCAAAAACAGAAATAGCCTGATAGCTTCCAGTGTAGATATTGCATTTAAAGGAGAACACCGGTCTAAATTATCTACATATACAATCAACGGCGCTTCTAGCTCCTTCAGCAAAGAAGCATATTCGGCTCGAAAGGCCATAATTTCTTCGGGTGGTGAAAGTTTTTCTCCTGCTTTCAGTAGATTTTGAGAATCTTTAGCTAAGCTTTTTCCTGCTGCGATAGCGCCTTGTAAATCACTGTCTTCATTAATTCCATCTTCATCAGTTGCGTCTCTTGCAAAGCCAATAAGCTTAGATATAGCGCCTCCTGTGGGAATGCCAAATGCAGTTGCTCCAACATCCATTGCTATACCCAAAGCTCTTATCTTATCAACTCTTTTATAGACACTGTTCGCCTTAGCTATAACAGTCGCATTGCCTTTTTTCTCAGCAACACGAACTAACTCTTTAGTAATAGTCTCTAGCAAAGAAGCCTTTGCATCGTCGTATCCTTGAAACAACCATGCGTCAAAGTGGATTTGAATATGACCAGCGTTCTCCGCCTCTATTCGGTCTTTTGTCAACTCTAAAACCGACGACTTACCAGCCCCCCAATCACCAAACACGCCGATGCTCAAAGGTAATAGCTCTTCTTCAACTATTAGATCTCTAATTGACTCAGCTAACTCACTGAAGTTAAGAAAATCAATACTGGATTCTTGATCGGACCACACGATTGCATATCCTTCTTTTTCTAAAAACAGGGAACTAATCTAGCAAAAACATACAGTTAATTATTGTGATATTAATAGCATATTCCTCAATACCCACAAAGCCTCTAAGGATTCTTTAGTTTAACTATGTCTACAAATTGTCGTATGTT
Organism: Vibrio tubiashii ATCC 19109; assembly: GCF_000772105.1. Classification (NCBI taxonomy): domain Bacteria; kingdom Pseudomonadati; phylum Pseudomonadota; class Gammaproteobacteria; order Vibrionales; family Vibrionaceae; genus Vibrio; species Vibrio tubiashii. Next base: position 215,410 of record NZ_CP009356.1, read on the forward strand.
TTTACGGACAAAATAGAAAATCAAGCTACAAGCAGAAATGACCTGTTTTCAAATACTTAATTTCTTGGTGCGTACCACATTAATATCACTTCAAATTGTTGCATCCAGTTCCGGTTCATCTGCGACCCTACTCCTAATCAGTCCCGTGTTTAGCATAGTAATCCGCTTCTTCAGGATACAGTTTTTCCAATATCAAGAACTGATCGACCAAAGTTAAACGTTCTTTTTATCTAATTTCGTTTCAAATCCAATGTTAAATACTACGAAAACTGCTAACGCCCAATTAAGTATTGAGTGACTCCACCAGCTAACTTTGAACTGAAAATGCCAAGCGTTGAGAATCACTCTTAAATGCTTACGAACTGACTGGTAGCGTGTTTAGATAGGTATTCCAACATGACCATGCTAGCAAGCTAATGGAAGATAGAATAATTAACAGATAACCAAGGTATTGAGTCACTACTAACCTAGTAAAGTGATACTTATGCTCAATTCCGGTTGTAGCTGAAACATAGTAGTCGATCTGGTCGTGAACTAAGTTTCTATCAAGAATTCCCGAATAAAGTTTAGAATTCGTTTCATACAATGCCTGTTGCTCTTCAGTTTCTTCCGAAGTAGCGCAATCTTTGTCTTTTAAGTGACGAAAGGATATACGCAACTCGTTAATTTCCATCGCTTGCCTACGAAAATTATCCGATCTAAGCGAGAAGTCACTTTTCTGAACGACTACCGAGATCACCATAGCAAATACTGAAAGTGTTGTTATGGCAAAATCCAAGAAACGCTCGTACTCAATAATGAAATGATTATCTGCGTATAACTGAGTAATTAAAGAAATCACTATCAAGCTAAATGCTAATGTAGTCAGTGACCACAAAGACAAGGAGTTGTGCGCATCAAGCCTACGTGCAGCGTGAAAACAACTTTCCTTAGTAATGCCCGTTCTTCTGTACAAGTTTTGAACTTGTGATTTCATAGTTTCCCTTTTTATTATCGTAATTTTTTAAATGAAGACAGCTAATGCCCTATTGACGGGTGAGCAGCGCAATACCGAAGCCGCCGCATACCACCTTAATCACTAAATTCAACGCACAATAAAAATTCCATGCGTTAGGATTCACTCTTAAATATTTGTTATATTCGTATTAGAGACTAACCACTTTACTAATAACATTAATAACATTCGACCAAATAGAAGTTTGTTTTTGCATCCTATCTAGGTTGTCAAAAGCCCTACCTTCATCACTGTTGCTGGAATCTGCTGAGATATCGTGACTCTCTGAGTCTTCCACTTGAATGTTTTTGTCCTGAAAGCAATCATATTTGAGATATGAAACAAGAAATTGCTTAGAATCAAGCAGTTCGTAATGTTTCCATAAATCGTTCTCTGCTAAGTACAACATTCGCTGTATTTCTGAATCTAACCGAATAGCCAATGAAGCATAAATTGTATGAGAAATTTCGTTTTTAACTACGAATTCTTTCCAGTTATACCAATCTACTGGGTTATCAAAAGGAACTAGCTGATTGAAGCCAATTGTGTTGAATCTATCTTTTGCCACCACTCCAAATGTTGACGCTAATGCCTGACACTCAATAGCCTTTAGAAACAACTCATTACAGCCAAAGTTTTCTTTATTCTTTAATAACAAAGGATATGTGTCCAAAAACAATTTGAAGTAGTCTCCATAGGCTTCTTTGAATGCTTTAATTGACTCAACTAATTTCTGATTCTCCATTATTCCCTCCGAGAACATAACAGTTATTAGGCAGAATGATTCTCCTCTTTAACACTGAAACAATCTGCCTTTTGATATACCTAACTCACACAAGCAAGTCAGACTAAGATCATGTTTTAATTTGTATTTTTGGCATAAAAAATTTGATGTTTTCTCCTAGTCACCACAGGTCACTAAAACGCTTCAATGCTTTCGTAATCCACAATAATTTCCAGTACATCGTCCAAGTAGTCCCCCGCCTCTTTAGAGCAGGTGTGCTCTCTCAAATACCCTGGGATATCGAGAGAAAACTCCTCACGTGTCATAGGCCGATCCAACACTAGGTGCTCAATCATATCGGGGCGCAATAAGCGTTGGTTGGGATCCGTCTTCGGATACTTCCTCGCAATCACCTGATCTCGGTATCGTGCCAACGCCTCTCTCAGTGTCTCGGCAACTGGCGCTGACCTCTCATCAGGTGCCTGCTCTGCAAAGCAGGGCTCTGGCATTTCCCCAACATACTCTTCTCGAGACTTAGCCGCTGTCGCCTTCGCTTTCAGTTCCTCAATGATTGGTTTGAGCTCCGCATGAGGATGCTTAAACCAGTCGGTTGACCAGATGCGGCGAATGGTCCACCCCAACCCCTCAAGTACGCCTTGTCGAACTCGATCTCGGTCTCGGGTCGAACGGCTGCTGTGATACGTCGCCCCATCACATTCAATCCCCATCAGATAACGCCCAGGCATACCCGGATCGCGCACCGCAATATCAATAAAAAATCCCGCCACACCGACTTGGGGAACACACTCAAAACCGTGCTGGGCCAATGCGTCCATCACGGCAAATTCAAAATCACTGTCGGGTTGGCCTTGCTGGATGCTATCTTGACCAATCAGTTGACCAGTTTGGGCGTACTGAAGGTACCCTTTGAGTGACTGCACACCAAGGCTGCTCGAATCCGTCAGCACAATCTGATCGGCCGTCATGGAGCTGAACACATGAATGCGCTGCTTGGCGCGCGTAAATAGCACGTTCAAGCGGCGCCATCCACTGGCCCCATTGATTGGGCCAAAGCGCTGTGGAATGTCGGTCGCCCCTATTTCTTGTGGGCCGTAGGTAAAAGAAATAAAAATCACATCTCGCTCATCCCCTTGGACATTTTCCAGGTTTTTAATGAACAAGGGATCGTCGCTCTTCAGGTTTGCTAGGTACGCCGCTCGCAAGCTCGGATCTTGATGAATGGCGGACTCCAGATTGGCTTCAATCAGATCGCGCTGCTTAGAGTTCATTGCCACGATGCCTAAGCTTTCATGAGGACGTTGCATCAGGTGCGTTTTGATCGCCGCGACCACGTCGTGCGCTTCACCTTGGTTGACATTGTTAATGAAGCGCCCTTCTCCAATCAGGTGGAACTTGATGCCGTAGTCCTCACACTGATCATAAGGCGAAGGAAACACCACCAGATTGCCGTGATAGAACTTGTGGTTTGAGAATTCGATCAGGCTGCCATGGCGCGAACGATAGTGCCAACGCAGTTGCCGTTTATCAAAATAAGCACTCACCGCTTCGAGGATACTCTCCGCTTCATCAATCACCCCCGACTCGTCCCCGTGGGCGTTTACGTCATTGGACAGCGACTTTTCAAAAAACGCGGTGGGCGGCAACTGCTTCGAGTCACCCACCACCACAATCTGCTTGCCACGTGCGAAGCAGCTCAACGCGTCTTGCGGCTTCACTTGAGACGCCTCATCCATGATCACCAGATCGAAATCCAGTTGACCTGGCGGAAGGTATTTTGCCACCGCCATTGGACTCATCATAAAACACGGCTTGAGAGCGAGCATCGCCCTACCCGCGCGCGTCACCAAATTGCGAATCGAGATGTGTCGGGTCTTCTTGTCGATCTCACGTTGCAGCAGCGCCTGCTCTGAATAACTGCTCGCTTTCGCGCCGCGGGTGCCTGCAGGTACGGGGCGATCGGCAGCGCGGGCGGCCACTCGCCGCCGTTGCCACACTTTAAGCTGCTCATCGTATTTGGCAAACTGCTGCTGAAGGGCCGTTTGCTCATGACCGGACATTTGCGACAGCTCCGGCTGAGTTTGATAGATTTCCCGCGCGAGGCACTGATAGGTCGCAAACTTCATCGCGTCTTGGGCGAACGTGATTGAATGAGGCTGCTGACTCAAATAGCGATTGAGCAAGCGATAGCCGCCCGTTTCCATGCGCTGCTTGGCAAACAAGTACTTGAGCCAGCCATCAAGCCACTGCTCACTGTGGAGCGCGCGTTGGTTACGCTCAATCACTGCGCTGAGACCGTCACCGCTGTGTTGCAACCAACAGGCGCGCTGCGCGCCCGTCAGGGCGATAAATTGCGCTTCCGCGTCCAGCACCTGGCGCCACTCTTGGGCCAACGTCTCTCCTAACGCCTGCAGCGCGTGTATCGATTGGGGATCCGATTGGCGTTGGATCAAGGCTGCGATCTGACCCTGGCCACACACCCGTTTGACTTTTGCGGCGTAGCTTAATGTGTCCGTGATCACCTCGAGCCCCGCCGGCGTTGAGCCAGTCTTAGTAACCGAAAGGTCCAACGGCTCAGAGAAAATTGGCGCACACACGTCATGGTCCGGCATGTCATCCAGCAAATCACGCAGCGACTGACACACCTTGATCTGCGCGCGCAACTGAGACTGCGATAACCCAGCATCCAGCAGGTAGTGCTGGCACAAGGCCAGTTGGTGGGAGAAGCTCTCGTGTAGCTGAGTCAACGGGTAAGGCTCGGCGCCTAACACGATCTCAGACTGCGTCAAACACTCCACCGACGTCAGCACCGACGCGAGTCGTTGCCGCGCTTTTCTCAGCGCTTCAAGCTCGATGACCAAACCGTGATCATACAAGCTTTGCAAGCCACGAAACACCTCCACCGGCAAGGTGAACAAAGCTTGCGCGAGGGCCACGCGTTGACCAAACCCAATCCCATACTCAGTCCGAACCCGCTGATACCAAAGCGCCATGGTCGACACTAAGTCGACGTCGGTGTCGAGGCCATGAAAATGCTGTTTCAGCAGTTGATTGTTTCTTGTATCCTCGGCAAAGCCGGTGCGCCTCGCCGACCAGTCCGCCGCCGCGCTCAATTGCGTGGCCATGGCATGGGGCTCAAACGTCGCGGCTCGCGTAAACTGGCGCACCGCTTGTTGGGTCGCTCGCCATGAAGGCTGTAGCCATGACCACCACGTGGTTTGCGCCAGCTCAGCCGCGTATTGCTGTAAGAGTTCAACGCAGGGCAACGCGTCGATGAGAAACGTCTGCGCCAATGCGTTACCTTGCGTCACTAAATCGTGGTGCTCTTCGACAAAGCTGCGCATAAACTCGGGCAAGGCTTCGTTGTCGAACAGCGCGTCTCGCTCACCAAGGTGCTGCGCGGGTAAAGACGCCGCGAGGGAAAGAAAGGTTTCCAGCTCTTTCAGCCCGGACCAATGCGTGGCCAGCAAGGGCTGGATAGCCTCTGGTAGATGCGGTGACAACTCGCGATAAGACGTCTCGATGTGGCCAAGGCGCTCCATCATCTCTGCCAGTTGCGTTAATGCCCGCGCAAGATCATCAAAGTGGGTTTGCGTATCCACGCCTAACTGCGCTAAGCCGCGCAGCGCCGCCTCCACCTCATCAATACGCGCCAAATCGTTAACCAGCCCTGAGGTGAAGGTGCCGCTGAGCTCCCCATACCACTGCGCAGCTTGCTGGTGCTGCGCCACAAACGCGTCCAGCGCATCACTTGTACTGACGGTCAGCTTGGCCAGCGCGGGGATATCGGTGTGACGATGAGGCAGCGGGATAGCGCGCCAATGCGTGATCAGCGCATCGAGCTCCGTGAGCGAGAGGTGAGGTTGAATGGTCAGGTGATGCTGGTGAGTGACGTCGACCAAGCGATCGCGCCAGACCATCAAGGCGTCATTCCACTGCGCCAGCACTTGACAGACTTGATCAGGATCGTGACCGGACAAGGCTTTGTTCTCCACCCCAAACCAAGGGTGGGAGGCCCAGTTGCCGGCGTCAGGCAATTGTTGACTGACGCGGCTTAAGTAATCATAAAACACCTCGAGCTGCTCAAGCTTGTCGTCCAGCGCTCCCACCGAGAACTGGTCTCCAGTGAGCGATTCAGGCGCCACATCACTGAACTTGAGGGGCGAGACCGCTTCTTGGTAACGCGTCGCCGCCATGAGGATTTCATGGATCGTCAGGCCGGTCTGTTTCCACTCGCGGTTAATCCACTGCACATAACACTGCAGCTTCTCGCGTGCCCTTTCATAACGCTCCACCTCGCGGCCGTATTCGCTGTGCGAGTAGTGAAAATGGGGTGCATTCGACAGTCGCTGTTTGAACTCATCCAGAACCAGACGTTTTTTTGCCTTGTCGCTATGGAGATCAAGACAGAAGTCCCCCAACCCGGTCTTGTCCATACGACGTTTTACCACTTCCAGCGCCGCTTGCTTTTCCGCCACAAACAGCACGCTTTTTTTCTGTGACAGCGCCGCAGCGATCAGATTGGTGATGGTTTGGGATTTCCCGGTGCCTGGCGGGCCTTCGACCACAAGATTTTTGCCGTTTAACGCGTCAATCACCACGCTCATCTGCGAGCTGTCGGCGTCTTCAATCATCGGGAAATCGTCGTGAAGATCCGCGACGTCATCCAATACATAACTATCATCACGGCCATTGCCTTGCGTTCCCATCCCGTCACTGGCGGTGAGTTCACCATCGTAAAAGAAGCGGCGAATGACATCGTGCTCCAGCAGGTTATCGGCGCCATCAGGCCAGTTGCGCGGGTCAAGATCGCGATACATCAATAACTTGCCCAAACTTAAGGTGGCAAGCGTTGCATAACGGCGCACCGCCCACTGTCGCACCACCACGTCATTGTGCTTGCGAGCCAGCAACGCGCTCACCGCCTCAAAGTACTCTTCCGGTGTCAGTAACCGATCTTCATTGTCGGGATCCACCAGATCTGGCAGCGTCAGACCGAACTCTTGCAGCAATTTTTCACGTAAGATCAGGTTCTGAATGATGTCTTCGCCGTTGTATTGGATGTGATAGGTCACCACCCCTTTGCGGTAGTCTTTTTCAATACTGACCGGCAGCATATACAAAGGGGCCAATCGCGCTTTGCTGCTGTCTGCCTGATCCACCCATTCCAAAAACCCCAGACACAGAAACAAGATGTTGTTGCCGGTTTCTTCGATCGCCGTTTTGGCCTCGCTCGCCAATTTTTTCACGGCGCGATGCAATGGCGCTTCAAACAGCAGCGACTGCAGGTAACCGTCGCTGTGTCTGCCGTCTTGCGCCCGCGCGTCAGGCATTGGCAAGGTGTACTGGTGGTCGATCCCGAGCAAGCCCGCCCACTCTTTCGCCTCGGGCGGCTTTTTGTTTTGCAGATACTTGCCTTGCGCGTCATCCCATTGCACATAGCCATGGGCGATCAATTCATCTAAGGTGGGCTCGGGCACGGGCGTCAGTTGCATCGATTGTTCCGATAACAGCCGTTTGGCCAGTTCGTCCGGCAGCTCGTCGACCACGCGGACAAACGCGCGACTTGTTTGGTCTAAGTTGAGCAAGCGCGAGCGGCTACCCGAGATGTCTAACAGTTTCTGACGCATCGTTTCAAACGCCGATCCCATAAAGTGCTCAGGATAGGCGATCGGGGCGTCACGATAGGCGCGCTGGCAAGGCATTGAAGTGGGCGTTATCAAGGGCGTTGGCGCTTGGGGTTCGGTGACGGTACGGGATGAAATCAGCGCTTGAATGCGGGCTCTCAGCGCGCTGTTTCGCTGGCGTGAGCTGCGCCCGGCAAGTTCTGCGTCAATTTGCGCCAGCATGATCGGATCATCATGATGCAATTCAACGAGGGCTTCCAACGCATCGATGAGTAACGTTTTGAGTGTATTCGACATGATAAATAACCTAAACAGAATAGCAAAATATTCTGTACTACTTAGTGTATCTATGGCCCGTGTACGCCTGAGCGTCCTTCAGCAAAGCAACGGGGTTAGTTCCAATGCTTTAATTGCCGTGTGTAACACGTCAATAAAATAAAACGAGGGTGTCCAACAGCGCTCGCTCTGCTGTCGATTTCATGATCCCAATGGGGTAAGTGGCGTTGTTACCACGCAGCGGGAAGGTTCTGCCTCCCCGTCAGAGTGAGTCGGCAACGCAGCGATGAGAGACGCGGCGCTCGCCACTCAGCGTAAGCAATCAGGTGTCTGAGTTGGAAGAAAACGCCACCTCGGCGGTGCGCTCTTTGTCGCCAATCACCACCGTATTGGCCAGTTTGTCGTGCCAACCTTGTTTGCGTTTATCCCAGGCCACCCAGAGAATACCAAGGCCCAAAGGGAGCGTCGCAACAATATAGCCCAGGTATCGAATGAGGTACTGCCGCAACGACGGCTTGTCACCGGTGTTGGCATCCACGATTTTGGCACGAATGGCCATTTTCCCAGGTGTCGCTTGACGATACACCCAGAAACTCAGCACTGCGATGAGTGGGAACAGCCAACTCAGCACGAAGTCCGTGCCGCCTTGGATCACGGCGTCACTGTCAAAATACGCCCAACCGTATACAGCGACGAGTATCGGGTACGTCAGCATACAAAGGATGACCGTATCAATCACGGCGGCACCCACACGAGGCCAAAACCCCGCATACTGATAGCGGTCACCCACCTTTAATGTCGATTGTTCATCCATGTCCTTTGCCTATTTGATAAGTCCGATCGCCAGAATATGATACTGATTGCAATTTTACACACAAGCGGGGTTTCAGTCACGGCCCCACGCCAATCAGGACAGAATCGTGGCGCGCTGATCATGATTAAATAAACCAAAGTAGGGATTGACTAAAGTGTATGAAGAACAGTTAAGTTATTATTTTATGGGCATTGTTATCATGCTATTTAAATTACCCATCCTTGAGCATTAGAAAAGATGGGTAAATAAACACATTAGCTTCAATCACCCTAAAGGCTCTAACCACTTAGATAAGTATTCCGTATTTTCTTGCAACCATTTTTTTGCTGCTTCATCTTCTGTCAAATTAAGTCGATTAACGCTATAGTCTATTTCGGAAATAATATCGTTTGTGAGATGAATATTATCTAAGACGGATATCTCCTGTGTTGAAAAATGAAGGTAAAGACTATCTTTTCTTGCTAGTAGTACTGCTCGATCCTTACCACCGAGTAGTTTTTTGGGATCTTTTAATTCTCGGATTCTATATTGATGATGTAAGAACTGTGGATGCCATAAAGGGACTATCACCCAGTCTTTCACTGAAACAGCGTCTTCAAATGCTGAAATGCAATCTGCTTGCGTACCAGTTTTAAACTCATATCCATGAGGCGTCAGATTGTACTCTTTCATGATATTTTTAGAAAATCGTGTAATACCGGCACCTTCTCCAATCCCTTGAATAATGGGTCGCATTTTAGCAATGACTTGTGGCTTTGTTAGGTCTTCTATACTTTCTAACTCGTTAATTGGAACATAATCAGGCACTCCCCAGAAGGCATAAGGCTCGTAGTGTAAACCTAACTCAAGAGTGGCAATGTTTTCTTCGACGCTTGATTTATAAATACCATGACTATGGGGTAACCAAGCAGAGCTTACAAAGTCGACATATCCATTCTTTAGACGATTAAAGTTTTCTTCATGTAAGTCATAAGATCTCACTACTTGTTTGCCCAATAGATTCATGACATGTGCGACAACGGCACCGGTTACTCGATGGAAACTTAAATTAGTCACCCCCAGTTTTACAATTGGGCTGCCTTGTTTTATTGGGTTAATTTTATCATTGGATTGAGCTTTAGATATTGAGGCGCTAGTTATTGCAGTGGCCGCCATATACTTTAAGATTTCTCTACGTGTTTTTTGATTGTTCATAATATTCCTCACTATTAGTTAATAAGCACCCTAAATAGTAAACTGACGTTCACTATCAAAAGTAAATAACTCTGAAATTTTTGTTTAACAATTAATTTTGGTTAAATATTACATGTTATTTCGCCAAGACGTTTCGTTAACAGCTTATTCTCTCGATAGTCAATAGGTATAACGATTAGGCTAGGTCCATCATATTTATTCGATTTTTCTAAGGCTCCCGCTAACTTCGCGCTTTCATCAACAAATTGATAATGCCAACTAAATGCCTCAGCCAATTTCTTCCAATCGGGGTTATTAAATGACAGGTCAGTATGTCTTCCATGCTCAGCCCATTGTTTCCAAGCAATCAGTCCGTATTCGCGATCTTCCCAAACCATAATGGTGATATTACTATTTAAACGGCTAGCGGTTTCCATCTCTTGCACATTCATAAGGAAACCTCCATCACCCACGATGGCAAGGATATTGCGTTGAGGTTCAACAATACTTGCAGCTATGGCACCTGGTAAAGCAAATCCCATTGAACAAAAACCATTTGGAATTAGACAGCCATTTGGGATTTCGCAATGATAATGTCTCGCAACCCACATCTTGTGTGCACCAACATCTGAAAGTACTAAGCCATTTTTTCCAAATATTTTTTGAACCTCATGCAGTACTTTTTGAGGTTTAATTACACCAATATCAACTGCATTGTTATGTTCATTCAGTTCTTTTTTAATCGCTTCTCTTATAACATCTCGCTTTTCCGGCTCAAAATACACATCGCTGCGTCTAATTTTTTCATCTAGTAGGGTTAATGTATCTGCTAAATCCCCAATTAGTTCTATTTGCGGGTGGTAATGCTGATCAATTTCTGCTGGGATAAAATCAATATGAATAATCTCTTTATTACCTTTAGAATTCCATAGACTAGGTTGATATTCGACCATATCTATACCAATACAAATAACCAAATCAGATGATTCAATAGCGCAGGAGCCGATATCGGTTACTCCTAATCCTATTGTATATAGTGATTCTGGTTGATCTGGTATTAATACGCCTTTTGCCATGAAAGTGTTGAGTACACCAATACCGGTATTTTTAACTAAGGATCTAAATGGCTCTGTAGTACGTTTACGAACGCAGCCATTACCTGCAATAATAACTGGGAATTTGGCTTTTTTTATACGCATCACTGCATCGTCAATGATGTGTTCCGCGGGAATTGAACGACGAAACCTACGTGTACTCATAGGAACGGATGTTGTTTTACATTTAGCGATGTCTTCGGGAAGTTCAATTAGTACAGCCCCTGGCTTTTCGCTACGAGCAATACGAACCGATTTTCTAACTATTTCAGGAATTGTATCTGCATTAACAATGCTAGTTGCCCATTTAGTAACTGGTTCGAACATTTTTATCACATCCATAATTTGGTGCGATTCTTTATGAAGTCGATGAGTACTTCCTTGTCCGGTTAATACAATCATAGGCGAGCGATCCATATTTGCATCGGCAACCCCAGTGATGAGGTTAGTAGCACCTGGACCTAGAGTCCCAAGACAAACTGCTGGCGTGCCTTTCAGCCTTCCATATACTTCGGCCATAAAAGCAGCGCCTTGCTCGTGTCGAGTTAATATGAATTTTATTTTATCTGACTTTTCTAAGCTCATCATAAAGTCAGCATTTTCTTCCCCTGGAACACCGAAGATATATTCAATACCTTCATTTTCTAAACATTTCACAAGTAGATCTGATGCTTTCATCATAAACCTAGTTCTCCTTAACTTGTAAGTGATAGTCAACTTGTCTAATTCAATTATTGATTTTTAGTTGTTTTTCCATGTCCTTATTACCCTTAATCCTTTGAACGATCATTTTATTGGTCTGCATTTCATTTATAGTATTACGTATCCCTCCAACCCCTAACCCTGATTGGTTTAGGCCAGAGAAAGGCATATCATCATCACGAAATGCAGAATGGTCATTAATCATCACAGCTGACGAATTTAGTTCTCTAGCGATATAATTTGATTTGTCGATATCTTTACTGAATACAGCAGATTGAAACGAAAATTGAGAGTGATTAGCTTGCTCTATTGCATCACCAATGTTTGAGTATGAATAAAGTGCGATCACAGGTCCGAATATTTCTTGTTGTGTCACTTTTGAGCTTTTACTTGGATTAAGGAGTAGAGTGGGAAGCAAACATGAGTCGTTTATCCTTTCACCACCACAAAGTAATGTTGCTCCTTCTTCTATTGCCTCATGAATCCATGACTCGATACGACTTATTTCAGAACCACGAATAAGAGGACCTACATCTGTTTTTTCGCTAAGCTGATCACCCGTAACTAATAATTGGGTCTGTCTAACGAGTTCATCGGAGAATTCTTTTAACCTTGTGTCTGGCAAGAAGACTCTCTGTACTGAAACGCAAACTTGCCCAGCATGATAGAAGCCGCCTTTCACTATCGATGCAACCGTTTCAACCAGATCAGCGGTTTCCTCGACAATCACAGGGGCAACTCCGCCATGCTCAAGGAGGCAGCGCGTCCCGGGTGATAACTTACTTCGGAGCATCCAGCCAATTTTTGCACTGCCAACAAAAGTCAACAAATTCACGTGTTCATTAGTAATGAGGCTTTGTGTTAGTGCATGTGAACCAGTCATCAAGACTTGGCACCACTCAATCGGTAATCCGGATTTATAGATTAATTTAACTAGATTAAAACATGATAATGGTGTGTCAGCGGCTGGTTTTATCAGTATAGGGTTGCCGCACACTATTGCCGGAATCACTTGATGAACAATCAAGTTTAGAGGGTGATTAAAAGCGCTTACTGCCACTACGATGCCGATGGGTTCTTTCAGCGAATATGAAGTCCGTATATGGCTTTCAGTATCATCACTATGTAGATGGACTGGCTCAGTATTATTTTGACTTAAATACCTAACGCAAAGTTCTACGCCTCTGATTGCTCGTTTTACTTCCGTTTTCGTATCAATTATTGGCTTGCCGCCTTCAGACGCAGCTATATGTACTAACTTATCGATGTCATTCTTCATCAGATTAACAAGATTGTTTAACACGGCTAGGCGTTGATCTCGGCTTAACCAACGCTTTCGATTCTTGAATACATCACGTGCATTATCAAAAGCCAGAGAAATATCATTTTGATCGCTTAACTCTACAGACCCAATCGCTTCACCAGAATAAGGGTTTTTTACTATGTGAATGCATTTTTCATTATTTGATGGGCTATTAGCAATAAATGAGGTCTTGACATAATTCATAATTAGACCTCTCCATTAGACTTTTGCCATTCTTTAAACTCAGTATCGTGAAAGATAAGTTCAATCGTTATCTTATTCGGATCTGTGATAAAAACTTGGTGCTCAAATATATTAGGAACAGTACGTTCGAAATAATTCCAATCAAATGTCTTTATGTTTTCTAAGAGTGATGCATAACCCTCTATCCGAAATGCGAGATGATCAATTCTTCCTGATCCTTCTTTATCAGCGTCTTTCATGCCTAAATACTCTGCAACCGGATCATTTTCATTCATTGCTGCTTCAACTAAGTGAAAGATCGGGTCATTGTTTAGGTAAAGCCAATATCCATCAAATTTGAAGTCTGGCCTAGTGCCAACCCTGAGGCCTAACAGATTTATATAAAAGTCTCTGGTCTCTTCCAGCTTGTTAGTTCGAATGGTGAAGTGTTCAAATCCTCGTACAATCATAATTTTTCCCTATAGTCTGCTAGGTGATTTTTATTGGTAAGTCACGATCCAAAGCCATTGTTTATTTTTTAATCACAACCATTGTTTATCATTTGATAAACAATATCAAGTTTTTTATCAAATGATAAATAATGTCAAATTGTTTATCAGCGAGTAGGCTTTAGGCGCGTAAATCGAAGGAACTAACAGTAAGCTTGCGATCTGATCGACGACATTCATTCCAGCCTGTAGCCTGATGTCGAAACCACGTTGCAAAACAAAACACTGGAAACAAGATAAGCAATACAAACGCAACGTGTAGTGTTAACTGCATATTGCTGTGGAACGAGCACTCATGAAATTACTGCCGCTGAATTGACTTTATCAAAGGTTACTGATGCAGACGTTCGCCTCACTGACATACGCAAACACGGCGATGAATCATCGATCTGTCTAGGAAGACGCAAGGGATTGTCAAGATACAATATGGGTTATGCAGCAGTTCCTCTAATCCCTTCAATAGAAAGTCTGCTTTGGGAGAATGCCCCCCCTATTGACTTGGCGTTAGGTTGTCAGAAACCCTGTGGCTCCAACAAGGAATGGAAAAAGCAGTACGGTTATCACAAGCGCTCACTGTCAGTCAGTTTGGTTTTCGGACCCAATTACGCAACAGGATCTGAGTGCATTTATGGATCCTTAGGTAAACAAGCCTTTATGATGGTCGGGCACACCACTCTTCCTGGCTCATTCATCGAATTTCCATACAGGGCATTGATGTATTTGCCTGTCACTTTTCCGTGCCTATCATCAAAAAAATATTGAAATCGATCACTTTAAGCACTTCGATTCGCTTGAACGTTCCTCGTTAACCTGTTGGACATTATTTTATTCACCGACCGTGTTGGCAGAACTTCATACCAACAAATTGCGTCGCCGATAATGTGCTCAGCAGTTTTTTGGGGTAAAGAAGTCAAGCGCCCCCCTTTCGACACAACCTACAATCATCGTTCAACTGTTCATTTGTCATCTTTCGGTTCACCTCACATTAAATTTGCACAGAGTACTGGCTAACGAGCTTGGACAATGAAAGCGAAAACAAAGTCTTGATGATCGTTTTTACGTCGTTAAGTTTGCAAATTGCGATTTTCAAGATGAAAACCTATTGACTTATTAATCATCACGACTACTCTGTTATTGAATTGTTTATCAAATGATAAAAAGGAGTAACTCATGTCACTTAATTCTGTTAAAACAAATCCGGAAGCACAGTTATTGATGCTAGGTATCGAGCTACCTGCAGCACCAAACGCGGTGTCCAATTACGAACCTATAGTACAAACTGGCAATATCGTGATGACATCCGGTCAACTTCCGTGGGTTGATGGCGAGTTGAAATATGAAGGTCAATTAGGCAAAGGTGGAGAGCTTACCGACGAAGAAGGCTATCAAGCATGTCGATTATCTGCATTGAATGCAGTGGCGCAATTGAAAAAACACCTTGGTGACTTAAATCGAGTTAAAAAAATCATAAGAGTGGTAGGTGTTTTAAATGTTAACCCCACCTCACGCTGGACGGAGCAGCCTAAAGTATTAGATGGCGCTTCGGATCTAATTAATTCCATTTTTGGAGAGCGTGGACGCCATTCTAGAATGATTAATAGTAACTCAGCTATGCCACTAGATTGCGCTTCTTTGATTTATATTTATGCGGAAGTCCAAGAATAAGAAACGAATACTAACCTTGGGATCATGAAAAATAATGGTTCATTTACATGGAGCAAAAAATGACAATGTCAAAATCTGAAAATTTAACTGAAAAAAAATTAAGATTATTTTTGATTAGTGTTTTGGCGATCTTTACATCGGGGCTCAGTTTTGGCTTGCGTGGTGCTATTGCTGGGGACGTTCAAGCGCTCTTTCTTAATCCAATAGATGCTGCCAACTCTGCAACATTAATAGGTCAAATCCTTGGAGTGGCATTCTTGGGTTTTTCATTTACTTTGTTTTTTGGCAGCCCGCTGGTGAACATAATTGGGATTGGAAGAATGCTGCAGCTAGCCGGTGTGAGTTTTGTAGCGGGGACTCTGATTACTATGTTTGGCCCAGTGTTAGTCGAAGGCGACGATATATATTGGGTATTCTGGATAGGCATGGGATTAACTGGTATCGGGTGGGGTTTTACTGAATCTGCAGTAAACCCTTTAACCACTGCTATTTACCCCAAAGATAAAACGAATAGGCTTAATATATTACATGCTTGGTGGCCTGCTGGTATCGTCGTCGGAGGGGTAGCAAGCCTTGGGTTTGATGCGATTGGAGTCGGGTGGCAAGTCAAGTTCGGAATAATACTCATACCAACAATCTTGTTCTTACTTTTAATCATAGGTGTCAAATTTCCAAATACAGAACGCGTAGAGTCGGGCGTAAAATTTACCGATATGCTGGCCGAAATAACCCGGAGACCGTCTTTTGTTATTTGGTTTTTCGCAATGTTTCTTACTGCTGCGACAGAACTTGCACCGGGACAATGGGTTGATATTACTCTTAGTCATACCATCGGAATGCCAGGGATAGTGATCCTAATCTATATTTCAAGTTTGATGTTTTTTATGCGTCATAGTGCAGGTTTTTTATCAAAATATATTTCTAATACCGGCTTGCTATTGGTGTCTTGTATATTATCAGCGATTGGACTTTATTTACTAAGTCAATCGGTAGATCCGTACAGTGCAATAATAGCCTCAACACTTTGGGGGGTCGGTGTCAGTTTTTTGTGGCCCACTATGCTTGCTAGTACATCTGAGCGCTTTCCTCGTGGTGGTGAATTCTTTTTGGGCTTAATGGGGTCGGCAGGTTCTCTATCGATTTATTTTGTTCTTCCAATGATGGGAAGTGTGTTTGATACAGCAAAGTTGACGATTGCTGGAGGGGGTGATGCTTTTGATGCTCTTGACGGTGTTGCACTTGATAATGTATTGGCTAAAGCTGCGCAAATCTCTTTTCAATCGGCAGCCATCTTTCCAATTATATTAGTACTTGTGTTTAGCATTATTATGCTTTACGAATACAGAAAAAAACACGCTAAGACTGCTGAATGTTTTGAAAATACTCAAAATAGGTGAGTAATATTAATGACTATTTTCTAATAGAGCATAGTATCCATAAAGAAAATGCTTTACTCGTGCTCTTATAATTGCATTAATATCTTCAGGTAGTTGCATAAGGTAGATCCAGCGACGTATCCCCATATAAAAGAAACTGGAATGGAATCCCCAAATTATTTCAATATCAATTTCTGAAGGGGCTGGATCTAACCCATGCGCTGCCCTAATTTCGCTTAAGATAGGGAAAAATATTTTTTCTTTTAAAAGTTGAGTATAGTTTTTGTTGAACTCTGGATTACTTAATGCCGTAAAAATGAACAATCGAACCCAATCATTTTCTAAAATGGCCGAAGTGTATTCTTCTAAATAATTGATCAACCTTTCTTCTATAGGCTGTTTTTGATCGGATAGTGCAATTTCCCATTGAGGGTTCCAACGAGAAACAAACACTTCATGATGAACTCGTTCAATCAATGCCTCTTTGCTTCCAAAATATCGATATATCAGCGGTTGGGTAACACCGATATTTTTAGCTAATTCACGTGTAGTTACGCCAAACCCATGTCGAGCAAAACATTCGATTGATCGTTTGATAATGTAAGTCTCACGTTCTGTTGCAGTCATGTATTTCGTAGTAACTTTTCGCGACTTCTGGAGCATGCTGTTTGGATCTTGTGCTTGAATGAGTGCTGTTTCCTTTGTCATTCCTATCTACTCTGGCCTGTTTTGATGACGAATACTTTTTAAGTCTAATGTTACTTGCCGTTAATGTATATAATTTCACTAAAGAGCGTGACGGGCTCACATGTTCTCCAATAACAAAAAAGATTGAATTGAGAATGAATTCTAAATCCTGATAGTGTCATAAGCGCCATCACCAGATATATCGATGATTCTTCGCAGTGTTCGTACCCACCGTAATATGCCGTTTGCGCCACAGAACAATCTCTAAAGGAAGATGATGAGCTTGAAGTCAAAATTGGGGCTTTTCTTTCTCGCTGCCGCTGGTTGCGCCTGCCCCCTTACGGCGGCGTGTCTATCCATATCTCAAGCTCCAAGAAATCCAGTTTCCCTTCACCACTCAGAAACCCCAAAACAAACGGTGGTGAACTGAACAAGATTGGAACTACCGCACACGTGGAAACGGCCAGCCGAAGCTGACTCAATCGCCTACTTGCTGTCATTGAATTGGCCGGATTTTAGCCTCTATCCTGGAGCGAAATTGATGACCCACCGGTCTATGATGAAGTGATCTACTAGGGTTCGTCGGTCCGCTAAACTCTCTTCAATATCTCGGTCGCTTAGCATATCGAACTGCTACAAAAGCGATATCAGATGGGGATTGGGAGCCGGAGAAGTCCATGTAGTGCCCAAGTTAAAGTAAAAACAGGACTTCAAACATTACAAAGCGTATTAGTTCCCTCCGATGCGACAGAACTAAGAAAACGGTCCAGATAATCTGGACCGTTTATTGTTTGTGGCGTCTAAAGAAGGGGATTACTTAATCACACCACACACAATTCGAGCACCACCGCCGCCAAGTTTCGCCGGATGGTCAGAGTGATTATCGCCACCAGCATGAACCATCAAAGCACGACCTTTTACATCATCAAGTTTTACTCGTGGCGTCAGTGCCGCAAGCCATGTGGTGTTATTCATACTGTGGATCCTATTGATTGTTATTTATCAGTGTTGAATCAATTTCAGAACATTGGATTGACCATAGATCTCGGCAAATTCTTTCAAATTTAGCCCAGCTTTATTGCGCAACTCTGGCGAGCACTCCGCTTGATATAGGTCTTTCGCTATACCAATTTCGCGTTTGATGAGTGCCCCCATTAATGCGGTGTTACCACGCTTATCTTGCAGGCAGGCGTTGGCACCTGAGTCGAGCAGCAAGCGAACGGTTTCTCTATTTCCTTGATACGCTGCCACCATCAAAGCGGTATAACTTTGATTATTTCGTTGGTCGATTGGAAAACCTTGAGAAACAAAAGTATCGACCACTTCGTTATTGCCAATCCGCGCAGCACCAAAGAATAGTTCAACCAGAGATTGGTATTCCTCTTCCAATTTGTCTTCGGCAGCCAACAAGGCTAACGAGAAGCTCCAAGAGAACAGAACGGCGCAGAGCAAAAACACGGTTTTCATTTACTCATCCTCATTAACGGAATGGGAGAATGACCCACGGGAGCCCTGATTTTCGGGCAGAAAAGAGCAGATAACTCTCCCGCAGGTCAAAACTTATTGCTTACATCATCGCTTTGTTTTTCACTTGCTTGAGATTGCTATCTGTTGCCTTGGCCAGACGCGTACCGTACTCTTTATCTGCACGATAGAAATAGCTCACCATGGTTTCCTTAACGTCTTTATCCATCACCTTATTTAGGTCACCCGCTAAGTTGGCAATCAAATCACTCTGATCTTGCTTGCTCATGCTGCGGAACAACACACCTGCTTGGTAGAAGTTGCGAGGATTGCTGATTGCTTTTTGTTGAACAGTCCCGACCAGCTTGGTTTCAACCGCTTTAAATTGCGAGCCTTCTTCCAGCGCCAGTTTACGGCTTGGTTCGTAGTTCACATCACCATGGCCTTGCTTCGCGTTGTTGCTCAATCCTTCTTGATTATGGTTATTCACGGATGCTAACGGACGGTTTACTGGCAGTTGGAACAAGTTCACTCCTAAGCGGTACAACTGTGTATCTGCATAAGAGAACAAACGACCTTGTAGCAAACGGTCTTCCGATGGCTCGATACCAGGAATCAAATTTGACGGTGCAAATGCCGACTGTTCAGTGTCTAAAAAGAAATTTTCTGGGAGGCGGTTTAACGTCATAGTGCCGACTTTTTGATCCGGTACATTCAGCCATACTTTGGTTGCATCCAACCCGTTGTAATCCAGTTTGTTCAGGGCTTCTGGCGATAACACTTTCACGTACAGATCCCACTTAGGGTAGTTCCCAAGACCAATTTCTTTGTAGAGATCATTGGTTAAATGGTTGAAGTCCTTACCCTGCATTGCCGTCACTTCATCAGGACGAAGACTTTCAATGCCTTGCTGGCTTTTCCATTGGAACTTCACATAGTTCACATCGCCTTTCTTGTTAATCCACTTGTAAGCGTGGACACCAAAGCCATCCATAGTGCGATAGCTTGCTGGCGTGCCTAGGTTGCTATATAGCCAAGTCAGCATGTTGGTCGCACCCGGCTCATGGCTGAAGAAGTCAAAGAATCGGTTTGGATCCTGAACGTTGTTAACTGGAGACGGTTTTAGAGAGTGCACCATATCCGGAAACTTAATTGAATCACGGATGAAGAACACAGGCAGGTTGTTCCCTACCAGATCCCAGTTACCCTGTTCAGTATAAAATTTAGTGGCAAAACCACGAGGATCGCGAAGTGTCTCTGGTGATCCTTTTGAGTGAATAACGGTCGAAAAACGAACGAAAACAGGAGTGACCTTTCCTTTATTAGTAAAAGGAGCGGAAACCGTTAAGTCACTAAAATCACCCGATGCAACGAACTCACCATGAGCACCTGTACCACGAGCATGTACAACACGCTCTGGAATTCGCTCTCTGGCAAAACGCTGCAATTTTTGGATCAGGTGAACGTCTTGCAGTAATACGCTTCCGTTTTCACCTGCTGTGATTGAATTCTGGTTGTCACCGACTGGTGCGCCATTGTCTCTTGTCAGGGTCTGCGCCTGTAGAGATGTGCTGGCTAAGCCAACTGTAATTAGTAAAAAGCTTTTTGACATCTTCATGGATGCTCTCCAATGCGTCCTAACCATTTAACCAGTCGAGTGGTCAATGGCTAATCAAAAGCTCCTTTCTGCCCACGAAGAATATATCTTCAATGATTGCATTTGTTTAATGGGAAATAACGATAACTCTAATAGATAAAAACGATGAAATACTTATGGCAAATCGAGTGCCGATAAAAAACCAAACTGGATATCTATAAATCACATTTAAATACTGCCCATGTCAATCTTTGGGGGGATAGTAGCAACAGCATCGGGTTTGGCGCTAGTGCCTATCATGTTTACCTCGCGATCTAGATGAAAAGATACCAATCGCGCAGCCATAAGCTAGAGCGGCAATTAACTTTCCTGTTTCTCTGTCACGTGCAAGGAGACTTAATGGCATCCAGTGGCTAATCTGGGAGCATGTGTCTACTTTTTATGGAAAGATCCACCTCCTCGTCGAGCGAGTCAGCAAAGCTGCGATGAGAGACGCGGCGCTCCCCGCTCAGTGTAAGCAATCGGGTGTCTACGTTGGAAGAAAACGCCATCCAGACAATACCAAGGCCCAAAGGGAGCGTCGCGACAATATACCCAAGGTATCGAATGATGTACTGCCGCAGCGACGGTTTACAGCCGATGTTGGCACCATGTCCTTTGCCTATTTGATCCGTCCGCACGCCAGAATATGATGCTGATTGCAACCTCACACAAGCGGGGGGTTCAGTCAACTCACTCTGTGCATCAACACACATTTTGGCAAAGTGCGTTTTTGCGCGACAGTGCGAGCCCCCCCTCGATTTACCGGCCCAATCCCACATCGGATTACCTGCCTGAGTTATGAATTTATATGATGGGGTTCTTCACACCTGGATAATCCGGTATGACGTTGACTAAACCCATTAATATCTAAAAAATAATCAAAATTCAGCGCCCAATCAGCCCGCCATCAGGACTATTCATAAAAGTTCACTAGAAATAATCCTTATTCACAGCACCTGTCTGATCTGGCATGACAATGCATTTAACCTTTAATAAACAATAACACTATGAAGCGATCTTAATTACCCATAAATTAATTTGAGGTAAGACCAGAAATAATAGAAAAATAGGTACCATCCTCGCCGCAAAAAAACAAACAAGGAGAAATTAAACATGAAAAAAATAATTATCGCATTCGGCATCCTGGTGACGGTTGCTTGCTCACATGCCTTCGCTTCAGATGAATACCGTCTTGATAAAAAGCTGTCTAGTATCAGTTTTTCGACCATCAAGAATCAGTATGTGATCGAGCCCGCCTCCATTCAACCGGCAGCTGGAGTATTATCAGACGATGGCCGCTTGTCGTTGTCTCTCGACATCACAACGATTAAGACTGGGGTTTCAATCCGAGATACTCGCCTATCAGAGCTGTATTTTGAATCGGCCCTTTTTCCTAAAGTGAATATTGTGGCTAACCTTGATCGCGCATTATTCACCACAGGCGCGCAGCACGCGATTATTCCCGTCGACGTAGAATTGTATGGCGTGAAAAAAACGCTCCGTTTCCCTGTCACGATCATCCCAACGGAACATTATCTGATCGCAAGTACATCTTCCCCGGTCATGATCAGTGCAAAAGACTTTGGGATCCCAAGTGAAAATTTAGCCACCTTAGCTAAATTGGCAGGTGGCATTACGATTTCAGATAAGACACCATTAAATTTTAATTTGGTGTTTATCAAAAAATAACATGGATAACCAATATCGAGATAAACGCCATTAATCACTCTGGATAAGCCAACATAAAATATAGAAAGGTCGTCTTTTTCGATCGGCCTTTCTATTTTTACCGCGGATATCAGATTTCGCTCTACGGAATGTCTCAATCGTTCAACGCTTAAACAAGCCGCTCTCAGCCCGCGTGTCGCCGCTTGGGGCACGAGAAATTCTGTGCCACTGAATGCGCCCATCCACAAGGCCTGTCCCTATCCTGACCGAGTAGGTTTGTCGGTTAAGCCACAACCGAGAGTTCTGGCTCCATGTGCTCAATACTCAATACTGAGGCCACAGGGTGACGCTGACAAATATGGGCCACGGTCTCACTCGCAGCCTTAAAATCAAAAGGTTTTTCTTGGATCAAGCTGATAAACACGTCGGCAATGATGTCAAAAATAATCTGGGCGTTGTCATCTTTTATCCGCCTTCTTGCCATCACGTTGGTCGATAGGCGAACAGCGCTTCCTTCCATAACAGAGCGCGTATCGTTAGGCGCGACGTTATGGTTCACAATGATGCCACATCGCTCCAACAAGTCAGAGGCTTGCTTACCGCTAATCATTTGCTGCCTCAAATCCACTAGCACCATGCTGGTGTCCGTGCCATCGGTCACTAACTCGAGCCCTCTGTTCTTGAGTGTGAAGCACAATTGCTTCGCTAACGAGATGGACAGATCAATGTAAGATTTGAACTCTTGGGTTGACGCTTCATGCAGACAGATCGCTTTGGCAGCAATGTTGTTGATTGAAGGCGTACCTTGGTACCCAGGAAACAGACTGCGATCGATTCGAGCCCCAATGTCTGAAGACTGAGCCAAGATAATCGCGCCCCTTGGCCCAGCTAAACTTTTATACAATGTCGTCGTCGCGATATCCGCATACTCCAGCGGATTACTGTAACGACCTGCCGCAACTTGCCCAGCAAAATGCGCCATATCGACAAACAAGTACGCGCCAACGGAGTTGGCAATGTCGGCTATCGCGCTAAAGTCGATTTCTCGTGTATAGGATGAACCGCCGCAGAGGATAATCTTGGGTTGATGCCGATCGGCAAGCTCCTGGATCTGTGCGTAATTGATCAAGTCTCCGTCATCGACGCCATAATGCTGAAAACGATACAGCGCACTCGTTTGATTCACTTTTGCGCCGTGGCTTAAATGTCCACCAGCGTCTAAGGATAACGCGAGCACGGCATCGCCTGGCGCTAGCAGCGCATTGTAAACAATATGATTTGCCTGGCTTCCGGAGTGCGCCTGAACGTTCGCGTACTGGCAACCAAACAGCGCTTTTGCTCTGTCGATGCACAAAAGCTCAAGCTGATCGGCTAGCTGCCCTCCAGCATGAAAACGCTTACCGGGATAACCTTCCAAGGTTTTGTTGGCGAACAAGGAACTTTGTGCCAATAAGCTGTTTTTGGTTTGTATGTTCTCTGAAGCCAACATGCTGAGTGTGCTCTGTTGGCGCGCTTCTTCACGCGACACCAATTCTTGCACTTCAAGATCCGAAATTTCCAAAATTTTCATCGTAGTGAATCCATTCTGTTGTGTTAATTAACGTTATTTAAGTCGTAGATTCTTTCCAAAATAGCCGAGTCAAATGAGCTCTTATGCACGGCATTTCGAAACTGCTGGGCGGGGTTGAGTTCAGGGTGCACCAACATGGTTTCCTCCCCTAACCCGCGCCGTTCAAGCCCCTGATGAGCCAGCGCTTCCAATTGACGGTGCAGTTCGTGGTATTTCACTCTCGCGCCCCCTTTCAAGCAGTCTTGATACCATTGCAAACGCTCGGACTTGTCAGGAAGAAACGACACAATCAAATCGGTGACCTCTTTATGACACGTTGACAGCCCTGTAATGATCGCGGGATAAAGCCAGAGGTATTGCTCGGGAGGCAGACACCCTGCCCGCACTTCGATGGTGCCGTATTCTTGCCGCGCTCTCACCGAGTTCCACGTGTAATGTTGATGAAACTGAAAAGCTTCCCAAACCTCTTGGGAACTTGCCACGTGATGTCGAACCCAATCAGAAAATGGCACCCCTACCGCTGAGTAGGTCCCGCTGCATTTAGAATGATGAAGCAGAAATTGCTCTTCAAACCTAGGCTCAATCAGTTGCTCCATTGAGGTGATGGGTTCGCCGACAATGCCATGTCTAGAGGGCTCTAGCCGATGCTGAAATTGATAGTATTCTCGGTAGCTATCGATGTCACAAAGCGCCTGATCTTTCAGCGGCGAATTGGCGCATTGGGCCACAACAAACGGGATGGCCATATCAAGCGCCGACGTCATCGATAACAACTCCCTCTGACACGTATCAATATGAACATGGTCTCCGCAAATCACCGTGAACCAATCCCAGCGATGGCCGAGCACTTTCGCGAGGCTCTGATAATGCACTTTCGGTGTCCGCGCTTTGGCTCCGGGCGTTTCATAGGGGTGGATCCCCAGCCCAAGCAACTGATAGTCATGCACAACCAACGCTTGGTTGAGCGTCGACAGAGCCTGCAAAGTCTGCGATTTCAACGCATGAAGGTCAGCGCACGGCGTAGACACCCATTCAATTGTCGAGCGGCCCGCTTCAGAACAAAAGCTGAACAACTCAAACTGCGCCCCGACTAATCGCTCATCTTTGTAGAGCGGACGCGCGCCCTGAGCGAGTAAGGTCTCAATGACGCGTTGTGATTCACCGGGTTGCTTGCTCTTTGTAATCAGTGGAAATTCCAACTCACGGCCGATTTGCCCCCGATTCGATTGAGGAAACGAACGCAGCATATTGGCCGCAATGGTTTTTTTAACCTCAGCCAGCACAGGACACCTCTTGCAATGCACGCTCGAGCGTTGGTAAATGATCTAAACAGGTTGGCGCAGTCACGCGGAATCCTTGCACCCCTTCTTCAGCCGTCTTAGTTCGGACAAAAATCCCATGTTGGCGTAATTGGTCAAAAATGGCGGCGGGATGAGGGTGCAACACAAAGCGAAAATGGGTGGGAGAGTTTGAAATCACGTCGAACCCTAATTGGCACAACACCTCTTCCATGGCCGCCGCGTGAACCAGTAACTTTTGCGTGGTTTCCGACTTCCATTGCTGGCGCTCCAGTGCGGCGCACGCATAATGAGAATCGAAGGTCGACAGTGGCCATTTGGTGATGTGGCTTGCCAACGTCTTTCGAGTCGCAGGCTCCCGCGTCCAAGCGGCGCCGACTCGAATCCCCCCCATCCCAAAACACTTGGTCGGCGAGCGCAGCACAATCACATTATGCAGCTCACTGCCTAACATGCTCCATTTAGCGGGCTCAGCGGTAAACTCTACATACGATTCATCGACTACAAACATCGTACTGGGATTGTTTAAGCAGAGGGCTCTCAGTCGTGACGCTTCGATCGCGACGCCCGTTGGGTTGCATGGATTGCTGAGGATCACCGCCTGCTTGACCTTCGCCAGAGCGTTCAGGGCTCGCTCTCGCTCTGGGGCACAGATCGCAGCGATATTTTGCTTATCAAGCAGCAAGTTAAAGTCGGTGTAGTCGGGGGTCACGAAGCCGGTGTTCTCACGACCGTACACTTGGATCACGCTATGAATGAGCTCAGTGATCCCTCGCCCCGCCACCAAAGACTGCGCCTCCACGCCGAGAAAGCGCGCGTAGCTTTCTAGAAACGCGTCAGTGGCATGAAAGGGATGCACCAACAACTGCCGATGGTGTTCGAGGCTTTGCGCCACGTCAATGCTTGAAATGGGCGGCCCCATCGCATTGACGCACGTTGCTAAGTCGATTTGATGCTGGTGACCGTTAAAATCCGCCCCACCTTGTACAATTTTCAACACTATCCCCTACCCCTGTAACCTTGGTGTTTGAAGCCATTCCCATTGCCGTTCGTATTCGGTTTGGCAAACGTGCAATGTTATCTCGTTGTCATTAATGAACCGGCTCTCCTTCATCAATTGCATCGATTGAAAAGCCTTGTGCTCAGAGTCGTAAATCAGTCCCAATACACTGCCCGTGTGTCCCACGGCGAGGCCGAGCGCGCCAAACGTGCGATAGACGGGCGAAAACTTGTCGTACAATGGGTTGGGATTATCACACTGGTTCAACGCCGCCGATTTGGTGGCCACGTCCGAAATGGTCCTGAGATCCAACGAAGCATTGCGCATGGTTTCCAACAGCGCATGTTGACGCTGTTTATGGCGTGAGCTTAACGTAACCTGGTTGGTGATCACCGTACTGTGAGGCTCAATGACTAAAACGCTAAACGGCGGAAGTTGAGTCATTTGGGCCAGCAACTGACCCGACTGTTGATTCACGGCACTCATCCCGGCATAGGCAATCCCATCACTGGATTCGATACCAATGCAAATCTGGTTAAGCTGAGCCGAGCTGACCGGAACGCCCATTGCTTCAAATACCGCGGACGCCGCCGCCAAAATGTTGGAGGTACTGGATGCCATCCCTTTTCCCACCGGAATATCGGAACGTTGATGGACATAAATGAAGGCACCTGCCAGACCACAATACTCACACGCACGTCTTATGGCGCGTTTTGTTTTCTCCCCCAAATTACCAATAATAATAATCTCATCATTATCACAAATATGGATCAGTACTTCCGTTTCCGTATAACGATTAATCGGTAATGTAATATGAAATGGATTATTATCCCTATCGAACCCCTGCAAGAGTTCCCCACACGTACCAGGCGCGCGGCTCATTCCTTTATATATTTTGCTCATGAGAGTGGTCGTGAATCTCTAGTGATTAATATTAACTTCTGCGTTGTCTATAATTTCATCAACGGTTTGAAGTAATTGATGATAAGAAGGTTGGTTATTTAGCAATAAATAAAACAGCTCATCCGAACCATTTCTCGCCGTTTGAACGGATTGCCCGATCTTAGACATGTATTTAATACTATTTACCTGTTCAGAAAGGCTGGCTAAATCTAATTTCGTAAAGCGCCCACTCTCTTTATTAAAGTAGCTCATCGTTGCCGTATAGTACGTCTGATTGGTTTTATTTTTGCAGGCCGCCGGGAGCCCTAATTGCCATCGAATGTGCTCGTCAAATAAGTTGATGCCATGGACATTGTCGATCGCCTGCGCGATACCGCCCCCGCCAGGACGGATCGCAATTTCGCACAAAGTCAGGTTGTCACCATCTGAGAAAAACTCAAAGTGAAACACCCCATTCTGCACGTCTGCCGCGGATAAATAGCGCATCAATGCCGCTGTCGCCGTCGCATGCAGTGCCGTCGCCTGGTTCGAAATCAACGACGCTTTCCACTTTTCGGTCGCGTAGTCGGCGCAAGGAACGCTGTATTGACCTAACGATGAAAAGACCAATTGATTGTCTCTCACTAACGCGTCTAGATGGTACAAATCATTAGGGTTATAGGCTTGAATCAGCATGGTCTCAGGATCGTACATCTCAAAGGCGAGCGCCGCCTCAGTCAACATGTGCACGCCGACCGACCCCGCCTCCGCCGTGGGTTTCAACACCACTTTGCCATATCGCTCGATAAATGTGCTCAGTTCTTCAAGTGAACTCCCTTGATAAATGGGGTTCACTTCAATTCCCGCCTGCTCTGCAAGCCCATTCATTCGGGGCTTATCTCGAAAGTTTTGCGCTTTTTTGACGGTTAGGTTCGACAGCCCTAAGGCTTGCTGCGCGTACGCGACAGGGATCACCTCTTGTTCTGAGACATACACCACCTGCTCGATGTCATAACGGCACTGGATACTCTTCAGCAGTTGCGTTAATTGCTCTTCTGCATCTCGAAGCTCAATCAGATGCAGTTCTTTGTAACTGCCTTTTGGAGGCAGGTTCGAGGCTCTAACAGAAAAAACATAGACGAGCTCCCTGTCCGCTAAACACTCAAATAGCTGGCCGTTAGATTCTAGGCAATCGTAGGCCGACCGTGACACAATCACAGTGACTGACATCAGAACTTCTCCTTGTTGCTGATATAAGAAAATAAAAACGCCAAACTGCACACACCCAGATACGACGCCCATAAGTTTGCGAAACCAAGCCATTCATACAGCCAATAGTTCACGGCATTGGCCAGCAAAAACGCTAGGGCGGCAATGGCACTTGCACACCCGAAGACCGTACCGGACAAACTGTCATCCGATACCTTGGTGAGTTGATAATCGACTCGAAAGGAACAGGCGATTTCAAATACTGAAAACACCACCACACCGAGCAATAACGCGGCCGGAGCCCAGTAAAAGCGGTCGTCACTGATCTCACTCGCCAAATACAATAAGCCAAACACCACAACCAGCGACAATTGGATCGCATTGGCCCCCAGTGCCAACTTGGCAATTTTGCTCTGCAGTAGGATCACGACGAACGAATTGACCATGAACATTGCGGCAACCATTTTCGTACTGAAGGTTTGCTCAACAAAAACGGGCAGCAGGTACTCTAAATGGCTGTACAAAAAGATGAACGCAAACTGCAGTTTGAGCACACTCAATACTTGGAGCGATATCGCTTGGCGAACCGTGTTGACGGATAACGGCATCGGTGTCGGTCGGGCCTGATCGTCAGTTTCAGCGCGCGCACCGATGAATACCACGACAGAGCAGGCGTAAATTGCCGCGATCGCAATACAAGCGGCGGAGAAATGCTCAGAGATCAGCAACGACCCAATCACGGGACCAATGGCCGTGCCAGTGTTCAGGCTCATGCTGCGCCACACAATGACTTTCTGAAGCAACGCATCGTTATCTTTGTAAGGCAGGAACAGCAGCTTTCTGACCGAAGGGTGAAACAGAGCGCTGCCGACCCCATTGAGCACGGCA
Source organism: Vibrio tubiashii ATCC 19109 (assembly GCF_000772105.1). Taxonomy (NCBI): domain Bacteria; kingdom Pseudomonadati; phylum Pseudomonadota; class Gammaproteobacteria; order Vibrionales; family Vibrionaceae; genus Vibrio; species Vibrio tubiashii. Next base: position 244,173 of record NZ_CP009356.1, read on the forward strand.
GAGAGCACTAACGTCACTTCCGTGGGGTTGATCGCCAATAACAAGTATGAGAAGCACCGTGCGGCAACGCCTAACATTGCCACTTGATGGCTCGGATACTGATCAGATAACGCCCCACCCACAATGGATAAGCCACGTTGCACAACGATTTTTATCGTAATGAGTGAGCCCGCAAACGCCAGGCCAAAGCCTAAGGAATCCGAAACATAAATGGCAAAAAACGGGGTCAAGATATAGCTGCCCACCGCAAACAGAAACGTGCAGAGTACGTACATAAGTGAGCGAGTAGACACACGTGATGAGGGTGATACGCCGCCTTCAACTAACACAGGAACTCCTCAATCGCCGACTGTAAGGTTTGCGTGCGCTCATACGAGAAAAGCAGTTTCTGTTCGCAGGTCACCGAGCTGGCCGAGGGTTGCGCGTCAAAACGGTGCGTTTTGAGCGAGGTGACGTTCAATGCAGCCGTGTCATACTTAACGTCCTGCCAATCTTTGGTCATTGCCGTATTCAGCAACCATCCGGACAATGACGTTCTTTGAACCCACTCCACAGGTTGCCCCGTCAACACATCGATGAGCATTTTCAAGGGGTTCACACCAAACGAAGCGCTGATTGAATCTTTGATCAACCCCCCTCCAATTCTGCTCCCCACTTCACCCGCAATGAAGCGTGTCGAGGACGGTGATTTAAAGAACTCAAAATGATAGATACCATCGCAAAGCTGTGCTTTAGGCAAACTTGCGGTCAATAATGCCTGCAACGCGAGGTAATCAGGACAAGTCTCATCAAGCATATAGGACCCCACATTAAACTCATTGAAGGTGTGGGGAGGGTGAAAATACTTGGACGGAGAGAAGAGCACCATCTGGTTCTGGCTCACAATGACATCAACGTGGTAGACGTCACCGACGACAAACTCCTCAACCATGTATTGGCCATGCGACACCTCACTGAGAAGCTCGCTATTCCCTCGCAATAAACTTACCGCTTTCTGGATATCGTCCAAGACGAAGACCCCTTGAGAGCCTGATCCCATCCTGGGTTTTAAAACGATTTTTCGGTTCTGGTTCAAAAATGAAATAATATCGGACAGACAACTGACTTCTGAAAAACGTGGCGCGGCCAATGACATGCGCGAAAATAATTTTTTCATTGCCACTTTGTCGCGAAATGCGGTCGCTTCCTTAACGGTCTGACCTTTAATTCCTATTAAATCTCGCGCAACAGAAGTACGTAAAACATCAACTTCGGAGTTGGAAAAAATAATATCAGGTCTAAACAGAGTGGTTTGATTAAATAAGAATTCATCGAACTTTTTTGACTCATATTCTGGGCCATAACACACAGAACAATTATCACTCATATTATTAAAACATCGAATCGTGTTTTTACTGGTTAAAATACGAACTTCAGCAATAGGAAATACGTTAAAGAAATAGTTTTCAAACTCAGTAGCAGATTTGGGGTTTTGTACAACTAATATTTTCAAGATGGAACATCCGTTTCACTGTAATAAATCCTTCACAATAGGCCATCGATAGTTATACATGCATATGCAGTGTGTCAATATGCGTTATTTTAAAAATCATTAATATGAAATTTTTTGTTGGGCTGTCATCAATTTCCAGCAGTTTGTAACAAAATGTAAATATTAAACAATATAAAATTTGTGGTTTAAAACCATAAAAAACAACGTGCTAGAAGCCCCTCAGCCCATTTCGCTAGCTGAGAAACCACGCATTTCCTCCTCACGCATAGCAGGCTTTTCTCCTGTGATCACGTGCCCCGCCCTCAGTGACACCTGGGCTGCAGCACATCGAAAAAACGCTCAGTCCCGATACTTCAGCGCCCATCGCGAGTGGTCAGCTTAATGAAAGAGGGGCAACTGCTATTAAAAAAGGTCTAACGATTTTGCCTGCACTGGATGAACGGCAGGAACAAGTGGATGAGCGCAAAGGACAGATTTGCGGTAAACTTAGTGTCTTAGCGCCCCTTGGGTTCGGCAACGATGACGTCGCTCCCCTTTTAGGTCGATATCAACACATGCACCCAACGCTCGATATCGAACTCGAGCTTTCTGATCACCCAGAGTGGTCATCCCATCACCAATGGGACGTCATTATATCTATTGGAACGTGAAACAACTCATCATTGAGAATGGTCACTTTAGCGGCCAAGCAACGTTTTATCGGCGCCTCACCACAAGACATTCAAGAAATGGGTCGACCAGAGACCCCATTCGATCTCTTACAACACCGTTGTACGCATTAAGAGAAAACAACGAAGACGTGGCACCGTGGCCCTTTACCGATATGGCAAACGACCGTGAGCAGGTGATTCGAATCAATCCTAGCCTTGCGAGTAATGAAGGACGAGTGATCAAAGAGTGGGCGTTAGCAGGACTAGGTATCATCATGCGCTCTGAGTGGGACGTTAAACCACAAATTGACAGTGGTCAGCTCGTGCGGCTTTTGCCTGACGACGCGTTACCCGATGCAAACATTGTTGCACTGGTGGGCAGCGCGAAACAAGAACGCTCAGCTCGAATCGCGGGGTTTCTATCACTGTTAAAGACACCGTTATCAAGCGTTCCTTGGCAACCACTCAATAAGGATACTTAGCCGTTTTTTTGCATGGCTTCTCCATCGGTTTGGCTAACTACACCGCTCAATGAGCAGAAGTCACCGCACTCGAAGCCTCCAATACTGGATGCAACAGAATATGGGCTTGGTGCTGTTCAGCCTGCCACTCTTTCATCTCGGCACGAAACTGGCCGTGCTGCTCGATATGCGGCAATAACTCTGACGCTTGCTCTGACTGGATCAACACGGAAAGCGGTGCGACTTGTTGGTCGGTGTTATCGAAACAGTGCTCGAGATGTTCTTCTAACATGTAGAGTACCCCAGGTTCAATGGGCGCCTCTTTATCGAACAAGCGCGATTCGACATTCAACTCGTCATAAAGATAAACCAACAACGAATAGAGGCTTTCTGCCCCAGCCAGTTTGGTTTGATTGGATTTGGTGTTCAGCAGATAAAGCTTTTGTTCCAAATTGCCACTTTTGGATCGCGCCACCTGGATCATCATACGGATGTCTTTTTTCACATTGGCCAACGTTCGCTGTTTGAGCTTAGGCTTGAGAAATCGCACTAAAATTTCGTTGCGGGTACTCACTGGCACATGGCGATCGGATTGAGCCACCTGACCCAGCAGGTGAAGCAACGCATGGCAGATCAAAGTGTGCAGGTTTTCGTAGTATTCAAAATCTTTTTTAATTTGCATGTCTGTACTGGCAAATAAACGACAATGGGATTCGATGCGCCTAGGATACGACTTACCCACCCAGAACGCGAGTGACGAGGTGGCATTTGTGCTGGAATTCTCGTTCCTTATGCATGCCGTGCAACGTGTCATGCGCTTTTCAGTCCCTCGTAACTGTAAGTAAGTGCTCACAAAAAGGAATAGTGCGCCTTAACGAATTAAGTCGGCGGCGCTGCACTGACGCTTCGATACCGGTTGGCCCCCCGAGAACGATCCTCACCGCACAACAACAAGTTTTCGTGATGAGTGATGTAATGCAGCTCCTCGTCCACCAAATCGCCACAAAACCGTTCGGGATAAATGAGGGTATCACTGCGGGTGACTCGCCAGTGCAATGCGTAGCGACTGGACCAGTTGCGGTTGGGTAAGAACCCATGCAAGAGCCGCTCATTAAAAAGCACAAACTCCCCCTTTTTCATCGGCAAGACGACCGTTTCGGTGGTCGTCTCCGGCACCCCCCAGACGGTTTTGGCTTGGTACTTCGCCATTTCAGCTTCCACATAATGCATGACCGTCCGATATGTATCGATCCCGACATCGTAGCTTTCAAACAACCGAGAGGTATCCACGTTTGGCACGAGGTTACCGAGTTGTGCTCGCCTTAAAATCGCATCGACGCTTCTGCATCCCGCAAACGGATTTTGCCATTGTGCGGCGCTCGGTAACGGTACCCAGACTTGTCGATAACGGCAAAACAGTGATCGACACATAAGCTTGAGGGGCGCGTCATCCACGGTGACATCATCCAACGCCAGCCAGACCGAGACATTCTTGTCCCGGCGAGCTGGCACTCCCATGGGCTTCAAGCAAGGTTTCGGTTCACCAATCGCTTTCCAATCTCCGCCTCCCCAATCTTGAAACCACCCTGTACTGCTGCCCCCACCGGAAACATGATCAAGGTAAGATCGCCACAACAACAAGTCTTCCCCAAGCAATTGGCGAAGCGTCTGTACCACCACGGGATGCGTCATTAATGCCGCCAGTTGAGGCAACACCAAGTGCCAATCGCGCACACTGTATCGCCCATAAATGGGATGCTCCGGTGCTTGGGTGACAATGTCACTCAGCGACGCTCGAATTTGGTCAAGGCCATGTTCATCGACGTAACATGGCAAAGGTCCCAAGTAGCCATCCCGTTGAAACGCGATACGTTGTTCGGGTGTAAGGCCATTCACGCTCATCGGGACTCCCGATCAATCACGACCAAGGCTTTAGGCAATAAGGGTTCCGCGACAGTTCGGCGACAGCGGCGCCAAACAACCCCGCCAAAGAGTGCAAGTCCCCCCCAAACCAATCCGTGGATCAGCGCCATCCCATTAGCTTCTCGCCCAACTTGATAAAAAAGCCGATCCCAATGTTTTTTTCCCGCGCCTTCGTCGGCTTTCACAATGTGGTGAGCGTCATCGAGTGCCCAAATATAGTCGTAGCGGTAAGCAAAATCATGAACAATCCCCGGAACCAACAGCAGTCCGGTCGGCGATAGTCCCCCCCACAGGCCCCGCGGAAAGGAGGCCCCATCAAACACAAAACCGCTCGGGATAACGAATACACGTCCTTGATGACAATAGCGCCAATCTTCCGCCAACTGCCACGAACGTACGGCCGTGCACCAACGGAGCCACTGACGCCAGAAAGGCAACCCTTGAGTGGGGAGACGGATGGGAATCAGAACAGGCATGATCATGATCTTTCCTTATGACTGCGCTACGGACGAACCAGCCAAGCGCGTTGATGGGATTGATGGCGTTTCACCGCATCGAAAAAGGCCTCCTCGATAAACGACAAAAACACCTGATGTCGTTTTGGTGCAGTGAGCAGCAAGATGCGCGTTTCCCCTGAGCGAAATGCTTTCGCTGGTGGGGTAACGTGTGAAGGTAAATGGGGTTCTGCTGAGTAGTGTCGGCCCAGTTGCTCGGCTAAACGCTCGAATTGCCCTTGATCGGTCATGACACATAACAGTGCCACCAAACGATCTGCTCGATCAAACACAAGACTGATTTCCGCCAACCCATCATTGACCAAAATGGTGGGTGGGTGAAGGGTGTCAATTGGCAGGCGATAGATTGGGCCATGTGTATAGCGATCCACATTCGCAAACGTAGCGGTTGGGTAAAGTTTGAGCATGGTTTGCACCGTTGAAGTACCGAGGGTCAGCCTAAACACCGTCACCGAGGCCAGCGCGGAGTGATGAATCAGCGTAGCCATGATCCCGACTATCAACGCGTATTTCATGCTCCCTCCGAACTAACATCATCTGATAACCTGACTATATGGCTTCTTTTTCAGTGACAGAAGGTTAATAAATTTAAATAAAGCTTTTGGAGAGAGTGAATCGAGTGGCATTCGAAGAGTCGACAACTCAAAGTTACATTTAACGTTTATTAATCATTAACAGCGCTTTCACCAACACCAATCATATATACAATCGAGAGCATATACATGCCGACTACTGATCCCGAGCGAATCATAGGGTGGCCGTTTCATCAACTCAAGCCAGAGAAAGATCATGGACACTAATGCGATATTCGATTGTTTAGCACTGACCTTTGAACGAGATTTTGAGCGCATCTTTGTTCGTCCCAATTGTCATTTTGAACGCTGGCATCAACGGATCCACTTTTCCACCCCGTTGGATCTGCGTTATTTGGTTTCACCAGCACCACTGCGACGAGAAAGTTTAACCGATTACGAATGTACTCGGTTGCAAATGGCTGCGGTCCGATTTGTGTGTGGTTATTTTGATCAATTGATTTACCAGCGCCCCTACTGTCCTGCAATTGATAGCCAATACCAGTTGAAAGAAAGTCACTATGTAAAACGTTCTTCTTTGCTTGTACGTGACGTGAATGCGATGACTGTGGATTTGTCTGTCAGCAATAGAGCTTGTGGTCAGGAGAAACAGCAAGTCACATTGGACTGTTATGGAGACATTAACGGCCAACATTGGTTTTTCTCACGTTTGGTGTTCTTTGGTCACGCTGAGCCGCGATTGGGGATCTACCCATTATCGCTTCTCAAGGCCAAAACACAGCGTCACTTCTTCACTCATGACGGTATCCCTGAAATCAAAATGTTCTAGTGAAGTGAGGCGCTTGCTTTTGTGACATGGTCACTTAAGACAGGTGTGGTGTTTAATAGACTCGATGGTGGGGTAAAAGCCGTAACAACACGCTATGTAAGTGTGTACTTACATTCATTATGATAATTAATAACTAAGACTTGTCTAAAAAACAATCGGATCTTCCTACATGATAGAGTGATCAGTACAAAAAAATGTGTGATATTGCTATATCGCACAAAAAAGTTTGCTTTAAACGCCCATTCCGATGTGTATTTTTGTCGAATAACCACCTATGTGTTTGAAATTATTAATGTTAGTTAAGACGACATAAAAATGATCATAGACCCTTCTATTATGATGTGGTTCAAGTCGATGTCTCAAATCAACCGGTTAGCCCGTTATTCACTTATCCACAATCACTATAAGATCTATTGTTTCTATTAAGTACTATCTAAACTATTAGACTATTGATCTATATAACTATAGAGCCTTTAAGTGATTGAAATTAAATGGTTTTTAGAGAAATACAGATCAGAAAAGTTTGCACCTTGATCAAATAAGTTTGCTTTAGGATCATATAAGTTTGCTTTGTGATCATTTTTGTTTGCTTACCTGACAAATAAGTTTGCTTATGACGACAGAAAAGTTTGCTTAATGATCATTTACTTGTCAAAAACAGAACAAAAAAGTTTGCTTATTTGAACGGCGCACAAAAAATTGTGACACAAGCAAACAAAATTGTCGTTAATACTGCCTAATCACACATATTTGTTTGCTAACTGGTTAAAATGTGTCATCCTACACTGCATGTAAAACAAAAAAGTTTGCCTGAGCAAACAAAACTGTCCGGT